>NZ_DDGR01000001.1:54015-212061 GCF_002337775.1 Sphingobacterium sp. UBA1897
TTTTCTTTTTATGTCTTGACCCTGAAGGGATAATTCTATCAGCTTGGTATTCAATTAATAGCTAGGTTATCAATTCGTTTATAGTTGTCAATCGGCGAGAAAGTTACAATTGGAAAAAAAATTAATTCAGTGTAGTATTTTAGCAAAATCATATTTTTTCTACGTAAAAAACCAGTTTTTAAGCCATAAATTGCTTAATGTTAATAACTAAACCAGTTTAGCAAATAAAGAAAATTTCACTGATAATTTTTTTTTCTCATTTTTCTATATATCTTCAATATAACCAAGAGAGATTAGTGCTGACCAATTAAGCAAACCGAATCGTTTTGACATTTCATTATGTTGTGTTATGCTAAAACGTTTTTATATTTTAAACTTAAAACCTTAAATTATGATGTTAATCCTATTTGATACTGCATAATATCAATTTTGGATGGGAATCGACCAATTTTCCTATCCCGAAAAATCAATGAATTATCATCTCTTTTTTGAGGTGATTTTAACCAGTTATAGTAGAAAAGTAAAAATAACCTAATTATATATCATTCATATGCACATGATAAAAAAAAGGTATTTGGATAGGCTTATTCTTTTAGGGTGGTCCTGTGCCTGTTATTCTTTTGCTTTTGGTCAAGATAAGGTGTTATCACCATCCGATAGTCTTAAGCTTCAGATTGGAACTTCAAAATTGGATTCAATATTTCAGATTAAGACTAGCCAAGTAAATCCAATAGAAATAAAAAAACAGGCGTTATTACCTTACTCTTCCTTAGCACAATACCTAAAAGGAAATAATACTGGGCTTTATGTAACTGAACCCTCCGGGGAATCGGGTACCAAGCAGCCAATGTATTTTCGTGGTATTTCGAGGCCATTGTTCTCTGATATCGACGTATTTCAGAATCAGCCATTAGTTGTTGTGGACGAAGTTCCTTTGGTTGGAGAACACCCCTTTGCTTATGCCGTTCAAACCTATAACCTAGAGCGTATTGGCCCAGCTACCAATTTATTAGCGAATATTAATATAGATATGGTTAAGTCTATTGAAGTATTAAAAGATGTTGCCGCGATTGCGATGTATGGTCCTAACGCTGCAAACGGAGCTATAGTTGTTCGTACGAAAGAGTATAAAGCGGATAAAAGCAACCGGATAGCGGTCAATATGTATACAGGTTTGGCCGAGCGTCCACATGTCACAACAATTAATGGTGAATACGAAAATAAATTCAGAAAGCAGTTTTATGATCTGTATACCTCCAATGGCAAATATAATGACGGCGATTCATACCCTGTGTATTTAAGCGACTCGCTCAACATGAATTATTTTGGAAAATCCGATTGGACGGACTCTTATTACAATAGTGGTTTAGTTTACAATTTGAATGCAAATTTATCAGGTGGTGGGCCACGTGCAAATTTTCAATTTGCAGCGGGCTCAACACAGGATAAAGGCGTGGCTGATCAGGTTAAATTGAATAAATATTATGCTTTGTTTGGGTTGAATATGCGGCCGATGACTTGGCTGACGTTCTCCATGCAGGCAAATATAGTTCGGCTCGATCGTAATCGTAACCTGAATCTGCGGGATAGGTTTGCCCAGTTAGCCTATTTTCCGGATCTGTCGGCCCCCTTGTCGCCCAATAAGGAGGTCTATAATGAGTATTTAAGTTATTATAAAAAAGGTTTTGATAACAACAAGACGAACGTTGTTCAGGGGTACGGAAAGCTGCAGTTTGATTTTGGAAATTTTCATTTTCTTTCGACAGGAATGCTCGATTATAATGAGGGCTATAGGGACCAATTCTATCATAGTAAGCTGTTGGAATCCAATAATTTTGCTTCTAACTACTATGGCTATAATCAGCGGGCTGTATTTGACAATAAGGCTTTTTATGATTGGAATATTAATGAAAAGAATAAGGTAAATCTATTGGTCGGCAATAGTTTGCAATGGGATACCTATCGCTACAACTATGCTTATGCTTATAAGGGCGTGAATGATTTCATTAAGGTGAATCTGTTGGAAGATGATGCGCTTAAATCAAATTATCTCGAAGCTACTGCATATCCTAAGGCACTTATATTTAAGTTTTTAGATCGAATTCGTCATAACCTGGTCTCATTTTATGGAAAAGCGACCTATAACTATGGCGATAAGGTTGAGACGTCGCTCTTACTGCGTTCTGATGGATCTTCCAATGCACAACCGGATGCTCGCTGGATTTTTACGCCTTCAATGTCTATAAATTGGAATATCAAGAATAGTTATTTTAATACCAATACTAGTCTGAAAGACCTTACTGCTCGTTTCAGTGTTGGACGTATTGGCTTGAACAATGTGTTTGATGATTTTGCACAAGGTCCCAATTATGTCGCTCAAATGGGCTTTACGGGTAATCAGCTTATCGCTGGTTATAATGCGATTGCAGGGTTGGTAAGACCCTATGAGTCGGGATGGGTTGGGTACAATATTCCTTGGGCCTACATAGACCAAGGCAATCTGGGCCTGGATTATGCCACTCAGAAGAAAAATTTTCATGTTTCACTTGATGTCTATGTGAAACAGACAAAAAACCAGTTGATTAACATCCCATCTTACAGCGAATATGGCTATAAATCAAGCTATGCAGCAGGAATGAATGTGCAGAATATAGGTGCTGAATTGACTGTTGGGCTTGATCCGGTTCAATCCGATAATTTTAAATGGTCTACGGCGCTGAATGTATCCCATAATCAAAATAAATTAAAGGCATTGCCTAATGGTCTAGATCGACTCGTGATAGGGAATAATCTTTTGGAGGTCGGCAAGCCATTAGACCAGTATTGGCTACTTGCTAATGAAGGTATTTACAGGACTGATGCAGAGGTCCCTCAGGGAATGACCTACAATGCGATCCAGTTACGTGCGGGTGATCCGATTTGGACAGATCGAAATGGCGACAATACGATCAATGATGAGGATCGGAAATTGCAAGGCCATCGGTTACCTGCTGTATTTGGTAATTGGTATAACAATTTTGTGTTTGGAAAATGGGACCTGGGGATCAATATGTACTACAATATTGGTCGACAACTCATTAACCAAGAAATGGCCAATCGGTTTGATTTTATCAATAATGAAGGGGCGAAAAATCTAGATGCTATCAAAGAGATTACGTATTGGGAAAAAAGGGGTGATTACAGTAAATATCCACTATATAACCCCTGGAGTACTGTTATAGCTTATCAGGCCGATCAAGATCTTTTCTTAGAGAATGCTTCATTTGTTAAAATAAGAGCGATCACTTTGGGCTATAACTTAACTTCTCTTTTGGCGGGACGAACTCAGGCCATTAAAAACGCGTATGCCTATGTGTCTGCTAACAATGTTGCTACGATTACATCTTATAGTGGTGTTGATCCTGAGATCGTAGATTATACAGGTTATGATATTGGGTCAAAGATGAGGATCCCACGAATTTATACGCTAGGAATAAAAGTTGACTTTTAAACGTAAAGAAATGAAAAGATATCACCTCATACTGAGTGTTTTATTACTTTTCTTATTGCTTCTGGGAGGCTGTAAGAAAATGCTGGATATAGACTCCTCTCGTACGGTCAAGGAAGAGAACATGTGGAATACTTTGGAGGATACGCGTGCAGGTTTGATGGGAATTTATGGTTTAACCAAAGCGGCTTTGGACGACAATAATGCTTATTGGCTTTATGGAGAAGTTCGGTCAGGAGATTTCGAAAGCCCTAATCGGCAGGATCTCAAAGCAATTATTAAGAATGACCTCAAAGCGAATTATGAATCGCTGAATGCATTATCGAATTGGAGAAGGTGGTTTGCGGTAGTTAATGCCGCTAATATTTTTATGGAGCGTGCATCGGGAGTAAGAGAAAAAGACATGCGCTACACCGAAAATAATTTGGTAGTAGATGTTGCTCAGGCTCGATTTCTACGTGCTTACGCTTATTTTAATATGGTCCGTATTTGGGGGGATGTACCCCTAATACTAACTTCCCATGACGGAAATTTTGAGAATAAGCCCAAGGAAGATCGGTTAAAACTGTATGCTTGGATTGAAAAAGAAATGTATGATGCCGCGCAATTATTGCCTTATTCCTATAGTACCGGTGATGAACAGCAAATTGGCAACTATTACAATGAGGCCTCTTCACGATGGAATGGTGCTTTGGTTAGGAAACTTTCTGTCTATGCTATTCTCGCACATTTGGCGGCATGGCAAGCCAATTATGCTGATGCGGCTTCTTATTCACAATTTGTGATGGATAATTATAGTAAAGGAGGTGCCTATTATTTGTCTACTTCGTTTTTAACGGAGGGCAATGGATTTTTCTTTGAGAAACGGTCCGAGCAGATGTTCTCATTTCCTTACATATGGGCCCATGTGGAGGCATCGTTTACAGGGCATATTGAAGAATTGACACTGGCTGCTCCTGTTGTCAACAAGTCGGTGCCAGATATTTATATGCCTAAAGAAACGATTTTAAAAACTTTTAATGAGAAGAAGGATCAGCGCTTTAGTATTGATACATTAGGTAGCCCCACTACTGAAGTGTATTTCAGAAACTTCAATGGTAAGTATCCAATCTTTAGTAAAATCAAGTGTATCATGGGAGGTTCTTCCGATCCTACTTTTCGCATTTTTACCAGTGCGACAGTGCTCACTCGTTTGGAAGATATTACGCTTTTGCGGGCGGAATCTTTAGCCGTGTTGGGTGAAAAATCTACGGCCATTGAACTTCTAAATGAGATTAGGGAACGAAGGGGGCTTAAAGTTTATAGTGAAACGACAAATGGAGATCTGGTAGATGCCATTTTTTTAGAACGAAAGAGAGAATTGATGGGTGAAGGGCACCGCTGGTATGATATGATTCGGCGGGAGAAGATAAAACATGATAATCCTCAGTTGGCACAGTTGATAGCCAATGATGGAATCTATTGGCCAATTGCTCGAGAGATTCTAACACAAAATAAGTTGATAGAACAAAATGCTTATTGGAAGTAAAGGAGTTAATTATGAGAAATAACCTATTTGTACGTGGTGTATATGCACTCTTAATGACAGCCCTGCTGTATGCTTGTGCCAAGGATAAAGGCTATTATTCGCCCATATCCCAGGAGCCGGTGTTTAAAGGCAATTTATATAGCTACCTTAAAAGTAAACCTGGTGTGTATGACTCTTTGGTTAAGGTCATCGATAGAATCGGTCTCCAAAAGAAACTGGAAGATAGTACAGTAACACTGTTTGCGCTAACGAATGCCAATTTTCAATTGGCTATTCAAAACCTGAATAATACATTGAGTGTGTCTGACAAGCCTGCACAATACCTGAATTCGGTCAAGTATGAAATACTGGATTCTTTGTTATGCCAATATATTATCCAAGGAAAAATTGCGAGTGATTCCCTTAATAGTCAGGATGGAAAGGATGTATTGGGAATTCGCTATGGCTATCCAATGCATATTGGGCTGAATAAACAACCTTCATCTGGCTATATGAATGGCGGCCCTACGATTGTTGACCTGTCCGATACAAGAAGATCTGTTTTCAATCGTAACTGGGTAACGACTGAAACCAGTTCGTTAAATATCCAGACAGATAATGCCGTTGTTCATGTGTTGAACCCAGACCATGTATTTGGATTTAACAAATTTGTTAGTCAGATCATTTACATCCCACCGCCAGAAAATCTTTTCATAAAATTCAAAGGACAGGGCTCTGCATCGAAAGAAACTTCAGGTGGGCCCAATGCAGTAGAAGCATCAAAATATGTATTCGATGGTAATCCAGAAACAAAATTCTTTTTATCAAGTCCTGGGCAGTTCTATCTGCAATGGGATTTTCCTGTCGAAGTACTTGCCAACAGTTACACACTCCGCTCAGCTAATGATATTCAAGACCGAGATCCAACAGACTGGACTTTACAGGGACTTGATGGAGAAAGTGGGAAATGGATCTTATTGGACTCTCGACAAGGGGAGGAGTTTGACGAGAGGTTTCAATTGCGCGTATTCTTTTTTACAAATACGAAGACGTACAAAGCTTATCGTTTGAATATTGCACGTATGTACGGTGGTAACGATTTCCAGCTGGCAGATTGGACAATGAATCGTAATCAATAACCAATTTAAGAATGTATGGACATGAAAATTGCTAGAAAATTTAACACAATAAATAAGACATGCAACTTGGGACTGCTCATCTTGATGTGCGTCGGCTTAAATGGATGTAAAAAGCTTTACAATTTACCTGATGAAAAGGAATTTTTAAGTGTCAACTTGACTTACGACGGAAAATCTTTTTATCCCATCTTGGGAAGAACCTCACTGATGGGGAATATTAATACCGATCATTCGACCACACCGCTACGATTTGAGATTGTTAATCCCCGTTATGGTGATGGACGCCCCTACAAGGACCTTTTCGAAGTAAAACCTGTCTATCGGTGGATATCCCGCTACGATGGTACTGAAAAGAACCTGGAAGAAATTGAGGCCAAGCGCCAGTTGGTGTATCGACCTCTTTTTGAGGTAGATTCTACAGGTAGCTTTATTTTGTGGAATTCTTCGACAAACGAGCTGATCGAGCCGCGCTCAAAAGACAGTATAGATCTGGTGCAGAATATACGATATTTTGATCTAAAGGTCTCCAATTCGGGTGGGTCTACAGTGATCAAGGATTTTATGATCCTGCCATGGCGTGTTCAGGACTATGAACCTTATTCGGATAAAAATCCATATAATGGCGAAACTGCACCTGATCCAAATGACCCTAAAAATCCAAACAAGAAAAGCTATATATGGCCTTCCTACATGAATGGGGTGTATGGGGAATCTTCCAATCAGTTATTACGCACGGATGATCAGTTTAAAGATCTGGTTGTCTATATCCGCAGATTTACTGGAGGAAATGGACATAATTTGCGCTTTGTCTTTTTGAATAAAAATGGAGAACCGATAAATCCGGATAGTTTTAATGAAACAAAGTGGAATGAACTGGTACATGGTTTCAACATGAAAAAAACGTCTGCTTATGTGCAATATGATGTAGCTTATCCAATTCCCTTAACAAGTTTCCCAACAAAGTATAGCAATGGGAACAGTGCAAAGGTCGATTTTTCCTATTCCAGAAAGGGATTTGGCGGCGGTTTAATTACGGCCAATTTTGGGTTGAATTTTAAAATTTTTACCAAAGGAGATTGGGAGATTGTTTTCCATTTTCAAAGGGAGAATCCACGTTTTGATAATGAATAATTGAAAAAGTTATGCAATTTAAGATATTTTATAACAGCTGCATGCTGTTGATATTGTGTGTGTTTCTTTCTACAAAGGTTTTTGCGCAGACGGTCATTATGTCTGGTAAGGTAACAGATAATAAAGGGAGGCCGCTGGCGGGTGTAACAGTACGTTTTGGCAAATCTGGAAAGGAAGCAACTTCGACAAATTCCTCGGGGGCATTTAGCTTAACAACGGCAACCGGAACTTCCGTTGCCTTTAGATTAATTGGTTATGATGGAACTACGATGACTGTGAAGGCCGACAGAAATGTAGTCGTTCAATTGAAGGAGATCGATAATCAAATGGATGAAGTTGTTGTTAGGGGGTATGTGAAGCGTCCAAGAGAGACAACTACAGGGTCCTCGACTAAGATCAGTGGAAAAGAAATTCAAGATATTCCATCGGCGAATGTAGAAAATTTGCTTCAAGGCAAGGTCGCAGGGTTAAATATACAGGTAAATACCGGAGCACCGGGATTTAGAGGATCCACACAGATCCGTGGACTTTCGACAATCAGTGTGACAGGTAGCGGTGATCAGTCATTTCTGACCCCCACCTCACCGTTATATGTGATCGATGGCGTACCAATGGATGCGGATAGAGCCAATGAACTTGGATTAAGCCAGCAGGGGCCAGGAATCAGTCCATTGTCATTAATTCCTCCTGAGGATATAGAAAGTATAGAGGTGCTTAAAGATGCGCAGGCTACATCGCTATATGGATCGTTGGCTGCCTATGGTGTGATCATTATCAATACGAAACGTGGTAATTCTGAGGTTCCCAGAGTAAGGTATACGGGAAATTTCTTCCTGAAAACCCCACCCCAGTTACGTCCAACTTTGGGAGGAAATCTAGAACGCCGTTTAAAACTATTGCAGATCTACGGAAATGCGTTGTCGCAGGATGACCTGGACCGAATTTCACAAACACCCATGTTATCGGATAGTTTGAACGCTTATTATAATAATTCAACCAATTGGCAGGACCTATTTTATGCGACAACCTACAACCAAACGCATAATGTCGCAATTGATGGTGGGAACCAGAAGTTAAACTATAAGGCGAACCTGAATTATTATAATGAAAATGGTATCATCAAAAATACGGGTTTTGATCGCTATATGACCAATATGCGATTTGAATATTATCCCAACGAGAAATTTAAGTTTACAGCGCAGATAAGTGCTTCACTTGGCTCAAAAAGTAAGGGGAACGGGTTAGGTATTTTACAATCTGGTGTGGCAACAAACGGGATGGCATCAACGTTGTTGCCTGGTCCGTCTTTTTATCTGGCATCCTCAGGATATAATTCAGCATTGAAGACCCGAAATGATAATTCGTCTAAATCGATCAAGCCTTTCATTGAAGCATCTTATGAAATTATTCCGGGTTTGCGGGCAACAACAACAATGAGTTATGAGTCTACTTCCGATAATGAAAACACGTTTACACCGGCGGCAGCAAATGGTCAATTTGCACAAGTTTATGCTTATTATGGTCGATACAATTCATTGTATAATAGGAACTCTATCAATTATAGTCACACGTTTAATGAAAAGCATACCGTATTTTTCAATCTATTCAATGAGATTCGGACCTTGGAAAAACAAGCGAATGCAACCTTACAGGCCCGTACACCAAATGATCAATTTGAAGGACCGCTTGGATTTGATGGCTATTTTTCCAAAGGAGGAGGATTATTGCGCCGTGGATTCGGAAAAGAAAGAGGATTATCTTTTGCAATCGCTGGGACTTACGATTACATGAAGAAGTATGTGGTAGACCTCTCTTACAGAATGGATGGGTCGTCACAGAATGGATTTGGAAACCTGTATACCAAAAATCCTGCTGTTGGTCTTCGATGGAATGCCTATCATGAGAATTTCTTGAGAGATGTGGACTGGATTAATTTGCTCTCCATTCGAACCAGCTGGGGGGTGAATGTTATGCCGAATAGTACCTTGGAGCGCGTTTACGGAAAATACGATATTGCAGGAAGCTATAATGATAAGATAGGCATCGGAATCAATTATGAGCAAATTCCAAATCCTGATCTAAAACCGACAACAACAAGCCAGTATAACTTAGGTTTGGACCTCGCTTTCTTTCAAAATAGATTTGAATTGACTTATGATACGTATTATAAGAAAGTAAACAATATTCTATTTGAAGAACTACTTTCTTCGTCGCTCGGCTTTGAAAAGGTAAATAGCAACTCGGCTGCCATTGCCAATTATGGACATGAGTTATCTGTTATGTTAAGGCCTTTGACCGAAGGTCGTTTTACCATGTCCATAGGGGTAAACGGAGCCTATAACCGAGATGTTTTGTTAAAACTACCTGAGCACTATGGTGGGCAATTTGTTCGTTGGGAAAATAATGACAAATATAAGCAACACGTTGTTTTTAGAGTGGGAACCTCAACGATGTCCAACTACATGTTATTAAATAGAGGCGTATACAGCACAGATGCAGATGTACCGGTTGATCCAGCGACTGGACGACGTTATCGAATGGCCAATGGTACAGAATTTCAGGCGGGTGATCCCATTTTTGCAGATTTAGATGGTAACTATGTTTTAGATGAAAATGACTATGCCCGCACCGGGAATTCTCAACCATTGATTACTGGCGGTATGCAATTTAATTTTAATTACAATCATGAAACTCTCGGATCATTTGGTTTGAACTTATATGCGTCCTATACGGCAAAACGCACCATCTTGAACAATGCACTTGCCGAGCGACTGCAATTGATGAGCGATCCCTATGGTGATAGAGCAGTGGTTCCATTAGATGATGTTAATATGTGGATGAAACCCGGCGATATTGCGAAGTATCCTTATGCTTACGATTTCAGAAGATACTCAAGTGTTAACCCGTTTCGGATGGATCAAGATCTTTGGGCTGAAGATGGGTCTTATTTTAAGTTAAATAGTGTTACGCTGTCTTACATGTTTACAAAAAATGCTATCAGAAGATATGGACTTGAGCGTCTACGGGTATATGTTTCGGCTGAAAATATAAACACATTCTCCAGGTACAGTGGACCTAATCCCGAAAATGTAAGCACGATGGGTAGGGATGCTTCTGGTGGTTACCCTGTACCTAGGCAATATAATGTTGGTGTCAATATTGATTTCTAATCGAGCTGTATTATGAAAATAAAAAGAAATATAGGAAGAATAGCGTTTGTCATATGTCTATGTACAACCGTAATGATGGGCTGTAAGAAATTTCTGACGGTGGAGCCGATCGACAGGCTTACGGGCAACAATTTCTATCAGTCAAAGGAGGATGTAGAAGCAAATATAGCACGTATCTACAGTCAATTTTTTGAAAAACTGAACGAGTCATGGGTAATCGGTGCCATTGGCGAGGCGAGGTCGGGAGAAATTTTTCCCTCCCCTACAGCTGGAACGGATCGCATGATACTTCGCGACTTAGGAACAAATAACATGAATGCCGTGTATAACAATACACTGAGTGGCGGTCGTTCCCAAGGTTATGCCATGTATAAGGTTTCTATTTGGGATACTTATTATAAGGTAATTCAGAGTTGTAATATTTTAATCTCCAAATTGGAAGAGGGAATTCCAGGCTTATCTGCTTCGGATAAAGATCGCTATAAAGCTGAAGCCACTTTTATGCGTTGTTTAAGTTACTTTTGGATGGTTCGTCTATATGGCGATGTGGTTTATTATACCGATGCATACTTCGCAAAGCAACTTCCACGCGAGGATATGGTTTCTGTAATTAGCAAAAGTATTGCCGACTTAGAATCTGTTAAAGATATTATGCCATGGACTTTTGGGGAGTCATCACAGCGCGGGGCCCGAGCAAGCCGGGGAAGCATTATCGCTTTGTTGATGCACATGAAGATGTGGAATGCGAATTTTGATTCTTCAAATGCAACGAAGTATTATGAAAGTGTGGCTAGCTTAGGTAAAGAGTTGCGTGCTAGTGGCGTTCACCATCTGTACAAACTAACCCCCGAGGAGTGGGCTAAAGTCTCAAAAGGACGTACGGAGGAGTCGCTGTTCGAATTCTACCGGACGATCAATTACGATGATCAGAACAATGCATATGCGCCTTTATGGGATCATTTTTTACGTTGGCCATATAAGTTTCCTCGTTATAACCAGCAATTCAGCATTGCTTATTATTCCTCCATTTTCATGTACAGGATTTATCCGCTAAATGGTCCTGCAGATAAGCGAAAAGAGCTTTGGTATGAGGATATGTATGCGAATGATGGATTATTTGTTTTGAAGAAATTTGCAGCCAATGTCTTTGCGTCGGGAAATGAAGACTCTAATCCGGATAATACATTTATGATATTTCGTTATGCTGATGCGCTGCTATTAGAAGCGGAGGCGCTAGCTAATTTAGGTGCTGCACGTGAGGCTGAGGCAATCACAGTACTTAATATTGTTCGGGATCGGGCTGAAGCCCCTCGCTATGCTGGTGGTGGTACAGATCTTAAGAATTTTATTTTCGAAGAGCGTTGTCGTGAATTGATTGGAGAAGGGGCAAGATACTTTGATCTGATCCGGACCCGAAGAATACTAAATCCACAATGGACCATGAATCCCATGACAATTGATCAGTATAACCGTCGTGCGTGGACTTGGCCTTTGGATGCTTCAGCTAAAAATTTTAATTCAAAAATCGTGTTGAACGATTATTGGACAGGAGGAAATTAAATCAGTTTATTATGAGACAAGCTAAGATTATAGGATATGCCTTCATAACGATGTTACTGTTTGGCCTGGGATCATGCAAAAAGGATGCATATTACAAAGATGGCGGATTGGCGCAGGCAAAATTTGATGGCTCCATTATAGATTACCTGGATTCAAAACCAAGGGAATTTGATTCGATCGCCAAAATTATTAGGCTGGCAGGTCTGGAAGAAGATTTTAAGACCAAGGAATTTACTTTTTTTGCACCGAGGGATGAAAATATAAAGAGGTTGATTGGTCGAGCGAAATCAAATTCCAGTATCGATCAGTCAAGTGTTAATTGGTTACTTTATAATTTAGGGCGAGATACCATCAAAACATTGGCAGATGTAGATAGTGCGATTTGGCGTAAGTATTTACTGCGTTATATGTTTAATGGAAAACGAAAATTAATGGACTATCCCCAGATCGATTTTGATTTACTAAATGTCTATAAAGGACAAAATTACACCTCATTTGCAAATACAGTTTCCAATATTGGAGTTGTCTATAACGATGCAATAAATGATTCTGATAAAAACAATATCACCCGGTTGAAATATATGGGGTACCGACAATTGTATATCTCCTATATTCCAGATATCAGTAGGCCAAATGAATGGCGGTCATGTCCGGTCGCTTCATCAGATATTCAACCGGATAATGGCGTTGTTCATGTAATCGATTATACCAAAGCTCAGTTTGGGTTCAATCAGAGCGATATTCTATGGGATATATTAGAAAGTAAGCGTTAATAACAATAACCAGTTGTAGTTTAAATTATGAAAGTTATGTACAATACGATTTGGAAATTTACAGCCCTGTTGTTTGTTATTGCTCTTTTTTTGGGATGCAATAAGAATAATAAGATGTTTTCAGCTCCTTATGAGGAAGGGCTACCGCCTTTGGATATAGAAATCAATCCAACCGATAAAATGCAACCAGAATCGGGTAAAACGGGAGTTGAGACCATCATGCGGATTAAGGGGTTAGATAAATATAAAGATAAAGCTATCATCCGATTTAACGGCGAGAAAGCACAGATTGTCGAGTTAACAGCAGATTACGTAAAGCTTAAGGTTCCGCCTTTTGCTAGTACGGGAGTGCTTTCTGTTGCAATTGACGATATTGTATTTTTTGGACCACAATTTACGGTTTTAGGAAATGTATCTATAGATCCAACTTTTCAAGTGGGGGTAGGAACAAATAATACCGTGTCTGATGTTCTTTTTTTGGAAGATGGTAAAATGATCTTTACAGGGTCCT
Organism: Sphingobacterium sp. UBA1897; assembly: GCF_002337775.1. Taxonomy (NCBI): domain Bacteria; kingdom Pseudomonadati; phylum Bacteroidota; class Sphingobacteriia; order Sphingobacteriales; family Sphingobacteriaceae; genus Sphingobacterium; species Sphingobacterium sp. UBA1897. Next base: position 67,294 of record NZ_DDGR01000001.1, read on the forward strand.
TTACAAATTATAATAATAAAGGATCGATCCGGCCAATTAATCGTCTCGTCAGAACTTTTGCAGATGGAACGTATGATGCAAGCTTTCGTATAGGTACTGGCGCCAATAATTCGCTAAATAGCATCTTAAAATTGGGGAATTACTATTTTTTGGCAGGTTCTTTTTCGGGGTATGGGCAGCGTAATTCAGATATCAGCAATCTGACACGAATTTATACAACAGGAGCTATCGATACAATGGGCATTAAACCATTCCGACGCCCTGGGCAAACAGATACACTAAAGTATTATCCGACATTTAATGGCGGGTTTGATGGAAATATTGGAAATATTTATGAGTCTGAAGGAAAAATCTTAGCGACAGGAAATTTTAGATATTACATTCATCGCACCTATGATAAACCAAATCGGCTTGAGACAAGAGATACCGTTATTTTGGATAGTACAGAAATCAGGCATATCGCCCGATTGAATCTCGATGGTTCACTGGATAAGTCTTTTAGGTTTGGGACAGATGGCAAAGCAATGGCTGGTGGAAATGGATCTGTAGCAACTGTTTATCATAATAGTGGGGCTTTAAAGGGGAAAATTTTAGCTTATGGTTCTTTCAATAGATTTGATGGACAATCCGCAGGATATATAACACGGTTAAATGCTGATGGAACATTAGATGCTACATTTAACCCTGGTGGAGTTGGAGCGGACTACAATGTGTCTTCGGTTACTTACAATAATGTCACGAATAAATATATGGTTGTTGGAGATTTTAGTAAATACAACGGTGTAGCTGCAATAAAAGTTGTTATGTTGAATGCAAATGGAACAGTGGACCAAAGTTTCCAGGCCAAAACTTTTGAAGGAGGAAGTCCTTTCTATGCGATGCAATTAAATGATGGTTTAGTTGTCGTTTCGGGAGATTTTGCACGCTACAGTAATATTGCCCGAAATGGCTTTATGATCCTGAATTCCAATGGAGAATTGAATGGAGATTATAATACTTCTGGTTATTTCTCTGGCTTTATCAATAAAGTTGTCGAGACAAAAACAGAAGATGGAAAACGCGCATTACTTTTGATGGGCTTTTTTAGCCGATTTAATAATGAAGAAGTACATAATCTGATTCGAATTAAATTGGAACAGTAACTTAAATTTTAAACTGATGAGATCTCAAGCTAATTTTCAAAATATAAGCCGCTGGCTAATGTCTTTGGTCATGTTATCGATGTTCATGTCCTGTAAAGATGAATTCGGTCGCTTGCTGCCGGATAATGAGGGTAAACAAGATACCGTGGACCTGGTGTATGGTAAACCTAAAGTGCTCATGCTCATTGTGGATGGAGCAAGAGGAGAATCGGTTCGAACGGCAAATATTCCAACAATGAACGGTTTGCTCAGCCATTCGATTTATTCATGGGTTTCGTTAAGCGAAGAACATGACGATGCAACTGCTACTGGCGCTGATTTATCCAGTATTATTACCGGGGTAAGCCAAAATAAACATTTGGTCATTGGTGATAATTTTAAGAACAATAATTTTCAGACCTTTCCGACTGTCTATACGAGGGTCGCTTCAAATATGAAAAACCCCGAATTTAAGGTGTATAGCAGTTCTAAACTATTTGTTGATAATCTAACTCCAGTTGCGGTAGCTAAATTGGAGAGTACAGACGAAGAGGTTGTCAATGGTGTTAAGGAGGGATTAAAGCAACCCGAGTTGACAATGCTAACTGCACATTTTACAGCGGTTGATAAAGCGGGAAAGGCTAGTGCCTATGACAATAGCAGTACTTTTTATAAAGCTGCCATAGAAAATTTCGATAAGCAGGTAGGGGAAGTTATTAAAGCGTTGGAGCAACGTCCCGCTTTTAAAAAAGAGAATTGGTTGGTAATCATCACTTCGAGTAAAGGCGGCCCGTTTGAAATTCCTCCCACGCAGAATGACAATACAATCTTTAGCAACCCAAATGTTAATACCTTTACTATTTTCTACTCGCCGAAATATAATTCAAGGTATATCAATAAACCTTATTTGGGCAGTCGCTTTTCGGGAGATTTTTTAAGGTTTAAAGGCGGTATTTACGCAGAGTTGACCGAAGGGGATAATCCTGTTTTTGATCTCGGCGATAATGAGGAGTTTACCATTGAATTAAAAGTTAAGAAGAATAAAGGACCAAATAATACCTATAAATTTCCCAATTATCCATCTTTTATTGGTAAACGAGAGAAATGGGAATCAGGCGCGCCGACAAATGGATGGATTATGGCTTTCAAAGACGATTATTGGATGTTCAATGGTCGCGGTCCGAATGGAAGTGGTGAGGTGAATGGTCCGAAATTGAACAATGCAACATGGAATAATGTAACAATAGTCGGAGCGTTGACAAGCGACGGTAAACGCATAGTGAAAACCTATACAAATGGTCTCCCGGGCAATGAGATGGACATTAGTTCATGGGGTTCAATCAGTAGTCCAGCAAAATTTAGGTTGGGACTGTTAAATGGGGGAAGCAATTGGAATGAAGGCGATTACTACTTGGCGGATGTTCGGTTTTGGAAAGTAGCATTGCCCTTGGCAGTTATTACGCAATATAATTGCCAAGTAGGAGTAAGTGAAGAACATCCCTATTATCCAAATCTTGCAGCAAATTGGCCTATTGTGGGAACTGTTACTGATGGTGTACTTTATGATGATGGCCCCTATGGAAATACATTGAAGATTGGGAATTCCGCCTATGAAATTTCTAAGCTGAATGATTTCCTTTGCGCTCCTTCTGTTGAAACAATAAGTACGCTAGTGCCGAAAAATACCGATATAACTGCCCAGATATTTAGCTGGTTGCAGATCGCTAGACAGGAGAATTGGCAACTAGATGGACGAGTTTGGGTAGACAAATAATCTTAAAAAAGCTAATATGAAAAGACTATTTTATTATATAACGATAATTTTGGGCTGTAGTCAATTTTTGGCTTGTTCAAAAGATAATCTAGAAGTGTTTAATTTACAAGGAGGGGCTCCTGTTCAGGTTATCGCAGAAGGTGAGGGAAAAGATCTGATCAAAACAAATGATTATGTACAAGTTCCGATGAAAGTGAAATTGAGTAGTCCAGCGTCCCAGACTTTTGATGTTGAGCTTCAATTGAATACCGATACAGTTACTAAATTAATCGAATCGGGAACACTAAAAGATGTGGTTACACTTCCGAATTCGGCATTTTCTTTTCCCAATGTAGTGAAGTTTCAATATGGTGCTGATACCACCTCTTTTTTGTTAACGATTTCGCGAACAGAAATTGAACGTGTTTACGGTAAGAAGTTTGCACTGTCGTATAAGTTGTCTAATCCAGGAAAAGGTAATCAGTTGGGAAATCCAAATAGCATAATTGTAACGATGGACTCAAAGGATCTTCTGACTGCGCAAGATATCCATTATCTTTCGATAACAAATTCACCTGGCAATATTATCCTGGCAAGCGATCATAATAATTACAATACAACACCTTCTGGAATTGAAATACCGATCGGTGTTTCGTTAGCATCCTTTCCTAGTAAATTTTTTTATGTTGAAGTGCGAGGAACAACTGATTCAATTTCAAATTGGATAACCAAGAAAAAGGTACCTGTTAACACGATCGGTTTAAAGGAGAATGAATATTCCATTCCTTCACGCGTGCAGGTTTTGGGTAATAAATCTGCAGCGGCGTTCAATATATCAATTCCTTGGGATGTTATAACCAAGAATAAAGATAAGTTTCTCGCTGTAACGGTCTACTTGAAGGATCCTACGCTGCATGTGATCAATCCTCAGAAAAATTATACTACGATTTTAATTGATTGTGCAAAGGTTGTCGAATTCGATGTAACTGGGGAAGCAACTCTAACGGTAAATCGTGATAATAATGGCGGCGCAAATGCAGGTGAGGGAAGTCTCAAGCTGGTGGATGATCTAACGAACACAAAATTCTTGCAGAGCGCATTTACAGGTGATCTGAAGTGCACACTTACATTTACCAGAACGCTGAAGATTGGAGCATATACGCTTACATCTGGAAATGACGCGATAGAACGTGATCCAAAAAGTTGGTTTCTTGAGGGATCATTAGATGGTATAAATTGGGTCACTATTGATACCAGAGTAAATGAAAGTTTCCCAAATAGAATTCAAACAAGAAGATTTAATATCCAAAAACCAGGTAATTATAAATTTTATCGCCTAAATATTACAGAAAACGTGGGAAGTAGTTTATTCCAGTGTTCTGAATGGAGGATGATCGAATTTTTATAGACAGACGGTAACTTATGGTATTACAACGATGAATTTATGAAGATGAAATTAGTAAGATATAACTTTTATATACTTTTACTGGTTACCTTATTAGGTTGCAGTAAAGAAAAGGAAGTGGTTGTTGACAAACCTCAGCTTCCCAATCCCGTTTCTGCTTTTTCTATTAAGCAGGTTGCGAAGGATGACCCATTTACTTTTGAATTTACAAATCAGTCTAAAGATTATACTGAAACGCGATGGAGCTTTGGTGACGATAGCACCTCTTCGAAAACTTCGCCGCAACATACTTTTTTAGGGACGGGTGATTTCACTGTTAGACTTAAAGTGCTCAATGAAAATGGCGATTGGGCTCAACGGGAGGAGGTCATTAAAATTGATGCGGAGAAGCTAATTCGATTCAATGCGACAAAGAACGGAACAGGAAAGTTGATCCTAAGTTATGCTAGTGATATTGCAGTTAAAGGAGTCATTTGGTCAAAGATGACTGATAAAGATAAATATGAGCAAGTTTCTGATAAGGAGAAAGCCGATATTTCGATTGAGGTGGGAAAATTCGAAACCTACCAGCTAAATGTAAAAACTCCTAAAGGATCTCAAATCGTCGTTACCAAGATGCTTACAGATCTAGGCATTATAAAAGACTGGACAAATATTGATAATACCTTTCGAATCTCTCAGGACAACTCGAGCGGCCCTGATGCAGGTGAAGGATCGAAGAAGTTAATAGATGGTGATACCAAGACGAAATTATTTATTGGAGGGTATCAGCCGGGAATGTATTGGCAATTTGTATTCTATCAACCACAAATCATTAATGGTTATACCATAACAACCGGAAATGATTCTCCTGAAAGGGATCCTAAAGATTGGGAAATACAGGCCTCGGAAGATGGTGTGGCCTGGACAACGTTGCACGAAATGAAAGGAATTGGTTTTGGTACTATGCCGGCAGATAGAAATAAATCGGTCAATTTCACCTTTACGAATTCAAAACCTTACACCCATTATCGGTATGTTGTGAAATCAGTCTCCTCTGGATCAAATTTCCAAATGAGCGAATTTAGGCTTTTGGAACTACCTCAGTAGATACTAAAGAACGACATCAGCACGCTAGTTAGCGACAAGAGGGTGATTGGCTCAAAAGTAGCCGTAAGGTATTCGCTTGAAAGAGGAATACTCTACGGCTATTTTTATGTTGGGTAGGGATACGATCTACTCTTTTTTTGTAACCATCTTGTGAAAAAGACCTAGGCAATCGACTATATTTAAATTTCTTACCTATATTTACTAATACGTTTTAGCTTTTTTGCTAATAATTTTAAGCTTAACCAAACGCTTCATTTATGTTTAATATTAAAAAACTAACAGGTAGTATTCTTTTTCTATTCGCGGCGCATGCTGGAATGGCGCAACAAACCTCGCCTGTTGATTTCGTTAACCCTTTGATCGGTACTGAATCGAAGTATGAATTGTCTAATGGCAATACTTATCCTGCGATCGCTCGGCCTTGGGGTATGAATTTTTGGACCCCACAGACTGGAAATATGGGCGATGGCTGGGTATATACTTACACGGCAGATAAAATTAAAGGATTTAAGCAAACCCACCAGCCAAGCCCCTGGAACAATGATTATGGTCAGTTTTCAATCATGCCAATAACAGGCACACCGCAATTTGATCAGGAAAAGCGGGCGAGCTGGTTTTCGCATAAAGCGGAAATTGCAAAACCTTATTATTATAGCGTCTACCTTGCGGATCACGATGTGACAACAGAATTGTCTCCATCACAACGGGCAGCAATCTTTCAGTTCACATTCCCCAAAACAGACAGTGCTTATGTTATTATTGATGCATTTGATAAAGGGTCTTATATTAAAGTAATCCCGCAGGAAAATAAGATTATCGGGTATTCAACAAAAAATAGCGGTGGTGTTCCAGAGAATTTCAAGAATTACTTCGTCATTACTTTCGATAGACCATTTTCTTACAAAGCTGCTGTTAAAAGTGGAGCGATAAGTAAAGACGAATTGGAAATTCAGGATAATCACGCCGGAGCAGTCGTTGGTTTCTCTTCCTTGAAAAGAGGGGAAAAGGTCACCGCCCGTATTGCTTCTTCCTTTATAAGTTTTGAGCAGGCAGAACTTAATTTAAAAGAAGTGAAGTCCAAAACATTTCAACAGGTTGTTGACGAAGGTAAAGCACAGTGGAACGAAATCCTCGGACGTGTACAGGTTGAAGACCATAATATTGACCGGTTACGTACATTTTATTCCAGCCTCTATCGTTCAACACTTTTTCCAAGGGATTTTTCTGAAATTGATGGAACAGGCAAGCGTATGCATTATAGCCCCTACAATGGGCAGGTCCTACCTGGTGAAATGTTTACAGATACAGGTTTTTGGGACACCTTTAGAAGTTTGTTTCCGCTGTTGAATTTATTATATCCATCCATGAACGATCGCATGCAAGAAGGTTTGGTGAATGCGTATAAAGAGAGTGGTTACCTTCCGGAGTGGGCTTCGCCAGGACATCGTGCATCGATGATTGGAAACAATTCTGCTTCTATTGTCGCAGATGCCTTGATGACTGATCGGAAAGGCTATGATAAAGACCTGTTATGGGAAGCGCTCAAGCATGGGGCCAATAGTGCCTATCCGAAACACTCTTCGACGGGACGCTTCGGTTATGAATATTATAATAAATTGGGCTATATACCTGCTGATGTAAAAGTAGACCAAAATGTAGCACGTTCATTGGAATATGCATACAATGACTGGTGTATTTATCAATTTGGCAAAGCACTGGGCAAACCGGAAGCTGAAACAGCTATTTATGCAACACGCGCGATGAACTATAAAAATCTGTTTGACCCAAGTACAAAACTTATGCGTGGAAAAAAAGCAGACGGATCGTTCGTCTCAGATTTTGATCCAAGTGCCTGGTCAAGAGAATATACGGAGGGAAATGCTTGGCATTGGAGTTTTTGTGTGTTCCATGACCCTCAGGGTTTAATTAATTTGATGGGTGGTAATAAATCATTTGTGTCCATGTTGGATACGGTGTTTGTTATTCCGAGTTATGAGGGCATGAAAAGTCGCGGAATGATCCATGAAATGCGTGAAATGCAGGTGATGAATATGGGGCAGTATGCGCATGGAAATCAGCCTATCCAACATATGCCCTATCTGTATAATTATGCTGCAGAGCCCTGGAAAGCACAATATTGGGTACGCAAAATAATGGATAAACTTTATTTGCCTACACCAGACGGCTATTGTGGTGATGAAGATAATGGGCAGACTTCAGCCTGGTATGTCTTCTCTTCGCTGGGATTTTATCCTGTTTCTCCTGCCTCGGGCGAATACGTGATTGGTTCACCACAATTCGATAAGGTGACACTAAATCTCGAAAATGGGAAAAAAGTGAATATCCAAGCTAAACAACAGGGAGCAAATCAGGTCTACGTAGATCAACTAACTTGGAATGGAAAGCCTTATAGTCATAATTATATCCGTTATAAAGATTTATTGCAGGGTGCCAAACTTGATTTCAAAATGAGCGAAGCACCGAATAAAAATAGAGGTACAAAAAAAGAAGATGCTCCATATTCCTTTAGTAACGAGAAAATAAAAGGAAAATAAAGATTGAGTTCTGATAGACAATAATGAATTCAATGATGATACTTTAGTTCTAAGTAATTGTGTCGACTGTTTAATTGATCTTTTAAGGTTTGTAGCTGAAACCATGAACATTACTTGTTTTTTGAAAACCATGACTGCTAATTTTTTAGGCTGTCATGGTTTTTTTACACGAATAAAATAATCTTAGCTATTTAAAGTCATACCTTTGTGATTCGAAATTTCGATATGTTAGGCAAAATATTTCATTTTTTAACACTCTTTGCATACCTTAATCTGTTGACCTATGAGTCTTTCTCCTCGGCAACCGGACAGGTGCTGCATGCAGGTGAGACCATTGTGGAGTATTTTCTGGATGACGTATTGGATTTGGAACCCATTCATTCTTCCCAAGAAGAAAAAGTACTATTGCAAGATGATTATCGTATATTTTCACTCAATAGTCAAGTACTACCAATTTTTATTTTTGTTTTTGGAATCGTCTTTACTGCATTATGTTTTGCAAAAGATGATGAACATCCTTTTTACCGATCTAAAACCCTATGCTTACCAGGGTATTATCGCTTCCTATCCCGTTTTAGGCCATTCTAGTTACGCTCCTCTAATTTTCTAGCGGAGGCTGCAACAATTTAGTTTTATTTCTATATATGGTATGGAAGGCTTTGGGCCGCTCTTTACGCTATAGAATTGCTGTAGCTCCCATCTAACACATTCTCCTAACGACTGATTTTAAAATACCGTAGGAGGGTTTAACATTTTACATTTTTTATCGTTTATGAAGAAATTACTTTTACTGTGCCTTTTCGTGGGTATGGTTGGGATGCTGGCTTCATGCCATTCATCCAACGCTAACGCTGATTCGAAAGAAGAACTCAAAAATATACCTGTAGTACCTTTAATGGTAATGGATACGACTGTTTATCAGGAGTATATTGCGGATGTTCAAGCCCTAAAAAACGTCGAAATTCGTTCCAAATTGAATGGCTTTTTGGATAAAATTTATGTAGACGAGGGGGCTTGGGTAAAGAAAGGCCAAATGCTGTTTAAGTATAATAATGAGGAATATCGTTCGGAATTAGCCAAGGCCAAAGCACAGTATGATAATGCCATTGCCGAAGCGCAAAAGATTAAGCTGGAAATGGAACGAACTCAAAAATTGGTTGACAAGAATATTGTAAGCTCTTCCGAATATAATTTATTAAAAATTCAATTAAAAGCGGCCAATTCTAAGATAGAAGAAGCCCGAGCTTTGGTTAATCAGGCACAGACAAGATTGGACTATACTGTTATACAGGCTCCTTTTGACGGCCGTATAGACCGTATCTTATTGAGAGAAGGCTCTTTATTGACCGAGGGTAGCTTAATTACGACGATCTCCGATTTAAGCAAAGTGAACGTTTATTTTGATATTTCTGAAAGAGAGTATCTGACACTTATGCGTGATAAACTGGACGGTAAGGAAACGCAAAAATCGGTCAAGTTAATTTTGGCCAATGGTGAGCTGTATCCACACGAGGGAATTGCCCATTTGGTAGAAAGTGAATTTGAAGCCAATACGGGATCCATTGCCCTTCGGGTTCAATTTCCCAATGCCGAGCATATCTTAAAGCATGGCGCAACAGGTAAGATTGCGGTGCCAATGCAGACAGGGGAACATACCTTTGTACACCAAAAATCAGTATTTGAAATTCAGGATAAGACATACGTTTATACAGTACAGGCAGATAGTACCGTAAAAATGACACCTTTTACAGCGGGCCCGCGTGTGGGGCATTATTACATTGTGGATGGAGGTTTAGATCCCAACGCCAAGATTGTCTATGAGGGAGTACAGGGACTGCGGAGTGGAATGAAGATTAATCCAAAAATGAGGAAACTGTAGGGGAGGATAAATTATGTTTGAAACATTTATAAAACGACCCATATTGTCGTTGGTTATTTCGGTGTTTATTACACTTTTAGGGTTGTTGGCCTTATTTACATTGCCCATCACACAATTTCCGGACATTGTACCACCTTCGGTAGTCGTCAATGCCAATTATACAGGTGCCAATGCTGAGGTGAGTACAAATGCTGTCGCTATTCCTTTGGAAAAAGCAATCAACGGTGTAGCTGGGATGACTTACATGAATTCAGTGTCTACCAATAACGGCAGCACGGTTATTCAAATCTTTTTTGAAGTTGGTACAGATCCAGATATTGCGGCTGTAAACGTACAGAATAGGGTAACTACTGTATTGGATGAACTCCCTGAAGAGGTCATCAAAGCAGGGGTAACCACCGAAAAAGAGGTCAACTCCATGCTGATGTATCTGAATGTTTTTACCGATGATGAAACTGCGGATGAAAGATTCATTTACAATTTCGCAGATATCAACATTCTAAAGGAACTGAAACGGATCGAAGGTGTCGGTCTCGCTCAGATTATGGGAATGCGTGATTATGCAATGCGTGTATGGGTTAAACCTGACCGTATGGCAGCTTATAATATCTCTACGGAGGATGTGGTGGCCGCATTACGAAAACAGAATATCGAGGCTGCGCCAGGACAAACCGGTATCAGTTCCGATAAAATGCGTAACATGCAACAATATGTATTGCGTTATCCAGGTAAATTCACTGAAATTGAGGAATATGCCAATATACCTATTCGAGCTACTTCAAATGGTTCTATTATCCGTATAAAAGACGTAGCAGATGTTGAATTTGGTTCATTGGATTATGAAATGGTATCCAAAACTGATGGACGTCCATCCGCATCCATCATGCTAAAGCAATTGCCGGGATCAAATGCACAAGAGGTTATTCAGCGTGTAAAAGACCGCATGGCAGAATTGAAAGAAACGCAATTCCCGACTGGCATGACCTATACCATGGGGTATGATGTGTCGCGGTTTTTGGATGCCTCAATTTCTTCTGTCATCAAAACCTTATTGGAGGCTTTTCTTTTAGTTTTTATCGTTGTATTTATCTTTTTACAGGATTTTAGGGCGACTATTATACCAATTTTGGCTGTACCAGTGTGTTTGATTGGGGCATTATTTTTTATGCAGATGTTAGGTTTCTCAATCAACCTACTGACCTTGTTTGCCTTGGTACTGGCCATAGGTATTGTAGTAGACAATGGAATTGTCGTTGTCGAGGCTGTATATGCAAAAATGGAAGAAGAACATCTTCAACCTATGGAAGCGACATTGGAGGCAATGAAAGAAGTCGGTGGCGCTGTTGTGGCCATTACGTTGGTAATGTCTGCCGTGTTTGTTCCTGTTGCCTTTCTTTCAGGGCCGGTGGGGATATTTTATCGTCAATTTTCATTGACGCTCGCGGCTGCCATTGTTATTTCAGGTATCAACGCGTTGACATTGACACCCGCTTTATGTGCGCTTTTCCTAAAATCGCCCCATGACCGTAAACCTTCGAATAACTGGTTGGACCGTTTCTTTAAAAAATTCAATGCCATTTATGACAAGACTGCCTTCGGCTATAAGGGAATTTTGGTAAAAACCAGTGCGCGACGTGGACTGACTCTCCTTCTACTTGGAGGATTCTTTCTAGCGACCTGGGGAAGTAGTGCCATCTTACCCTCAGGTTTTATTCCAACCGAGGATCAAGGAATGATCTATGTAGCTGTAACAACCCCACCGGGAGCAACCGTAGACCGTACAGAACGTGTTTTGGATAAAATTGACTCCGTATCACGGAAACTCGATATTGTTGAAACGGTGTCTACATTGTCGGGGTATAGTATCATAACTGAAGTATCTGGTGCTTCTTATGGGATGGGGATGATCAATCTTAAACCTTGGAAAGAGCGAGATCAAACGGTAAATGATGTCATTAAAGAATTGCGGGATAAAACAAAGGATTTTGCTGATGGAGAGATTGAATTCTTTCCGCCGCCAACAGTCCCCGGTTTTGGTAACTCTTCGGGTTTTGAATTACGTTTATTGGACCGTAGCGGTAATGAGGATCTCAACAAGACGGCCGAGGTATTACAGAAGTTTATGGACGATATGGAAAAAAGTGATGTTCTTCAGGACATCAACTCCAGTTTTGATGTGAACTTTCCACAGTATATGCTGAAGGTGGACTACGATATGGCTGCAAAAAAAGGAATATCGGTGGAGAATGCCATGAATACGCTGCAGACCTTAATGGGAAGTCTTTACGCGACAAATTTCATCCGTTACGGACAGATGTATAAAGTCATGGTACAGGCTGGTCCCGAATATCGCCAAAGACCAGAAGATGTATTACGCTTATATGTGAAGAATGAGACGGGTGAGATGGTACCATACAATGCCTTTATTTCGATGGAAAGAATTTATGGTCCTGAACAAATTACCCGTTACAATATGTTTAGTTCAGCAATGATTACTGGACAGTCTTCAGCTGGTTTCAGCTCCGGGCAAGCTATCGAAGAAGTCGAGAAAATTGCATCATCTTTGCCGCAAGGGTATAGTATCGAATGGTCGGGGATGACTCGTGAACAGAAAATCTCCGGAAATCAGGCCTTGTATATTTTTGCACTCTGTCTTCTGTTTGTTTATCTGTTGTTATGTGCACAGTATGAAAGCTTTCTGTTGCCTTTACCTGTTCTGCTCTGTCTTCCGGCAGGGATCTTTGGTGCATTTATCTTCTTGAAAGTCTTTGGATTGGAAAACAATATCTATGCGCAGGTCGCATTGGTCATGCTGATTGGTTTGCTAGGTAAGAATGCGATCCTGATTGTGGAATATGCCAATTTGAAATATAAGCAGGGAATGGATATCGTGACCGCTTCAATCGAAGGAGCTGTTGCCCGTTTGCGTCCGATATTAATGACTTCCTTTGCATTTATTGCAGGTCTAATTCCCTTGATGATGGCCAGTGGAGCAGGAGCATTGGGTAACCGAAGTATCGGTACCGCTGCGGTGGGAGGAATGCTTATCGGAACCATACTCGGGGTAATTGTCATCCCGGGATTAGTGATCTTATTTTCAAAAAAAGACAACAAGAAACAGGTCGTTAAAAAAGCTTCTTTAGTCATAGCTGCACTTATTTTATTTGGTAGTTGCTCGGTTCCCAAAAAAACGCTTCAACCGGAGAAATTAAATGTACCGACTTCTTTTTCCAAACATCTTTCTCCAGATAGTTTAAATGTAGGAAGCCGGTCTTGGAAGGAAATTTTTAAAGATCCGAAGTTGGTTTCTCTAATTGATTCTGCGCTGCAGAACAATTTAGATATACGTCAATCCATTTTGCGGTTGGAATCTGCACAAGCGTATTTTAAACAACGGAAGGCGGCCTTGGGGCCAACTGTAGAGGCTGCAGTAGAAGGAGGAATTCGGAAATATGGGCATTATACAGAATCAGGAATAGGTAATTATGATTCAAATTTTTCGGAGAACTTGAAAAGTGATGAAAAATTGCCCGAACCATTTATCCCAGATTATTTTATAGGACTTCGTTCGTCCTGGGAGATTGATCTTTGGGGAAAGTTGAAGAGTCAAAAGCAGGCCGCTTATTTTAGCTTTTTAGCTGAGCAGGAAGGCAAGCGTCTATTAGAAACGGAATTGGTATCCAATATTGCGACAGCTTATTATGAACTAATTGCTTTGGATCAAAAGATAAAAGTTTACAATCGGAATATTGAATTACATAAAAATGCACTGGAGGTTGTTGAGGTGAAAAAAGATGCCGGTTATGCGACTGAACTTTCTGTGCAACAATTTAAAGCACTATTAGCCAACTCGAAAGCTGCCAAAGAACAATTGAGTCAGGAAATAGCACTTTGGGAACACCATATCAACGGCCTGTTGGGGCGTTTTTATCAACCTATTGTAAGAAGTACATATACCGAAAATGCAGATTTGTATCATGCAATGCGTTTTGGTACGCCAGATGATCTCGTGAACCAACGCCCAGATATTAAAGCCGCTTATTTGAAAGTCATTGCATCTTCGAATAATCAGGAAGCGTCACGTTTGGCTTTTTTGCCTTCTGTTGCAATAAGTCCATTTATCGGATTACAGAGCTTTAGCTTTAACAAGTTATTTAATTTGGATAAATCTATTGCGTATAATTTATTTGGCGGTATTACACTGCCGATATTTAATCAAAGACAGCTTAAAACGCAGTATGAGATCGCGAAAGCAGATTATGGAATTGCGTTTGTAGACTATGAAAAAGCAGTTGTAAACGCTTATAACGAAGTTTCCAATGTTGTCATGACGCAAGAGGCGATCGTCAAACGACGTAGCTTTGTCGATGAACATGTTCAAGCGTTAAACCTCTCTATTGAAGCGGCACAGGAACTATTTATTGCTGGGCGGGTGACTTCTCTCGATGTCGTTACAGCACAAAAAGAGTCTCTGGAAGCCCAAATCGGAAAAGTAGAATTGGAGAAAGAGAATACTTTAAATCAGATTCTACTTTACAAAGCCTTGGGAGGAGGTTGGAAATAGGTGATTAAGGATTAAAAAGAAAACTATTTTTCATGCGATAAAGAATTAACTTGTTAATTCTTGGACCCTTAACTGGGTCAGGGGAAGAGGCCGTCGTGAGACGTCCTCTTTTTTGTTGTTATTTTTATGTAGTTTAGTCTACACTATCTTGAACCGATTTTATTATGTTGCAGCGCATTTTTCTTTTTATTCTTTTCGCACATTTTAGTCTTTACCTATCTGCACAAGTGGCTTCCGATAGCACCCGGGTTTTGCAACGATTGGAATATCTGATGGAAAATCAGAAAATTTACATCAAGAACCGTGAAGATAAATTGGAGAAATTAAAACAGGAGGCAAAAGCATTAGAAGGCAATCCCGCTCAATTTTTGAAGAAGAACTACGAAATCTTTGAAAATTATAAGAAGTTTGATTCTGACGCAGCGCTTACTTATATTTTACTGTGTCAAAAGCTCGCTCCACCGCTTAATGACTCCCTACAGGCAGTGATTCATCTCGATTTGGCCTGGGTGTATTCCACCATCGGACGGTATATAGAAGCTTCACAATTGTTGAAGCAAGTCGATCCCGCTCATCTAGGTAGGGAGCTTCTTGCCAAGTATTACGATACCTACAGCTCCTTTTATAGTCATTACGGTCAGAGCAATAATCGGTCAGAATATTACCAGGCAAGTGAAAAATATCGTGATTCTTTGTTAACGGTACTACCGAAGTCTTCCTTGGAATATCGTACCACCATTGCGATAAAAACGCTGTTTAACGGTAACCGGGAGGACGCTAAAAAGCAATTGTTAATCCTATGGAATGAGAATAAAAAGGATATTGAGCAGCGCGCGCTGATCGCCTATTTTATGGGGCTCATTTATAAATATGAAAAGGATACGAAAAGCCAAATTTACTACCTTTCAATATCGGCCAGTGCAGATATTGAAATGGCAAATCGTGATAACGCATCTTTTCATGATCTGGCGTTAACGTATTACGACCAACAGGATTTTGATCGGGCTTTTCAGTTTATTGAAAAAGCAATCGACGATGCGATGTTATGTAAAGTACGGTATCGCATTATTGAGGGGACCTCTTCTTATCCCATTATCAATGCCGCCTATCAGCAGAAAATCAGTAGTCAAAATCGACAATTGGTTGGACTGGTCATTATCGTTAGTATTTTATTGATCGGTGTCATTATTGGACTTGTCATTATCTATAGACAGGTGCAACATTTGAGAAGGATACGATCAGAATTGTCTGCCACAAATCAGCAGCTTCGATCATTGAATAACGAAATCAACCAGACTAACCTTAAATTGTCGGAATCCAACCATATTAAAGAAGAATATATCGCCCAATTTTTTGACATGTGTTCGAGTTACATCGATAAAATGGAAGATATCAGAAAGGCATTACTGAAAAAAGCGACGAATCAGCAATGGGATGCGCTGCGGGAACAGTTAAAGTCAACGCAAATGGAGGAAAGGGAAGTGCAGCAGCTTTATGTTAATTTTGATCGTATCTTCTTAAATCTATATCCAACCTTTGTTGATGAATTCAATGCACTCCTTCAGGAAGAGGAGAAGATCTATCCCAAAAAGACAGAATTGTTAAATACCGAACTTCGGATATTCGCATTGATTCGATTAGGGATCGATGATTCCGTGAAGATTGCAAGTTTCCTGCGATACTCGCTTCGAACGGTTTATAATTACAGAACAAAAGTACGGAATAAAGCCGCGGGAAATCGTGATGCTTTCGAGGCGGCTGTATGTCAGATTGCGGTGATCGACCGGGCATAAAATGTGCTATAATACCCGAAAATTAGCTATGTTAAAGACAATTGTACGCTCCTTTAGGTACTTTTTAAGGGTGTGTATTTTTTATAGGTATCTTGTTTTTAGTTATTTATGTTTTTTCTTCGGTACTTTTTAAGTACTAGCTCTTTTTTCTCCGTCAAGCTGATCTTAGTTTTGTTTTGAGCAATGAAGCAGGGGAAACTCATTGCCATTTTGGAATAACCAAAAGATTAAACAATAACCAATTTTTTTATTTCATATGATTTACTTTACACGAAAAGTTGCCTTTTCAATGGGGTTAGCTTTCTTGTTTACTTTGGTGAATTTGGTGTTTGCCCAAGACCGGATTCAAGTTAGTGGACGTGTCTTGGATGCCCAAGATCAGAAACCACTCTCAGGAGTAACCATTACACAAAAAGGAAGTAATAACGCAGTCTCCAGTAACGGAGATGGACGTTTTCAAATTTCAGCTAGCACGGGCAGTATACTCCAATTTACTTTTGTTGGCTACGACAGTAAAGAACTACCTGCCAACAGTACCATGATTGTCCAATTAAATTCCTCAACCAATTTGCTGGAGGATGTTATTGTAATCGGTTATGGTAGCGTGAAAAGAAAAGATGTCACGACTGCAATCTCTTCAGTTTCCACCAAAGACTTAGAAAAGAGACCCGTTACTAATTTTGGGCAAGCCATTCAGGGTAAAGCTGCCGGGGTCACTGTTATTCAGCCGAGTGGTCAGCCAGGTGCAGCACCTCAGATACAAATTCGCGGAATAACGTCTTTTAATAGTAATACCACTCCTTTGTATGTTGTTGATGGAGTTCCTGTGGAAGATATTAAGTTCTTGTCTCCTAATGATATCACGGATATTCAAATTCTAAAGGACGCGTCATCGGCAGCGATTTACGGCTCGCGTGGTTCGAACGGTGTTATCTTGGTTACGACAAAATCAGGAAAAGCCGGGGAAGCAAAAATTACACTGGGAACACAATGGACAGCCAATGTTGTCAATAACACGGTTAAAGTTTTAAATACCAGTCAATACAAAGATTTACAGGATGAAATAGGCATGATAAATCTGCCAGAGGGATTGTTGGATCAAACAGATTGGTTTAAAGAAACCTATAAGACGGGGATCCAACAAAATCATCAAATATCCGTTTCGGATGGCAATGAGAAGCTCCGTTATTATTTAGGAGGGGGATATTTGAACGAAAAAGGAACACTACAGGGATCCTTCTTTAGACGATATAATTTTCGTGCTAATATTGATAATCAAGTCCGAAAATGGCTAAAGGTAAATGCGAATATCAATTATTCCGATAACAATGATAATGGAATTACCTCAGGATTGGGTTCTAATCGTGGGGGCGTAGTTACATCGGTGATTACAACACCAACCTACGCGCCTGTATGGGATCCAACCAATCCGGATCGATTCTATAATAATTTCTATGGGATCAACAACATCACCAGTCCTTTGGAAAACCTAGCCCGGACAAGAAATAATAATAACCGCGAAAACCGACTTGTTGCCACAGGAAGTGCACTGATTTCTTTTATGCCTAATTTAACTTGGAAGACTGCGTTTTCATTGGATAGAAGATCAGGTGTGATGACCACCTTTTTGGACCCTTGGACAACAGCTTGGGGAAGAAACCAATTCGGGGAGGCTTCAGATATTCGTAATACAAATACCGTGTTGACTTGGGACAATTTCTTGACGTACACGAAGAGCTTTGGAAAGCATAATTTGGAAGTAATGGGCGGTTCGTCATGGACAGATTCCAAATACTCCAGAAGCTATATCTATGGTTCAAACTATGCAAATGGAATCATTGAGACACTTAATGCGGCAAACAAAATCTCTTGGGATAGAACAGGATCTACAGCATCCAACTGGGGGATTATGTCCTATTTCGCCCGCGCAATGTATAACTACGATGGCAAGTATTTATTGACCGCAAATATGCGTGCCGATGGTTCTTCGAAGCTGAGTCCGGAACGTCGCTGGGGGTATTTCCCATCGGTTTCAGCTGCATGGAGAATCTCTTCTGAAGACTTTATGAAAGATGTAACCTGGATAAACGACTTTAAAATCCGTGGCGGATGGGGACAGACAGGTAATCAATATGGATTAGGTGATTATGCGTACCTGCAATTGAGTGGGATCCAACGTCAACAGTGGTTCGTTGAGGGAAAAGACAATTCATTGCCAAATATCAATAAGCCAACAATCTTAAGGGCGAAAGACTTGACTTGGGAAACGACAAGTACAACCAGTATTGGTTTTGATATCACTATGTTGAATAATCGACTCAGCATCAGTGCAGATTATTACAACAAGGATACGAAAGATCTTTTAATGAATGCAAGTTTGCCCGCAGGACAGCAAGCAACCACAATCCAAAGAAATGGTGGCAGGTTGAATAACCATGGTTTTGAATTTGCGGTAAATTCAAAAAATCTGACCGGAAACTTGACTTGGAATACCGATTTTAATATTTCTTTTAACAGAAATAAACTGAAACAAC
This sequence comes from Sphingobacterium sp. UBA1897, assembly GCF_002337775.1. Taxonomy (NCBI): domain Bacteria; kingdom Pseudomonadati; phylum Bacteroidota; class Sphingobacteriia; order Sphingobacteriales; family Sphingobacteriaceae; genus Sphingobacterium; species Sphingobacterium sp. UBA1897. Next base: position 85,987 of record NZ_DDGR01000001.1, read on the forward strand.
TGGATCTACAACAAGTGTACTACGATGTAAAGACAAACGATTATGTCAATGATTTTGTCGTGAAGAATGAGCCAGGAAGATCACTTGCAGGATTCTTCGGTTATATCTCTGATGGTGTAAACCCTGAAACCGGCGAGCTCATTTACCGCGACTTGAATGGCGATGGAAAGATTTCATCGAGCGACCGTACATATATCGGTAATCCTCTTCCAAAGTTTGTCTATGGTATGACAAACAGCTTCTCCTGGAAAAATTTCGACCTCAGTATATTTATTCAGGGAACTTACGGAAACGATATCTTCAATGCGAGCCGCATGGAAACAGAGGGGATGTATGATGGCCGAAATCAAACTACTGTTGTATTGGATCGTTGGCGTGTACCGGGACAGATTACCAACGTTCCGAAAGCTGGGTTTGACATGAAAAATTCAACTTATTTTGTTGAAGATGGTAGTTATTTGCGGATGAAAAATGTTTCCCTAGGCTATTCCATTTCTCCCGAGAGACTGAAACGTATTGGTATCCATAAAATTCAGCCTTATCTATCTGTAAGTAATCTATTTACCTTGACTAAATATTCCGGTATGGATCCCGAAGTAAACCAATATTCCGGCGGATCTGATTCCAGAATCCAGGGTATTGATTGGGGAACCTATCCACAGAATCGTTCATTTGTTTTAGGTCTTAATATTGAGTTTTAATTGTCTGTATCATGAAAAAATATATAAGTAACGCTCTTTCTTTGCTAACCGGCTCTTTGTTTTTATTTTCTTGCTCTTTGAACCGTGATCCACTTTCAGATTATTCGGATGTTAGTCAAGGAAAGACAGAGACAGGAACGCAGATTGTTTTCAAGAACAAAGCCGAAGTTGAAACTTATTTGGCCGGAATTTACCAGCAGATGAAAGATCGGCAGGAACATTGGTATCTCGACCTCCTCTTGATTGGCGATTCGCACGCCGATAATTCCTATGCGGGAACAACAGGCGCGGAAGTTGTACCTTTTGAAAATAATTCTATTGAAGGGTCTAATTCTGTGGTTGACCGGGATTGGGGAAGATATCTGGAAGATGTTGGACGTGCAAATCGATTGATCATTTATGTGGATAGTGTCGCCGATAAATCGGTGAGCGATACAGAAATTAGGACTTATAAAGCACAAGCTAAACTATTCAGAGCATTGGCGATGTTTGATATGGTCCGTATATTCGGATCTATCCCTGTCATCACCACAATTGCACCCGATATTACCGGTGATAATGTCAATGAAGTTTATCCGCAATATTTTCCAAAACAAGCTACCGAAGAAGAAGCCTATAAGCAGATCGAAAAAGATTTGATGGATGGATTGGCAGATGCGCCAGCCAACAATAGCGGAAATAAAACTTTATTTACTAAATCCGTAGCGCGAGCTATGCTGGCAAAGATCTATGCCGAAAAACCAATTCGCGATTATGCTAAAGTCATCCAATTTGTTGATGCATTGACTGCGGATGGTTTTGATCTGACTACCAATTACTCGGATTTATATGCAATGAATGCAAGCAACACCGATCTTGCGCAACGGAATACGAAAGAATCGATTTTGGAGGCACAGTTTACTTCAGGTGGAGGTAACTGGGCGACTTGGATGTTTGGACGGGATTTGTCCAATTATGATAATAACTTCACATGGGCAAAATGGATAACCCCATCACGGGATTTGATACAAGCATATACGAATGAAGGGGATCAGATTCGTTTGGGGCAATCTATTGTCTATTATTCCACTACTTGGAGCAACTATTATCCTTCCAATCATTATCCATTCATGTTTAAACTGCGGTCTGCATTTAATAGTATTGTCAAGCTTCGTTACGCAGATCTTTTATTGCTTAAGGCAGAAGCTTTAATTCAACAGGGATCAGATTTATCCGGCGCAGCAGACATTATTGACAAAATTCGCACACGTGTTAAATTACCAAAATTGTCAGCTGCGATACGTTCAAATAAGGATGCTTTATTAGATGCTTATTTGAAAGAACGTCGTTTGGAATTAGCCTTCGAAGGACAACGCTGGTTCGATCTCGTGCGCTTGGACAAGGTGGAATCTGTCATGAATGCGGTCTATGCAAAAGACGCTGGAAGAAAGCCACAGGTGTATCCCTTCACGAAGAACTCTTACCGTTTACCGATTCCGCAACCAAAAATTGATCAGAATCCTAATTTAGTTCAGAATCCGGGGTATTAATTGATTTAACAAGTGGAATCTCCCATCTGATGGATGGAGACAAATATATTAACAGATGAAACGTAATAATAAAAAAACTATGATATATACATTCTTGTTGTCCTGTCTAGTGACGGCAACATCTTGTAACCGTGACAGCTATACACCTTCGCAAGGTGATGAAATTAAAAAAAGTGGAGATGTTACCATTTATACGACGACAGGCAGTCGGTCTTTGGATTTTGGAAAGCGCTTTGTTGATTTCAGCTCCAAATTTAATATGTCGCCCAATACAATTACGCTAGATCCTACTAAGAAATTCCAGACGATGGACGGCTTCGGTGCAGCCATCACAGGCTCAACATGTTATAATTTAATGAAAATGAGTAAGGAAGATCGGACAAAATTCCTTACAGAGACTTTTTCAGATAAAGATGGAATGGGAATGAACTATATCCGTATTGCTATTGGATGTTCCGACTTCTCTTTGAGTGAATATACCTGTTGGGACAAAGAAGGAAAGGAAAATTTTGGATTGCAGTCTGAAGAGACCCAATATATCATTCCGGTGCTTAAAGAAATACTTGCTATCAATCCATCCATAAAAATCATGGGCTCCCCATGGACTCCACCGAAATGGATGAAGGTTAACAACCTAACTGATTTAAAGCCCTTTGATTCATGGACCAGTGGTCAGTTAAATCCAAAATATTATCAGGACTATGGTTGGTATTTCGTTCAATGGATCCAGGCACTGAAGAAAGAAGGCATTAATGTTTATTCGATTACTGTTCAAAATGAACCATTGAATAGAAAAAATTCCGCTTCGCTTTATATGTCATGGCAGGAACAACAGGCTTTTGTCAAACAAGCTTTGGGCCCGCAATTAAAAGCGGCTAACTTATCAACAAAGATCTATGCATTTGATCATAATTATAACTATGATAATATTGCCGATCAGTCTGATTACCCAGTAAAGATTTATAACGATGCCGGAGCAGCTTCATTCTTCGCCGGAGCGGCGTACCATAATTATGGTGGGGATAAAGCTGAACTTATTGATATTCATAATCAACGCCCAGACAAGGAATTGGTATTTACGGAAACATCCATTGGGGAATGGAATGATGGACGCAATCTTGAAAAACGTTTGATGGAGGATATGCGTGAAGTGGCTCTCGGTACAGTGAACAATTGGAGTAAGGGGGTTATTGTATGGAACCTGATGCTTGATACTGACAAAGGGCCAAATCGCGAAGGTGGCTGTCAGACATGTTATGGCGCCGTGGATATTAGTAAGGCAAATTATAAGAATATAACGCGCAATTCGCATTACTATATTGTTGGTCATCTTTCTTCGGTTGTCAAATCAGGAGCCTCGCGGATTGGTACTTCTGGGTATACAGCAGAAGGGCTAGTTTATACAGCCTTTCAAAATACAGATGGGACCTACGCTATTGTTCTGTTAAACGAGTCGGAAGATAGCCGTAAAATTACCGTCGCAGACGGTAAACATCATTTTAGCTATGATGTGCCAGCTAAATCGGTTGTTTCTTACCGTTGGACCTATTAACTGGAGGATGATAAACCCTAAGCGCTATCACATTGATAGCGCATAAATTATGAACAAATGAAAAGATATCTCATCAATATACTATTGGGAACTGCTGCTATTACTGCAGTTAGTTCCTGTAAAAAGGATGAAAAATATACCTATCAAATAGGGGATCCTAAAATCGAATTGAAATCGCCTATCTCGGCTGCAAATTTTGGGGATAGTCTCGAGTTTCAGGTCCATGTGTCGGATAGTGAAGTTGCGCTGTCTACTGTTAAAGCACAATTGTATTTTACAGACGACAAGGTAACAGAAACCGTCATCCGTACCAAACAAAATGGAGACTATGCTGGAAAAATTTATGTTCCGTTCTTGAAAGATATTCCCGATGGAAAAGCAACCCTTAAGTTTGTCTTACAGAATATTAGCCAAAAAATAACGGAACAATCTTTTGATATTAATCTGAGCAGACCCGACTTTCCATATTTAACTTTAGTCACAGAATCCAAATCCTATCGCATGGAAAAGGTAGGACGTAATCAATATGCGGCAAAAGAAAATTTTGCAGCTGAGGTAAAAGGCTATATTCAAGCGCCAAAAGTAGGTACACAGGGCAATGCGATGAATTTTGGTTGGGTCAATAATATTATTAACTTGGGGTCTACCGCTGAAATTCCTTTTTCAAATTCAACCTCTGGTGTATATCCAATTCAATTTAATACATTGACATTTCAGGCATCTCCATTTATTGTTGTACTGCTAAATGGATCGCAGTTCAGTCGACTGGATGATAAACATGCTAAAGTTGAAATCGAGCTGGCTCAAGGGAAAACGACGACTTTTGAAGGGATTGCGGATCTGCAAGATTGGTGGATCGATCCAGATTTCTTTACCAAAGCGGCCGACGGAGCCCTATCGTTTAAAGGATCAACTGGAAAATACCGTGTTACAGCAGACTTTAACTTAAAATACTTTGTAGTTGAGGCGATGACAGGCAATGATTTGGCAAAACTACAAGATGATGGATCTGGTGCTGTGTGGATTATCGGTGAAGGAATTGGAAAGCCTAAAGTATCCAGTAACCAGGTGGGCTGGAACACGGATAAAGCGCTTTGTCTGGTTCCACTAGGTAACAAGAAATACCAGATAACTGTTAAGGCAGGAGAGTCTATAAATTCTGATAACATCAACTTCAAATTTTTTCATCAAAAAGGATGGGGAGGTGAATTTGGGGGTACAGATGTGACAACCTCAAATGATATCGTCTTTGTGGGGGATGGCAAGAATGGTCGTGATTCAGGCAATCTGGGTATCAAAACGGGTAAAGTTTTAGAGGCAGGTAAAACCTATGTTTTTACATTGGATTTAACTGCCGGCAATAAGAAAGCGGTTTTGACGGTTGAATCAAAATAATTGAAATTGAGTTTTATAAGTCCTAGGTAGTAGTCTGCCTAGGACTTTTTCTTTTAAATAGCATTTGTTTATTCCAAAATTCATTTGTTATATTTGCCCAAACTCAAGATGAATCATCATGAGCTCGATTTGGTAAGTTTACAAGATAAAGAAACAATCTTAACGATGTAAGCTGCTATTGAGAATAAAATATTCGAATGAAAATTAGACTGTTTATATGGATTCTATTACCCTTGATGCTCCTGCAGAGCTTCTCAACGGTATGGCTATGGACAGTTTTCGAGTTGAATCGAGATTATATCGCACGTTACGAATGTATCAATCGCTTTAACGATAATGCGCTTGCCTGTCGAGGCCAGTGTATTTTGATGAAGAAAATGCGCGAGCATGAGGAAAAGGAACAAAAAAATCTTGAATTACGTATTATTGATGTCGTTTTTATAAATAATACGCAAGATTTTACTTTTAAAAACACGGCTCTTTATGAAGACACTGTGGAGCGCCTGCTTCCAGTATATAAAGAAGATTATTCCTATAATCCCATTTTTACAATATTTCACCCCCCTTTGGTTTAAATCCAGTTAATAATTTATTTGATTAAGTAGTCGATCACTGACGATGGATTACAAGGTATGCTAAGATTTCCTTCGCGTTATAATTTCGCTGTGAAACTGCTTTTAGTGATGCTTTGTCCATAAAATCGATCTTTCGGTTAAGCTATTTATTCAATAACTATTTATTTCAATGAAACCTTCCTAATTATTTGGGCTACATCGCGGTGTGGATCCGAATCATTTGAATATTGATAATAGCTAATAATCTGTTTAATATCAGTATGATGGTTTCATTTCGCTAGAAGTTGAATGGAGCGCATCTATTACGATGAAATATATCCGTTCGTCACAATAGGATATCATTTTGATTTATTGCGTGAGTTCCGGAGCTCACGCAATAAATCGGATAGCTTCCTAACAAATGAAAAATTATAGATGAGAGATTTATTTATAAAAAAAATGGTTTTTTATATCGCGATTATATCCTTTCTCCTAATTGCTTGTACAAAGGAGAAAACAGACTATGAGGCAGAGCGGGGAAATACTGTGGCAGAGAATACAGAGTTTAAAGAGGTTACAAGCCTTGTTTCGTCAGGCTATAGTATTCGTGTTGAGGCCTTAGGTGGGGTATTGTATCGCGGTTATAATGATATCCGCGTGATAATCAATAAGCAGCAAAATAATGAACCTGTAGTCGTTTCCTCAGTCAAATTGCTGCCAGTCCAAACCAATGTGCAAGGAATGAAAATTGTTTGTCCGCACCAGTCCGAAATGGCCTACACGTTGGATGGTCGCTACTTTTCGGGTTACAGTGTGTTTACAGATGAAAGCTCTGCAGCAGCAAACTGGAGTTTGGAAATCGATTTTACAATTGGTGGTCAGACCTTCACCGCTACACAGCATGTAACTGTGAAGCCGCAGGTAAATAAAAATCGTAACATAACCACTTTCACTGGGAAAGATGGCGAACAGTATTTAATCGCCTTGATTGCTCCTTGGAAACCAACTGTTTCTGAAAATAAACTGGTCGCCGGGATTTATAAGTTAGACGCTGCACAATTGTCTTATACGACAGTGAATGGATATACCTTACAATTGGATCCGCGTATGCCAGAACCTTCGATGGGCAACCATTCGTCGCCCAATAATAAGGACTTGGTACAACAGGCCGACGGGTTGTACCATGGTGTTGTGAATTACACAATGACAGGTAACTGGACATTGAATTTTATTTTGGTCAACCAAAATGGAAGGGTAATAGCAGGAACTGAGGTACCCAAGGACTTTACACCTGGAGTAGAAGGTCGTAAAAGTGAGTTATACATTGATATTCTATTCTAGCGGCTATGAGGAAGATAAGTATTATTCTCTTTATGTTGTCTTTGGGATGGAACGTACACGGACAAAACAATCCTGTTACCCGCGATACAACGAGACGTCTAGCCGAGGTTACAGTCAATGCAGCTGCCAAAAAGAGGATTGAAAACGATCTGAAGATGACAGTCTCCGTAGATGAATATTTGGCTTCTGCAAGTAATATCAGCTTCATAAAACGTGGTGCCTATGCTTGGGAACCCCTGCTCAATAATATGAGTAGCGAGCGTTCGACAATTACGATCGATGGGATGCATGTCTTTGGAGCATGTACGGATAAAATGGACCCGATAACCTCGTATGTAGAAAGTAATAACCTTGCTGCGATAGATATTAAATCGGGGCAGGAAGGTAATCTGCATGGTGCTACGGTCGCTGGCAGTATAGATCTAAAAAGAAGGAATACCGCGTTTGGCCTGCAGAAAAAAATTGGCGGAGCCTATCAGACAGGTTTTGAATTCAATAATAAGCAGACTTTCAATCTTGGGAATTTATATTACTCAAGTGACAAATTTGTGGCAGATGGAAGTATTGCCTTCCGGAAGGCTGGAAATTATTACGATGGAAATGACGATGAAGTACGGCATTCGCAATATAATAAATTCAATGCGTCGTTGGGCTTGGCCTATAAAACAAGTCCGCTTTCTGCTGTTCGGGTTGATGCTATTTTTGATCGCGCAAAAGATGTGGGATTTCCTGCTTTGCCAATGGACTTATCCTTATCCAGAGCGATTATCACTTCCGCTGCATACAAACAGTTGTTTGAAGAGGGTTTGGTAAAGGTATGGGACACCAAAGTTTATTTTAATGCAGTTGAGCACTATATGGATGATACGACCCGTCCGGAAAATTTGGTCCATATGGATATGCCAGGCTGGAGTACGACCTATGGTCTTTTATCTAAAATTAATCTGCAGAAAGACCGCTATTCTTCGGAAATACAGGTAAATGCTTACGATAATCTATCGATAGCTGAGATGCGCATGTATCCGCAGGATCGATCCAAACAGACCATGTTTGCCTATAGCTGGCCATGGGTGACCACCCGTTTTGCGAGTGTAGCCATTAATAACTCGTTAGATCTTTCTGATATCAGTAGACTTGTCTTTGGAGGTTCATTGGGTTTGAACTATAACTATTCGAAATACGTTGAATTCAATTGGATCTTCCATCCTGGTTCTCCTCAGAAGAAAAATAGAATTCTTCCGAGCCTACATGCTAGCTATCAGTTAAATATTGGTCAGTTTGACTTTTCCTTAGGAACAGGGTTTGGGCATCGTGCTCCTTCTGTTTCGGAAGCGTATGGTTATTACATTTACAACAGTTTCGATCGTTATGACTATATCGGAAATCCGGATTTAAAAAATGAAGTCTCTTATGAAGCCAATGCCAGTGCCGGATTTAAGACCGAAAAGTTAAGCATTGGGGCCAAGGCCAATTATTTCTTTATCCAAGACTACATTATTGGCCGGATTTTGAGTTTGGGTAGCCCGATGAACTATCAATCGGTAGGCGTGAAAGGCTATACCTCTTTAGATCATGCGACTCTGTTTAATCTTGCACTCAATGCGCAATATCAAGTTTTGCCAGGTCTAGATTGGAAAGTCGTACTTACCTATGCCAGAGGGCAAGACAATATGGGCGGAAACCTGCCTTTTATACGTCCCTTAAGTTATCAAGCATCACTGCATTACCGATACAAAATGATCGGTGTGCAAACTTCAATGAACGGGGACTTTAGCCAGGTCAATTTTAGCCCTGAATACGGAGAGGACCAAACTGCATCCTATAAGATATGGAATGTTTCGGCAGACTATACCTTCACTATTGGAAAATTGAATGCAATGTTTCAGGTCGGTGCGGAGAACCTCTTCAATGAATACTATAGTACCTATGCAGATTGGGGAAATATACCACGCATGGGTAGGAATATTTTTACATCCTTAAAAATCAATTTTTAAATACCTTAAAACTTAGAATAAAATGATGAACAATGCAATTAAGCTCCTGATGATTTCTTTGGTTATGGTTTCTTGTAGCAAAAGTGAAGATGTCGCCAACAGTGTTAACTTACATTTCAACAATACATTTAAAAATACAACAATTGTGCTGGGTAATGCAGATTCACCAGCTGCCTCGACAAATACATCAGCCAGTGGACAACTGCATCAGTTTTCTGAACTGAAGTATGTAATTAGCAATATCAGGCTTATTAAAGCCGATGGATCTGAAATCCCTTATAATGTAAATGATCTGGATAAAGGGGCTGCAGTAATTGATCAGGCGAAAGCGGCAACTTTAAATTATGTACTGAGTAATATACCTGTTGGCGAGTATAAACAGATCAAATTCGGTTTGGGGGTAAAACAGGAAATAAATACATTGGATCAGTTAAGATTCCCAGTGTTTTATGCAACAGCTGGGGCCAACGATACTAAAATGCACTGGGAATGGGGGACAGGTTACCGATTTACGAAATTGGAAGGCTTTTATGATGCAGATCATAAAGAGTTATCTATTCACACTGGAAGTACGATCAACGGAACAAATGGTGATGAATCCACTTATAAACAGGGGGTCGATGCTTATCGGGATATTACGTTGAATTTACCTTCCTTAGTTACTGTTGGAAAAAGTGTACCACAGATTAATATCAGGGCGGATTTCGATAAGCTCTTAAGCGGAAAAACGAATACCATCACACTGGGTGCCAACAATGCTGTGCCTAGTATTCATTCGGCAGTCGAAATGGTCAAATTTGTTGATAATCTTGGCGGTAACGGTAGCAGCGATACAGCTGGAATGTTCACTGTTGAGAGTGTTTCTAATTAAATATTACGTAAATGGCTATGATCTTGAATGAGGTTGTAGCCATTTGCTGAAAATACGTTATGCATAAACAAAAGAACGCCATCTGATTGTACCATGACTTTCGAATGTGCATTCTGAATATTCATCAGCCATTGATAAAAATAAAAGGATGAAAAAAGTCATCTTAATCCTGACAGTTATAGTGATTGCTTTATCCTGTAGTAGGGATGATATCGTTGAATTTACGCAGCAAGACAACCCAACAGTCAATTTCAGTATTCCTGCGGATTTTCCGAGTCTGAATAATGCATTTAATAGCAATAAGCCAACAAAGTTTGGTGTTGAATTGGGTGAAAAACTATTTCATGAGAAAAGATTCAGTGGAAATAATACGATATCATGTGCCAGTTGCCATAATCCCTCATTGGCTTTTTCCGATGGAAAAATGCAGGCAGTGGGTATAGATGATCGCATCGGATTTCGGAACACTCCACCTTTGCAGAATTTGGCTTTTATGAAATTTTATAATTGGGATGGCAATATACTTGAACTGGAAAAGCAACCTTTAGTGCCAATTATCACGCATGAGGAGATGAACTCTTCTATTCTGGAGGTTATCGGTAAAATTAATGGGGATTTTGACTACAAAGTATTGTTCAAGAAGGCTTTTGGCGACGAGAATATTACACCTGAACGAATTTATAAAAGTATTGCGCAATATGAGTATACCTTAATTTCGGCCGACAGTAAATATGATAAGGTAAAACGAGGTGAAGGGGAGCAATTCACGATTGAGGAAGAACGGGGGTATCAGCTGTTTAAGTTGAAATGTGAAAGCTGCCATGCAACAGAATTATTTACCGATCAGAGTTTTAGAAATGTAGGGTTTCCTTTAAATAAACATCCAGACGAGGCCGGGCGAGCACGTATCACAGGTATTGAAATGGACTATATGGCTTTTCGGGTACCTTCTTTAAGAAATGCGGAATATACAGCGCCTTATGGAAGTTTTGGGCAGTTCCCAACGTTAAAATCTGTCCTGGATTATTTTGACAAAGGTGTTTTGGATGCAGCTAACCTTGATCCGATTCTTAAAGAAAATGGCAAAAAAATTCCTATGACAGAAGAAGAAAAGGAAGCTATCATAGCTTTTATTAAGACATTAAGTGATCCCAAATTTGTAGGTAAATAATGCTGATTTATGAATAGAAGAGATCAACCAATTGTTTCGCTTCTTTTACATCATGTACGCGGAGAATTTGTACGCCTCTTTCGAGAAGTAAGGTATTTAAAGCAGTGGTGCCATTTAAGGCTTCTTGAGCGGTGATTCCGATCTTTTTATAAATCATAGATTTACGGGATATTCCACCCAAAATTGGTAATTCGAAGTAGTGAAGTTCATTGACACGATAGAGCAACTCATAGTTCTGTTCGACTGTCTTTGCAAAACCAAATCCCGGATCAAGAATAATGTCTTTCACCCCCATACTTCTTAGCGTCGCAATGCGGTCACCTAAAAAAGTGGCTACGTCAGTTACAATATCTGTATAATCTGTTTTTTCCTGCATATTTTCGGGAATACCGCGCATATGCATGAGAATATAGGGAACTTGATATTTTGCTACCGTGGCGAACATGTTATCATCGAGCGTGCCTCCCGAAACATCATTTATGATGTGCACTCCCGCATCGATGGCAGCAGCAGCAACGTCTGCTCTGAAGGTATCTATTGATAAAATAGCGTCAGGAAATACATTTTTAATTGCTCGAATAGCGGGAAGAGCTCGATCCATTTCCTCCTGTGATGAAATTAATGGAGCACCCGGACGTGAGGAGTATGCGCCAATATCAAGAATTTGAGCACCTTCAAGCAATAGCTTCTTTGCTTTCTCTACCGCAAGTTCGACGGTTGTATTGTCGCCACCGTCATAAAAAGAATCTGGAGTCACATTGAGTATCCCCATAATAATGGGCTTTTCGAAGGTCATTAAGGTACCATCGACCAGTATGGAGTGACAGGCTGAAGTGTGGAATCTTTTCATCAGAACAATGCTAGGTTTGGTGTGAGAACGCCTTATTTGACAACCAAAACACCGTCAGCAATAATGCTAATATCTTTTTTAGCTTGTGTAATCTGGTCTATTTCAGACTGTGATTTACCAAGATCCTTTGCCGCATGTTGTAACGATGCTACAGAAACTTCCTTTTTCTTTGCGATACCCTCGACGACAACCGTTTTGCCGACAATGTTTGCTGGCATGAAGAATCCGTAGTCTTTAAAACGGACGGTAATAGGCTCTTCGCCTTCCCGTTGCAGGGTCATGAAACAGCCTTTTTTCTTACATACCTCAACGACCTTACCTGTCACCTTTCCGTTGAATGCGTTCTTTTGCGTGAGTTCTTTTTCAAGCTTTGCCACTGAAATCGCATTGGATGCAGAGATTTCTTTTCCATATTTTACACCAGGCTTGGCGGCGGGAATATCTTTTTGCTGTGCGAAAGATAAATTGGTAACAGCAAATGCTAATGCAAAAAATAAAACGATCTTTTTCATGCTATTTTCTAATAAATTCAAATTTACCACTTGGATCCAGCTTCATGACAGTAGATGATTTTCCATCTGTTGTTACGTCTCTGTCATAGGCGACAATATAGTCTACACCATCTTTGATGGCATCAGATATTTCATCAAAATCTTTCGCCGTTGGTTCACCACTGATATTTGCTGAAGTTGAAATTATCGGTTTGCGAAACCGTTGTAAAAGTTGTTCACAAAAAGGGTGCTTGACAATTCGAATGCCAATTGAACCGTCCTCAGCAATCGCATTGGGCGCAAGATTTTTGGCATTCGAATAGACAATTGTCAAGGGTTTTTCGGTGTATTCGATAAGTTGATAAGCCACATCCGGGATTTCATTTACATAACTTGCCAATTGATTGTCGTTGTGTAAAAGGACGATCAGACTTTTGGATTTATCTCTTCCTTTCAGCTGGAAAACTTTCTCCACGGCATCAGGATTGGTGGCATCACAACCTATCCCCCAAATGGTGTCGGTGGGGTATAGAATTAATCCGCCGTTTTTTAACGTCTCCAAGGCCTTATTTAAATCCTCACGATCTACGAATGCACTCATCTTATCTTTATACTAGTTTTAACTTTATACAGCTACATTATGATCACGTAGTGCATCATTTAATGAAGTCTTTTTGTCTGTAGACTCTTTACGTTGACCAATGATCAAAGCGCAAGGAACTTGATATTCCCCTGCCGCAAATTTTTTGGTGTAAGAACCCGGGATAACAACAGAGCGGGCAGGTACATAACCTTTATATTCTACTGGTTGGGGGCCCGTAACGTCGATAATTTTTGTTGACGCTGTCAATACGACATTAGCACCCAATACAGCCTCTTTTTCTACACGAATACCTTCAACTACAATCGCTCTTGAACCTATGAAAACATTGTCCTCAATAATAACTGGAGCTGCTTGTACGGGCTCTAATACGCCACCAATTCCGACGCCGCCACTTAAATGTACATGTTTACCAATTTGTGCACAAGAGCCAACAGTTGCCCAAGTATCCACCATGGTACCTTCGTCTACATAAGCACCGATGTTAACGTAAGAAGGCATCATAATCACTCCTTTAGCCAAATATGCACCTAAACGAGCAGAAGCCCCTGGTACAACACGTACTCCAGTGTGCTTGTAGTCTGTCTTTAATTTCATTTTATCATGAAACACAAAAGGACCTGCAGTCATTTCGCGCATATCATTGATTGGAAAATATAAAATAACAGCTTTCTTAATCCAGTCATTGACGTGCCATCTTGTACCGATCATTTCAGCGACGCGGATTTCACCGCTATCTAATTTCATGATAACAGCGCGGATGGCTTCTGTATATTCTTTATATTCTAATAATTGCCTATCTTCCCAAGCTTCCTCAATCAGTTTTTTAAGTGGCTCTACCATATTATTTATTTTCTTATTTGAATTAGTTTATTTTGATGTACAAACTTAGATAAAGTTGGACTTAAAAACAACTTTATCCATTGTTCCTTGCAATAGACTTTCCTGATAACAACAGCCTACCAAATTATGATCAACTTCTGACTCCAACCACAGTGTGTGCACAGTGAGTCCACGTTGAGTCCACCTTTTTAAGGTGCACTCATGCTACAGACATTGTTTTAACAACCCGCTTGCAGTCAGGAGTTGGTATGGATTTGATGACAACTTGTCCGCAATTAGCTATTAGACTCTTCCGGCGAACGGATGAAAGACGTTTTAATAATTGTACTCAGTTTAATAGGAATTTTCCATAATTGCTTTTGGTTATAATGGTTCTAAAAATATAATTATTTTTGTATTATGGCTGGAACATCAGAAAAATTGAGAATTGATAAATATTTGTGGTCAATTCGCTTATTTAAGACAAGAACTTTGGCAACAGAGGCCTGTAAGGCAGGTCGGGTGAAACTAAAAGGCCAAAATATAAAACCCTCTTATGAAGTTAAGATCGGAGATGTATACCATGTCCAAAAGGGAATTGAGAAAAAAGTGGTGATGGTGACAGGTCTTTTGGAACGTCGTGTTGACGCCAAGACTGCTGTTCAATTCTACGAGGATCAAACACCTGTTGAAGAAACTGTAGGGTTTAAATCCGTATTTCATGCTCCTGTCCTGAAACGCGACCGCGGTACAGGGCGCCCTACGAAAAAAGACCGTCGTGAGATAGATGATTTACAATCTTCAGAATGGTGGGAGAAGGAAGATGAATAACCTCAAGATATGCGCCATGATAATTGTGGGAAGCCTGTTGGCAATTTCCTGTAAATCGTATAAAAAACCTGTGGCCATGACGGAGGGAGAATTTGTTTTGGCGATCCATGGTGGAGCGGGGACGATCTTGAAAAAGAATATGACAGATTCGATGGAGCAAGCTTATAGGATCGTCTTGGAGCAAGCGCTTCGTATGGGCTATCAAAAGTTGCAAGAAGGTAAATCCAGTTTGGAAGCCGTCGAATCTGCTATCCATGTTATGGAAGACTCACCCTTGTTTAATGCAGGGAAAGGAGCGGTCTTTACACATGATGGACGCAACGAACTGGATGCCTCCATCATGGAAGGTAAATCCTTGGCAGCAGGCGCCGTTGCAGGAGTGACGACGATCAAAAATCCAATCTCGGCAGCCAAGGCGGTGATGGAAAAATCTGAGCATGTTATGATGGTGGGTAAAGGTGCCGAAGAGTTTGCGAAGCAAGTGGGATTGACCATCGTAGATCCTTCTTATTTTTGGACGGAAGCACGTTGGGAGGCTTTGCAGAAAGTGAGCAAGGATGACAGTACACGAACACAACTAGATCACGATCAAAAACAAAGCTCACGTTTAGGCATCATCAATAAAGACGCTAAATTTGGTACAGTAGGATGTGTTGCCTTAGATAAAGCAGGTAACTTGGCAGCGGGTACGTCTACAGGAGGGATGACAAACAAGAAGTTTGGGCGGGTCGGAGATTCACCAATTATTGGTGCTGGAACGTATGCGAACAATAATACCTGTGCTGTTTCCTGTACTGGATGGGGTGAATATTATATCCGCACCGTGGCTGCATATTCGGTGTCGGCTTTAATGGAATATAAAGGTGAACGTGTTGATCAAGCGAGCAGGCAAGTAATCGATCGGATTGGTGAAATGGGCGGTAATGGCGGCATGATAGCATTAGATAAAAATGGACATGTTGCTATGCCTTTTAATACCGCCGGCATGTATCGGGGTACGGTGACTAAAGACGGTAAAATAACAGTAGAAATTTATAAATAGCCAATTCAGCTGTTTTTAGCTTCATAAAATATCCCAAGTGATCAATACACTACATGTTGAAGATCGCTTGGGATATTTTATGCTAACTATTTTTATTGAACAGCTTTTATGGCCTATTATGTCAAATTGCCGTTAGGTATTGTTCTATCTCATCAAATTGGATATCACCATGTGAAGCGTCATATAAACTGTCTTTTCCTTCAACAATCAGTATTTGAGGTGATTGATGTTCTACATTCCAACGTTGGGCAATCTCATTCGATAGTGGGCGGTAACGCAAAAGGTCTAAAAGATAAATCGCATAATCATGGTCTGAAGTAGCAGACATACGCTCAAGACTACGCTTAGCCATATTGCTAATACCACAAGTCGTGCTATGTTTAAAGATGGCCGCAACTTTATCGGATTGATAAAGCTCCTGTAGCTGTTCTTCTGTATTTAATTCTATCCAATTAATCATATTATAGTTCTGTAAATTTTTTCTGTTCTACCTGTACAAAAGATGAAATAGAGGAGAATATACAACTCTTTTGGTCATTGCTTGTGGAATTGAAGAAACTGGGTAAACGTATCCCGTCGCCAATCTCCTTATATTTGCTCACTTCATAAGTGTTTTTTTCGCCTTTATCTGTGTATTCGTAACGCACAATCTCACCAGTATTTTGATCAATATAAAGCAAACCATCAATCTTTGAACCAAAGATAGGGCCTGACGAGCTGATATTTGCTATCGTTAATTTCTGTCCAGCACTGAAACTTTCCTTCTGGCTTTTCAGCTGCACATTCTTCTGTCCGATCAAGGTAGGCAAAAGTAGTAGATTGAGATCCGAAAATAGCTGATTTTTAATTGATTTCTTGAGCTCTGGCCCATCTGTAGATAAATTTCCTCCAATAAAGAGTTTGTCTGACCCTGGGTTTTTAAAATTAAACAGGTAGGTCACCTGATCCGTTCCCTTATAGCCATCAAATCGACATGCTCCAGTTGTTCTATTGAACAGGAACTTTCGTTCGTCGTTTGACAACTGGTCTGAGATGGTATTTCCCTTTGCTGAGAAAGCCAAAAACTGCAAAGAATCCCATTTTTCCTGGCCACCGATACTTTGCCAAATCTGCTTGTTTAGACTATCGTCTTGTGCCACTAGATCCAACTGACAAAATAACGTCAGTATAACGACCAAGAGTACATTCGATAATGTTTTCATAATCCTATTTTTTAAAGAAACAATCATCAAGTAATTCGTACCAAAATTGATCCCATGAAACTTCATCATTGCGTCATTGTCTATAAAACTACCGACTGTTGTATAACCGATTTACACTACAATCAAGACAATTCAATAACAATTTATTCTAGTGAAAAAATAAAAATCGATTAATAAGATAACTGAATATTTTATTAATCGATTTGTTTAAAATATAAGTGCCTGAGTAATAAGTCGTGCTCAGTAATACTTTTCATCATTGAATGGTAGGCAAAATTAATACCAAACTAGAATTTTTTGGCAATATGAGCCATTTGTATTGCTGTAATAGCAGCTTCTTCACCTTTATTACCATGTTTCCCTCCGGCACGATCCAATGCTTGCTGAAGGTTGTCAGTTGTTAATACGCCAAAAACAGCTGGTTTATTATATTTGAGCCCTACATTGGCAATGCCATTTGCAACTGCATCGCAGATAAAATCGAAGTGTCTGGTCTCACCCTGAATGACGCAACCTAAACAGATAACAGCGTCAAAACCCTGATTTCTGAATGCGAGGTCTGCTCCTGAAATTAACTCGAAACTTCCAGGAACCTCTATGACTTGGATATTGTTTTCCTTAGCGCCATGCTCTTCCAAGCCCTTTATTGCACCATTCAATAATGCACCTGTAATTTCTGCATTCCATTGTGCAACAACGATTGCAAATTTGAATGGACTTGCATCCGCAACCTGGATGTGCGAAAAGTCGGATAAATTTTTAATGCTACTTGCCATAATAGCAACAAAGATAGTGATTTTAGATGGTCACAAAAAAAGAGGCTATCAAATAGCCTCTTT
Source organism: Sphingobacterium sp. UBA1897 (assembly GCF_002337775.1). Taxonomy (NCBI): domain Bacteria; kingdom Pseudomonadati; phylum Bacteroidota; class Sphingobacteriia; order Sphingobacteriales; family Sphingobacteriaceae; genus Sphingobacterium; species Sphingobacterium sp. UBA1897. The sequence goes on from NZ_DDGR01000001.1 coordinate 103,773, forward strand.
TTATTATATTTTTATAATTATTCTCTTATAAATGTGCTTGTACACGCCCCAATAAACCATCAATTGTTGAAGCTTCTTGGCTCTCTGGAAAATCTGTTTTAATCTTCTTGTAAGCAGTCTCTGCACTTTTATAGTCATTTTGTGCTTCATATACAAGTCCTAGTTTTTTCAAAAAGAGTGGAGTTGTATACGAGTTGCTTGATTTTTCAGAAGCTTGCTTGTAGTAATCAGCGGCTTTTTTGTAGTCTTTTAACTCTGAAAAAGCATCACCTGTTAAACCAATTACGAGTGGGTCTAGAATTTGGCTTCCTGTTGGAGCATATTTTTCAAGCGCTTTCGCAGCTTCATCGAATTTACCTTGCCGCAAATATAAACCTCCTAAATAGGCGTTTGCAATATTTGCAGATTTTGTATTGGAATACTCGTCCGCAATTTGTTTAAATCCAAGAAACGCACCATCGCCCATGATTGCTTTACTTTGTAAAGAATCAATTGTAGCAAGCTGTTCTGCTTTGTACATACGGTTCGAAGCTTCTTCTGCTCTTGGATCTAGATACAGCTTTTGATATCCAAAATAAAGTAAGATCAATACAACGATACCACCTAAAATGAACACTACACTTTTTTGGTTATCTTGAAAAAAAGATCCTTTTGAAGGTTTGAAACCTTGATTTGTATTATTTGTGTTTTTAGACATTACTAATCAGTAAAATATGGATTGCAAAAATACACTTTTCGAGCAAATTTGCAAGTGTTTTGCAAATTTTAAAGTGAATTAACTTTGGTTTTCCGACTCATTCGATAGTTCAATTTCCTTGTCTAGCTGTTCGTAGATGGAATTTTTACTTTTGAATTCAGGTACAATAATTTTCATTTGATAGACAACTTCGTTTTTGTTTTGTGTCGCTAAACGCTGTTGCAATTCGCCAATTTTCATACACACGATATCATAATTATTTTCTCTGACTTTGGCGATCATGATTTTTTCGTGGTGAGTCGGTAAGGTATTCTCTAAATCATTCAGCAATTCCTCATACAGTTTTTCACCAGGTCTTAATCCAGTGAATTTTATTTCAATATCTTCATTCGGTTTAAATCCTGAAAGACGAATCATTTTTTTAGCTAACTCAACTATTTTTACAGATTTACCCATATCAAATACAAAAATTTCGCCACCTTGTCCCATTGTTCCAGCTTCAAGAACTAGACGACATGCTTCGGGAATGGTCATAAAATACCGCGTAATTTCTGGATGAGTAACTGTTACAGGGCCACCTTTTTGAATCTGGTCTCTGAATCGAGGGATAACTGATCCATTGGAGCCTAAGACATTGCCAAAGCGGGTTGTGATAAATTTGGTGTGCACAGTTGCCCCTAAGGAGTTTTCCAAATGATTGTTTAACGATTGTACATAGATTTCTGCGATACGCTTTGTCGCTCCCATGATATTAGTGGGGTTGACAGCTTTATCGGTAGAGACAAAAACAAATTTTTCAACTTGAAATTCCACGGCTAAATCAGCTAGATTCTTAGTACCCATGACATTGGTCTGTACTGCTTCCAAAGGATGGTTTTCCATCATTGGCACATGTTTGTATGCTGCCGCATGATATACATAATGCGGCTTGAAAGTATCAAAAAGTAATTGCATCCTTTTTGTACTTCGGACGTCTGCTATATAAGTATGATAAACTTGATTTGGAAATTCATCTTGAAGGTCAAGTTGGAGATTATGTAACGGAGACTCCGCCTGGTCACAAAGGATAATCATTTGGGGCTCGTATTTTCCCAATTGGGATGCAATCTCACTACCTATGGAGCCTGCTGCCCCAGTAACTAAGATTCTTTTACCTTTCGTTTGGCTTAGGATGTGATCGTCGTTAATCTTAATCGGCTCCCGTTCTAGTAAATCTTCAATTTTTATTTTTTGGATCTGATTGGGATTAAGATCACCATTCATGATCTTTTTAACAGGAGGGAGCGTTAATATGTTGACATTTTTTTCGAGCGCAACATCTGTAATTTCATTTTTACGGTCCGAAGGAATGTTGTGCGAAGCGATGATAACCTCCTCAACATTCAATGTATTGATCAGATGGCTGAACTTCTGCGAGGAATATATTTTGGTCCCATCAATTACCTTGTTGATTTTTTGTTCATTATCATCTAAGAATCCAACAATAGCATTTTTGGATCGTACATCATGGTCTAAGGTTCTTTTTACAGCAATCCCCAAATCACCGGCACCATAGATCAGTGTCTTTTTTCTGGAGCCGCTGACTTTTTTGGTGTATAGAAAGAAAATTTTGATAATCGTTCTATAGACGGTCAAAATAAGAAAGGAGAAGAGTGCAAAGAAGATAATGAGTGCAGTTGGAATGTTTCGCTCTATCTCGTTTGCCTGGATCACTAATTTTATAACCAGGAGAACGAAAACACTAAATGTTATTGTTGATAATATACGTATTGAATCGATAGCGCTCGTGTAACGAACTATACCAGTATACATCTTGAAGAGATAGAATGATAAAGAACATATGGCTATAAATAAAATGTAACGAATGCTAAAATCAATGTCGAGCAGAAAATCGAAGTTAAAATCATAGTAAATAACATTTGCGAAGAGATAAGCGATGGAAACACTAAAGATGTCCAATAAAAAAATGATCCATCGTGGCACTATATTGACTTTACTGAGCATGGTACTATATCTGATTAATTTAAACAAATGTAGATAAATTTGTTTCATTCCAAAGCCGTGCCAAACCAAATTTATCTTCGTTTGATAAGATTGATTTTTTATTGTAATTTTAGCTAACTATCAATTTTACAAGATGAATGAGTTAGGAAAGCTTGCGAGTCAGGCTATGATTTCTCCAAAAGAGATGCTGTTTGAGAAGAAAAAGAATGCAAAGAGTTTATTTATAGGCATTCCAAAGGAAATCTCGCTTCAGGAAAAGCGGATCTGCTTGACGCCATTAGCGGTTGCATTATTGGTAGAAAATGGACACGAAGTTATCATTGAGGCTGGAGCGGGTGCTGGAGCCAATTTTTTAGATCATCATTATAGTGAACAGGGGGCTCGTATCGTTTCATCTCGGGAAGAGGTGTACCAAGCAGATCTGATCATTAAAGTTGGTAGCCCTATCCTTAGTGAAGTGAAATTGATGAAAGAAAGGCAGCTGTTGTTATCGTCTCAACAACCTTCACTCATGAACCTGGAGGTACTAAAGGCGTTAATGCATAAAAAAATCACTGCAATTTCTTACGAATATTTAAGAGATGAGGGCGGTTGCCTAGCAGTGGTGCGTGCGATGAGCGAAATCGTGGGGGCAACGGCAACCTTAATTGCGGGAGAGTATCTGAGCAATGCATTTGGAGGGAAGGGACTGATGCTCGGTGGTGTGACAGGCGTAGCTTCCACAGAAGTCGTTATTATAGGTGCGGGTACGGTAGGTGAACAAGCTGCCCGAACGGCTTTGGCGTTAGGTGCACAGGTAAAGGTTTTTGATAATTCGATTTATAAACTTAGACGACTGCAAAACAATCTTGGTAGCCGTGTTTTCACTTCCGTTATACAACCTATTATTTTAAACAAGGCCGTGATCAGTTCGGATGTAGTTATTGGCGCCTTGCGAGCGCGTAATGGACGTTCGGCTTGTGTGATTTCGGAAGAAACCGTTTCTAAAATGAAACCCAATTCCGTTATTATAGATGTAAGCATTGATCAAGGAGGCAATTTTGAAACATCGGAGGTGACCTCTCACGATAAACCTATCTTTCGTAAATTTGATGTTATTCACTATTGTGTTCCCAATATAGCGTCTCGGGTAGCGCGAACAGCTACCTATGCAATGAGCAATATCTTCACTTCTATTTTGCTTGATTTTGCTGAACTCGGGGGACTGAAAAATGCAATTTGGAAGAATCCCGGTATTCGGAGTTCAATTTATTTGTACCAAGGAAACCTTACAAATGTTGACATGGCCTCAAGATTTAATATGACGGCGAAAGATTTAGATCTTTTAGTTGTTTCTTCCTTATAAACCATGGATATCCAGCTCATATTTGATTCGTTTTTTCTAGTATATGTAGTCTGGAGCTATCTTTTAAAATATCATTTTAATGAAAAGAATTTTTATGATTTTATGTTCGTTGATTTCTCTCGTTAAGGCGCAGGAAACAATCAACCTTTATGCAGATTCCATTCCAAATGCGACTGATAAAGAGCAGGTAAATTTAGAAAAGAATGTACCAAAGTTATTTGCATATATGGCAGATAAAAGTATAGATAAAAATATTGCCGTACTGGTTATTCCGGGAGGAGGGTATTCTCATATAGCAATGGATCATGAGGGGCATGCCGTTGCAAAAGAGCTGATAAAAAATGGCTATTCGGCATTTGTTTTACAATACCGATTGCCTTCACCAAATATCATGCGTGACAAATCAATAGGACCTCTTCAAGATGCCCAGCGGGCGATGCAATTGATCCGAACGTTGCACCCCGGAGTTCGAAAGGTTGGGGTTATAGGATTTTCCGCTGGCGGGCACCTGGCTTCCACTTTAATTACGAAGTTTAAGAAAGACTATATAGCGAATCCTTCCCATGTATCCCTAAGACCTGATTTTGCAGGATTGATTTATCCGGTAATCTCTATGGAAAATGATATAACACATAAAGGTTCGCGTATAAATCTCATTGGAGAAAACCCTTCGGAAGACCAAATCAAACTGTTTTCTTCCAATTTGCAGGTATCTTCTGAGGTTTGTCCGGTTTTCTTTGTGCATGCCAAAGACGATATGGCTGTGCCAATAGAAAATAGCTATAGAATGATGGCAGCTTTGGACAAGTCAAAAGTGCCCAACAAGCTTTATACCTTTGAGCAAGGGGGGCACGGCTTTGGGTTAATTAACAAAACCTCAGACAAGTTATGGTTTGACGCATTTTTATCTTGGCTAGACACACAAAACTAGGATATACAATTAATGGTCAAAAGATATCCAGTGAGATATTGTTAGATCGACAGCCTGTAGTTTTTGTGGAATTATTTGCGATGTTATAATCGCATGTAAGTTAATCTCATTATTACTGACTACGATTTCATAATAAAAACCTCTGAATCGCACATCTTTTACAAAAAAAGTAGACTGCTCAGAAGGACTTATTGAAATCCATTCTTGATGTATCGCGACTGGTTTTTCGCTTGTTATGCCTAAATTTTGAGCTTGCTCAACTTGTAATATATTGCTTTTTGCCAGTAATTGCGCCGTGTAAGGGTGCGATGGATTGCTATACAATACATGTGGATTGTTTTGATCTAGGATTTTACCAGATTTCATCACGATGAGGTTATCTGCTAAAGCAAGTACTTCCGTAGGATCGTGTGAAACTAAAATGACGGTCAGCCCAGTTTCTTTAACAATATCTTTTATGTCCTGTTGCAAGGTATCCCTAAAAGAGGCATCAACCTGATTGAAGGGTTCATCCATTAGTAAAACTTCAGGCTCGTTGATCAAAGCACGACAGATGGCGACACGTTGTTTTTCTCCGCCACTGATGTCTGCTACTCTTTTTTTAGCGAGGTGATCTATCCGTAGACGTTGTAATATTTCCGCAGTTTTGTCTTGTTTGCGTTTGATATCTGTGTTTGGCAACTGCGATGCAACATTATCCCATACATTGGCATAAGTATTCAAATCGTCAAAGCCTTGCGAGACTAATTTCATGGCATCATGTCCGGGGATTAGCTTGTCCTTGCGCGTTGGAACCTGCCAACCTTTATAGCGCACAATGCCCCCAGTTGGTTCCAAAAGACCGTAGATAAGTCGCAGTAATGTACTTTTTCCACTGCCAGATTCACCAATGATTGCTGTTATTTTTCCTTCATCGATATCGAAAGAACTATTTTCAACAGCAAACTGCATATTGTTCTCATGAAAGGAAAAGCTAAGGTGCTCGGCGTGTATAGCCGCTAGTCCGGGAACATGGATATCAGATGGAATATATTGACAAGATGATAAATGAGCCATAGTAGAGAAAAGGTAGTTAACGAATAGAAATTTTACGTGTTGTTGCATCTATGATGCTAATATGTATCTCTTTTGCTTCTTCAGGAAGTAAATTGGGGATTTTCTCCGGCCATTCAACAAAGCAATATGCACCTGAATAGAAATATTCCTCATAGCCAAAATCGAATGCCTCCTGCTCATCTTTAATGCGGTAAAAATCAAAGTGATATATGGGGCCTGCGGGAGACTCATATTCATTAACAATGGAGAATGTTGGACTAGATGTACTATCTTGTACATTTAATTGTTTACACAGGTATTTTACAAAAGTTGTTTTTCCTGCTCCCATTGAACCATATAATAGAAAAATCCGGTCCTTTGGAAAACTATTTAAAAGTGTCTGAGCCGCTTGAGATAGATCTGCTGTCGTATTTACAATAATTTCCATGTTGCAAAATTACTATTTCGGTAAGTATGTCGCAAAGGGGATAATCATTTCTTCCAAAGAGATTCCACCATGTTGGAATGTTCCATTAAAGTAATTGACAAATTGATTGTAGTTGTTGGGGTAAACAAAATACGAATCTTCTTTGGCAAAGACGTATGTTGAACTAACATGAAGTTTAGGCAACTGTGCCTCGTGGGGATTTTTGATAGCAAAAACATCTTTGTCAATATAGTTCAGATTTTTCCCTTGCTTATATCTCAAATTTGTATTTGTATTTCGATCACCAACAATTTTACTTGGCTTTTTTACACGGATCGTGCCATGGTCGGTTGTAATAATCACACGAACTTTCTTTTGTGAGAGCCATTTTAAAGCCTCCAATAGAGGTGAGTGTTCAAACCATGACAAAGTGAGGGAGCGATAAGCCGCTTCATCGTTTGCTAATTCACGAATCATAGAGCTGTCCGTACGTGCGTGCGAAAGCATGTCAACAAAGTTATACACCAATACATTCAGTTGATTGTGCATCAAATTGCCGAGATTGTCTAATACGTCTTTTCCTTGTTCCAGGGTCAAAATTTTCGTGTAGGAATGTTTTATGGACTTGCGATAAAGTCGCTTGATCTGATCTTCCAAAAATTTATCCTCATATAAATTCTTGCCGCCTTCATCTTCATCGTTTTGCCATAATTTCGGGAAGCGTTTTTCCATTTCCAGTGGAGTTAATCCACTAAAGATGGCATTTCTAGCATATTGTGTTGCTGTTGGTAAAATACTGTAATAGTTTATCTCCTCCTCAAGTCTAAAATAGTCGGTGATTACCTCATTGATAATTTTCCATTGATCGAAACGCAAATTGTCTATTAAAAAGAAAAATGTCGGTATATCATCTTCTATGGTCGGAAATACCTTCTTCTTAAATAGCTGGTGTGATAGAATGGGCGCGTTTTCGGGGCGATTAATCCACTGGATATAGTTGTTTTCTATAAATTTGGAGAATTGCATGTTTGCTTCGGATTTTTGCATCGTCAGAATTTCATGCATATTGTTATCTTCAAGCTTTTCGAGGGACAATTCCCAGTAGACAAGTTTTTTGTAAACTTCTGACCATTGGTTGAAATCCAGATTGTCATTCAGGATCATCCCCAAATTGCGGAAGTCTTGTTGATAAGCCATGGATGTTTTCTCATTGACAAGACGTTTGTTTTCCGTTAATTTTTTTATTGTCATCAAGATCTGCTTGGGGTTGACCGGCTTGATAAGATAATCATCTATTTTGGAGCCGATGGCATCTTCCATGACATGTTCTTCTTCATTTTTTGTGACCAGAACAACGGGGACAGTAGGGTTGATCGATTTGAGTATAGCAAGTGTTTCGAGCCCGGTTAGCCCAGGCATATTTTCGTCTAAGAAAACGAGGTGGAAAAAACCATTTTTAAAGGCTTCAACGGCATCATTTCCATTGTTGACTGTGTCAACTTTGTAACCTTTGCTTTCTAAAAATAAAATGTGTGGTTTTAGAAAGTCAATTTCATCGTCAGCCCAAAGAATATGTGTTTTTTGCATCTTGTTATTATATGTCTATTAGTAGTAGAGGGGAGGATCGGATTTTCGATCTCATGCTAACATAAGCAAATATCGTGCTTCAGATTTTATTTTTAACATTTATTAACGATGAACTAACTATCTTTGTTTTAAGTTTATACTAGTGTTAACCAGGAGTTCATGATTAAAGGGCTCGGTTTCATAATTATAGTGTTGATGATCGTATTAATTTGTCTCCACATTGAACAAAAATAAAATTATTAATGATCCGGTATATGGATTTGTCGCTATTCCTACAGGATTGGTCTTTGACCTAGTGCAACATCCTTATTTCCAAAGGCTCCGCTATATTAAGCAGGTGAGCATGACACATCTCGTCTATCCCGGAGCTTTGCATACTCGTTTTCAGCACGCCATAGGAGCGATGCATTTGATGTCGATGGCATTGGAAACTTTGAGGAGTAAAGGTGTTATAATTTCAGCGGATGAAGAGGAGGCTGTTCTGTCGGCAATATTGCTGCATGATATTGGTCACGGCCCTTTTTCACATTCTTTGGAGCATAGTTTGATTGAAGGTGTTTCTCATGAGCTATTGTCTTCCCTTTTAATGGATCGAATCAACAATGATCTGGGTGGAAGACTAAGTCTTGCAATTACAATCTTTAATAATAAATACGAACGTAAATTTCTTCATCAATTGGTGTCGAGCCAATTGGATGTTGATCGAATGGACTACCTCAATAGAGATAGTTTTTTTACAGGCGTATCGGAAGGCGTCATCTCTTTTGACCGTATTATAAAAATGCTCAATGTGGTGGAGGACGAAATAGTGGTGGAGTATAAAGCGCTTTATTCTGTAGAGAAATTTCTGATTGCGCGGCGGTTGATGTATTGGCAAGTCTATTTACACAAGACCGTTATCGGTGCGGAACAGTTATTGATTAAAATTCTGCAGCGGGCAAAATATTTGACGGCTGCTGGCCATAAGCTCTTTTCTACTCCGGCGTTTCATTGGTTTTTAAGCCAGCAGGTCAACAAAACTAACTTTTTGGATGACCCGTTACATTTGGATTGGTTTACTCGTTTAGATGATACGGATATTATGTCTGCCATAAAAACATGGGAACGTCATGAGGATCCTATTTTAAGTACAATGTGCCAACGTGTTATGAAACGTAATCTATATCGATCTGTCATGAGTGATAAGCCATTCTTGCCAGAATATGTTGATTTAGTAAAGGCGAAAGTACAAGCTGAGATGGGGGTGGCTCAAGAGGATATTCATTATTATGTATTTATGCAAGAAATTCAAAACCGGGCCTATAATTCTTCCAGGGATCAAATTAAAATACTATTGAAATCGGGCGAGCTCGTCGATATAACGGAGGCTTCTGATCTAGGTAATTTGGAAGCACTGTCGAAAAATGTAGCTAAATACGCCTTATGTTATCCAAAAGAGGTGGGATATGTTGCAATTACTTCCATCAAGTAGTTATTTTTTAATAAAAAAACATAGATTTGTACCATGCAATTTACTGCTCAACAAATAGGGACATTATTAGAAGGACGGATTGAAGGAAATCCAGAAGTTACTGTAGGTAACCTTGCCAAAATTGAGGAAGGTAAAAAAGGCGATCTTTCTTTTTTGTCAAATCCAAAATATGAGCATTTTATTTATACTACTGATGCCTCGATTGTAATTGTTAATGAAGATTTACAATTGACGCAGGCAACTAAGCCAACATTGACGATCATAAGGGTTAAGAATGCATATGCTGCTTTCTCTACTATTTTGAATATGTATAATGAGTTTCGTCTTGACAAAAGCGGACGTGAGGAACCACATTTTATACATGCTGAAGCGGAGATCGGCCAAGGAGGTTATATTGGTGCATTCGTATATATTGGGCGTGGGGCTTCCATTGGAGATAACGTGAAAATCTACCCACAAGTCTATATTGGCGATAAAGTTACGATTGGCGATAATACAACACTCTACCCAGGCGTAAAGATTTATTATGATTGTAAGATTGGGAAAAATGTGGTAGTACATTCTGGTGTTGTGATTGGATCGGATGGATTTGGATTTGCTCCACAAGAAGACGGAACATATAAAAAAGTACCTCAGATTGGTTATGTGCAAGTGGAGGATAATGTCGAGATTGGCGCCAATACTGTAATTGATAGGGCAACAATGGGCGCTACAATAGTGCGTGATGGTGTTAAGTTGGATAATTTGATTCAAATTGCACATAATGTTGATATTGGAAAGAATACCGTAATCGCAGCGCAAACAGGTATTTCTGGTAGTTCAAAAATTGGAGAACATGTGGTTTTAGGAGGTCAGGTTGGTGTCGTTGGACATATTGTTGTTGCAAAGGGATCTCAAATCCAAGCCCAATCAGGAGTGAATAGATCGATTAAAGAAGAAGGTAAAAAGTGGGGCGGTACGCCAGTGATGCCTTACCAGCCGCAGTTGCGCTCCAATGTAATTTTTGCACGTCTTCCTGAGTTGGAAAAACGAATCCAAGAGTTAGAAAAGTTAGTAGAAAAAAAATTGAAATAATTATTTTTCATTGAAAATAAACTGTTCTTTAATTGTGATGAAATAATCATTCCTAGCAAGGCGATGGCGAACATCGATATAGCTTAAAGGATAAATGTTTTGTCAAAAGAAGTTTTGATTTAAAAATATGTTATTAGAAATGAATGTAAAACAGAGAACCATCAAAAACGAGGTTGAAATTTCGGGGGTAGGTCTTCATACAGGAAAAATTGTATCGATGACTATTAAACCCGCTCCGGAAAATCACTGGTTTAAGTTCAGACGTGTAGATTTAGAGGGGCAACCAGAAATTTTGGTTGATGCGGATAATGTTACGGATACCTCCAGGGGGACGACAATAACGCAGAATGGAGCAAGTGTGAGTACAATTGAACATTTGATGGCATCGTTAATTGGTTTACAAATTGATAATGTGCTGATTGATATTGATGGTCCTGAAATACCAATTCTAGACGGTAGTTCAGCTATTTTTGTGAAGTTGTTAGAGGAAGCGGGATTTGAAGAACAAGATGCTGATCGGGATTATTATGAGATTTCGAATAATATTCATTATGCAGAGCCAGATCGCAAAGTCGAAATACTGGGCATGCCAATGGATGGTTATCGTTTGACTTGTATGATCGATTTTAATTCGCCTGTGTTGGGAAGTCAACATGCAGCAATAACATCGATTGAGGATTTTAAATCTGAAATAGCCTCTTCGCGTACGTTTTGTTTTTTACACGAATTGGAAATGTTGGTTGATCATGGCCTTATTAAAGGTGGTGATTTAAGTAATGCAATCGTTATTGTGGATAAGGAGACTTCTCCTGAGGAATTGCAAAAATTAGCGCATCTTTTTCATAAAGAAACCGTTGCAGTTGCTAAGGAAGGAATATTAAACAATAATCAATTGCGTTACCAAAATGAACCTGCTCGACATAAATTGTTGGACATGGTTGGAGATTTAGCGCTAGTCGGAAGACCTTTGAAAGGGCATATTATGGCTGCAAGGCCAGGCCATGCAGCGAATGTGGCTTTTGCAAAAAAGATAAAGGAGCAGATCAAGAAAGATAAAACACGTAAAAAAATTAAAGTTTACGATCCCAATATGCCGGCATTATACGATACGGTTGAAATCATGAAGATTTTACCTCATCGTCAACCCATGCTTATGGTCGATAAAATTCTTGAGTTGACAGAAACACATGTTGTGGGTTTGAAGAATGTTACCATGAACGAAGATTTATTTATGGGACATTTTCCTGGTGCACCATTATTCCCTGGTGTTTTGCAAGTAGAGGCTATGGCACAAACAGGGGGAATTTTAGTACTGAAGACGGTTCCTGATCCAGAGAATTGGTTGACCTTATTCCTTAAAATTGAAAATGCACGTTTTAAAGCGCAGGTAACTCCAGGGGATTCTGTTATTTTTAGATGTGACTTGATGGAGCCGATCCGAAGAGGTATCGCAAAAATGAAAGGTGTGGCAATGGTAGGAGAGAAAATCGTGTGTGAAGCGGAGCTTATGGCACAGATCGTAAGAGTAAATAATAACTAAAGTAGTATAGATGATACAGCCATTAGCTTATATTCATCCGGAGGCAAAAATTGCTAAAAATGTGGTCATCGAGCCATTTGTAACCATTTATAAAGATGTCGTCATTGGTGAAGGCACTTGGATAGGATCAAATGTGACGATCATGGATGGAGCTCGAATTGGAAAAAACTGTAAAATATATCCCGGTGCAGTAATCTCTGGGGAACCTCAAGATTTAAAATTTGATGGTGAGATTACCACAGCTGAAATTGGAGACAATACAACCATTCGTGAGTGTGTAACAATCAATAGAGGAACCAAGGATAGGTATAAAACGGTCATTGGAAAAAACTGTTTGATCCAAGCTTATAGTCATGTTGCACATGATTGTGAAGTAGGTGATAATTGTGTTTTTTCGAACAACAGTACACTTGCTGGACATATTACAGTAGGTGATTATGTTGTACTTGCTGGAATGGTTGCTGTTCACCAATTTGTCAAAATTGGTTCGCATGCATTTGTTACCGGTGGTTCATTGGTGCGTAAGGATATTCCTCCTTTTGTTAAGGCCGCACGTGAACCGATTTCTTATGCTGGTATTAATTCTGTTGGATTGAGAAGAAGAGGATTTTCGGAAGAGCAAATTGCCGAGATTCAGAATCTTTATCGAATTCTTTTTGTCCAAAACAGAAACCTGGCTAAAGCAATAGAAATTATAGAAGCTGAATATCAGGCAACGGAAATCCGTGATGAAATTTTGGATTTTATTCGGAACTCCGGCCGGGGTATCATGAAAGGATTCAATAATAGAGCGATGTAGTCGCGTTGTCGATTCTAGTGAATTTGAAAATTACATTAAAAGATATTGGTAGGAGGTATAACAATGAATGGATTTTTAGGCATATAAACTATACCTTCGAGTCCGGCAAGAGTTATGCCATCCTTGGCCATAATGGTTCTGGGAAGTCCACTTTCCTAAAAGTGCTTTCAAGTAGTTTGACACCCTCATCGGGTGAATTGATCTACACGGATGGAGACCAAGTCCTAGGTGTGGAAACTATATATCAGCAGCTGTCTCTCGCAGCTCCTTATGTTGAACTGATCGAGGAGTTTACCTTAAACGAGCTGATTGATTTTCATTTTAAATTTAAAAATTATCTTCCTTCTTTTGATAAAGAAACTGTTGTAAACGTATTGGGATTGGAACATGCGCTTGACAGAGAGATCCGGTTTTTTTCATCAGGCATGCGTCAACGTGTAAAGCTAGCGCTAGCTTGTTGTTCTGCATCTGCCTTGGTTTTGTTGGATGAGCCTACAAGTAATTTGGATAGTGCGGGTGAACAATGGTATCTTCGTTTAATTGAGCGCACAAAAGTGGAATCTAGATTGTTTATCGTCTGTTCCAACCAAAAAAAAGAGTATGAATTCTGCGATGAAAGTATTTCTATCGTCGATTTCAAGTCTTAGGGGATCAACAATTGTTTCTGCCCTATTAAAAATAGGAGAAAAGTTTTTTGTCCTGTATCAAAAATGATTATTTCCCATAAACCATCAAGATTGTATAACCATTAACAGCTACGAAAGTGAACTGAAGGTTCTCTCCGGCCAATAAAAACAAACACTTTCAGAAAAAAAAGTAGCGAATGAAATTTTAATAACACAATTAGTTTTTGTACTTTTGACGACTCAATAATGAGATAACCGTTTAAAGTTCAATTCAAAGAATGGCTAAGGCATCAGAGGTAAAATCAGGAAATATCTTAAGATTTAATGGAGAATTAGTATCCGTAGAAGAATATATACACCGTACACCAGGCAATTTACGTGCGTTTTATCAAGCGAGAATGCGTAATGTTAAAACTGGTAAGTTAGTTGAATACCGTTTTAGAGTTGACGAATCTGTAGAAATTGCACGTGTAGAAACTAGCGATTATCAGTATTTGTATGAGGATGGAGATTTCTTCGTGGTAATGGATAACAATACATACGAGCAATTCAATATTCCTAAATTTTTGTTCGGTGATTCAGCTCGTTTCTTGAAAGAGGGAATGACTGTAATTATTGCTTTTGAAAGTGATGAGCCTATCATGGCAGAAGCTCCAAAAAGTGTTGAGTTAGAAATTACATATACTGAACCGGCTGTAAAAGGAGATACTTCTACAAATGCGTTGAAAAAAGCAACTGTAGAGACTGGTGTTGAAATTATGGTACCGTTGTTCATTAATCAAGGTGAGAAAGTAAGAGTCGATACGCAAACAGGTAATTATATCGAGCGCGTAAAATAATAGAAAGATTTTAGGTTTAGGTTGATTATTCGGTCTTGTTAGCGCTCGCTACAAGGCCGTTTTTTTTATGACTAGACTGCGTTTAACACCTGGTTTTTCTATTCTGAACGAGAATTTCTATTTGCTTTTGAAGCTTAAATAAAAATTGAATTGGAAGGAATGCTATTTTTGATTGATCTTGGCATAAGTGATGGAATTTAATGGGGATTTTGGTAAGAAAGGGAAATAAATTTTAGGAATAACTATTCTACAAATGAAATCGAAACAAGAATTACGACTTGAATATAAAACTAAACGATGTCAATTGTCTTTAGAGAGAGAAACTGCGCTCAATGAACGATTACTTTCGCAATTTACAAAGCTTGATCTCTCAGGGGTCGAATTTTTGCATATTTTCATTCCCATAGGGAAATACCACGAACCCAATACATATTTAATAATAAATTATATTCAAGCGTTTTTTCCGCAGATAAAGATCGTTGTTTCGCGATCTAATTTTGATGATTACTCGATGCAACATTTCATATTGGATGAACATACACGATTTGAGACGAACAACTGGGGTATTCCAGAGCCAACCTCTGGCATTAAGGTAGCTTCATCGCTTATTGATATGATTATAGTGCCGTTGTTAATTTTTGATCTTTTCGGCTATAGAGTAGGTTATGGAAAAGGGTTTTACGACCGTTTTTTCTCGTCTTGTAAAGTTGGTGTACAGCGTGTCGGACTATCTTTTTTTAATCCAATTGATGTTATTGCAGATAAAAATGAATATGATGTCCAATTAACGAAAGCTATTACACCAGATCATATTTATCATTTTTTTGATGACAAGTAATACTATTGGTCAGAAGAAGAATCGCACCGCTTTTTGTGAATAGTCACAAGGCTTTTTAAAAAGCGGCTTCTTTGTTTAATTAGCGAACAATAGTAGCGTATTATTTAATGTACTATTCTTATTTTTAATAAAAGAATGTAAGGTCTAATTACGATCTAAATCTTAACTGTGTTTGTAGTTGGTTGATTTTGTCTCATGATGATTTAATTAAAATTATTTTTTATTTTTATTGCGAAATTCAATGCCTGTGCCGATATGTTTCGATGTCTTCTATTTTTTCTTTTCCTAACAATCATACCTTGTCATGTTGTCTACGGGATGGATTTAATGGATTCCAATTCCTCGATTGAGGAGAAGAACTTTTACGAAACAATTATAAAAGAATCAGCGCAGTATCAATCCTCTAGTCTGTCGTTAAGCAAATATCTTGCACCATATTTTAGCCAAGCGGTACGAAAAAATGATAAGGCACTTTTGGCAATCTATTATTGTTTACTGGCGGATCAGTCGTTTAATGCCGAAGGCGCAAGAAATAACTTTAGTGATAAATACTATTTAAAAGCGCTGGACCTTGAAGAAGGCTATAGCTATCAAAATGTACGCATTTGGGTAAAGGTAATGTATGGCTTTTACCTATATCGATGCCTGAAAGCCTCTGAGGCATTACCTTTTATCTTGGAAGGAGAGAAAGGGCTTGAAGATATACCGAAAGAGCTTGTTTTAGACCTAACGCAAACTTACAAGAAGCTTGGCTATTTTTTTGGAACTTTAGGTGATTATACTTCTGGAATTAAATATCTGGATTTAGGGCAACGACAAGAACAAATTTCACCGAAATTGAAAGCTGAAATCTTGGACAATTTAGGTTTACTGACATTGAAAAGTGGTGGTGATACCTTGCAGGCAATGAAAATTTTTGAATTGGCTCAAACTTTAGCACTTTCAGAAAATGACTCATTACGCTACGCGAAGATCTTAGGTAATCAGGCGGCTGTGTTTGAAGGTATGAAGGATTACCATAAGGCTTTATCGCTCCTAGATAAAGATCTTGAGATTTCCAGATCTCTTGGGAATGACCGAAATACAATTTTCGCCTTAGTGATGCGTATTCGATTAAATATAGCGAATAAGGAAACGAAGGATGTTCGTCATATGATTGCGGAAGCTGAATCTCTTTTATTGGGCTCGGATGATAAGAAGACAATACTTGAACTTGAGATTCACAAGTTGAATTTGGCGATGCAAAGTAACGATATAGGTCGTGAGCTGAATGCACGAAGAAGAATAGAACGTCTCCAAGACTCATTACGTTTTTTAGATGGTGATCCAGTATTGTCCCAATTGAAGTTTATGGCCGACAAGCAAAAGTACGCCGATAAATTATCGCTGGCACAAGCTGTTATTAAGAAAAAGCAAGCTGAGAGGCGATTATGGCTAATATTAAGTTTATTGGTATTGGTATTATTCTTTTTTATTTATAATGCTATTCGATCCCGTGCTAGAAAACGGATACGTGACTATGAATATCAGCTTCTTAATTTAAAGTATACAAAAGCAGAATTAGACAGGGAACTGGTGAGTTCTAAAAGCCAAGTTGAAGAATACGTCGCTTATCTTAAGCGGAATAATGAACAGATAAATGTACTTTCTGCGATGCTTGAAGAAAAAGGGAATGTTGTTGAAAAAGATCGCGAGGAGCTAAAAATATTGTTGCAGTCACATCTCATCACTGAAGAGAAATGGCAGGAATTTAAATTATTGATTGTAAAAGAATTTCCCAATTTACTCCAGGATATACAATCTAGATTTCCCGATATAACGGAATCTAATCTGAGGGTAATTGTGCTTATGAAACTGGGGCTAAATAATAAGGAAGTAGCCAACGTATTGGGGGTTACTCCAGACGCGATAAAAAAATCTATGCAGCGCTTGAAAAAGAAGCTCGGAGATCAGGCCGGGATGCTCATGGAATATATTTCCGACAAGGAGTTTGTTTAATGTCGACCTTCAGTTGGCAGAAGGACCCTTTGGGAGCCAAGTTATGACCGTCTACGTTTTTAAGACGGTCATATAAAGTTAAGCTGGGTATAATGCTTTGCTGTAGCAGCAGAGGCTACTGTTTAATCCAATGGATTTTCCTTCAGATTTTTTTCCCATGCCCAGGCAGAAGCCATCATTTCATCAATACCAAGTGCTGCTTTCCAATGCAACTGATTGGCCGATTTAGTGACGTCCCCGTAAACTTTGATGATATCTCCGTCACGACGTGGACCAAATTCGTAATTTAATTTTTGTCCTGAAGCTTTCTCAAAAGCCTTGATCGCTTCAAGGACAGAATATCCATTTCCTGTTCCCACATTAAAGACATCGTATTTTCCGTTCGGGTTGCCTTTTTCCAATAATCTGATTGCTGCAACGTGAGCTTTTGCTAAATCAACAACGTGGATATAGTCGCGGATACAAGATCCGTCCGGTGTGTCGTAATCAGAGCCAAATACCGTCAATTTTTCTCTTTTTCCAATGGCTGTTTGTGTGATAAAAGGAAGCAGGTTCTGAGGAACACCGTTTGGTAATTCACCGATCAGTGCCGACTCATGTGCACCTACAGGGTTGAAATAACGGAGCGCAATAATATTGTAGTTGTCATATGCAGCAGCAGTTTCCTGTAGAATTTCTTCAGCAATTTGTTTTGTATTTCCATAAGGAGAGGTTGCCTTTTTCACGGGAGCACTCTCGTCTACAGGTAAGTAGTCTGGCTCACCATATACGGTACAGCTTGAAGAAAAGACAAAATTAATAGGCTTATTTTGATATGCCTCTAATAAGTTAATTAACGAGAAGAAATTGTTGTGGTAATATTTCAAAGGCTTCTGTACAGATTCACCTACAGCTTTAGAGGCCGCAAAATGGATAATTCCTGAGATATCGGTATTGTTTTTTACAAATTCATTCACGCGTTCTGTGTCACAAAGGTCAAATTGGTGAAATTCAGGTCTAACGCCGATGATCTTTTCAACCTGATCCAAAATTTTGATGTTTGAATTGGACAGATCATCCACGATGACAGGTACATATCCTGCTTGATGTAGTTCGACCACTGTGTGCGAACCGATATAACCTGTTCCTCCTGTGACTAGTATTTTTTTGTTCATTATTGTTGATTATAGTAAGTAAAGTCTTTATGTGATAAGGTATCCAAAGGGATCTTTTTGTAAAATGCTATGGTTTTTTTCAATCCTGTTTTTCGGTCTATTTGAGGTTCCCAGGCTAATTTTGATTTGGCCAAGCCAATATCGGGTTTCCGTTGTTTGGGATCATCAACCGGTAATGGTTCGTAGACGATTTTACTCGAGCTGTCTGTCAATTCGACAATTTCATGGGCCAATTGTAGCAAGCTGATTTCGTCTGGATTACCAATATTTATAGGTGTAGCACATGCCGAATGCAACAAGCGAAAGATGCCTTCGACCTGGTCGTCAATATAACAGAATGATCGTGTTTGTGAACCATCGCCAAAAATCGTGATGTCTTCGCCACGTATCGCTTGTGCGATAAAGGTGGGAATAGCTCTGCCGTCATTGAGACGCATTCTGGAACCAAAGGTGTTAAATATCCTGACAATACGGGTATCCAGACCATGTGCATTGTGATAGGCCATCGTTATTGCCTCTTGGAAGCGCTTCGCTTCATCGTATACACCACGAGGTCCCACGGGATTTACATTGCCCCAGTAGTCCTCGGATTGTGGTGAAACCAGTGGATCGCCATATACCTCAGAGGTGGAGGCTACCAAAATGCGTGCTTGTTTAGCACGCGCTAGGCCCAAGAGATTATGTGTGCCCAAAGATCCTACCTTCAATGTTTGTATGGGAATTTTAAGGTAATCAACGGGACTGGCTGGCGAAGCGAAATGCAGGATATAATCCAAGTGCCCGGGAACGTGCACAAATTTTGAGACATCGTGATGATAGAAGTCAAAATTTTCCAACTTAAATAGATGTGCTATATTCTGTAGATCTCCGGTAATCAGGTTGTCCATTCCAATTACATCGTAATCTTCCGCAATAAAGCGATCGCAAAGGTGAGAACCGAGGAAGCCAGCTGCTCCTGTTATCAAAATCCGTTTGCGATGTTTATTTTCCACTCAATGGTTCCGTTTAATGAAATGGGTTTAATATCTTTGACTAAGATAAACATTATTTTAAAAACATGCGTTTGCTTTATTCAATTGGAATCTTTCTTTATGGACTCTTACTGCGTATTTTGGCTCCTTTTCATGCCAAAGCCAAGCTCATGGTAGAGGGACGAAAAGACTGGTATTCGAGGATGAAACAAACGGTTGATTCTTCCCAAAAACATATTTGGTTTCACTTTGCTTCATTGGGGGAATTTGAGCAAGGAAGACCTGTCCTGGAAGCAGTGAAAAATAATTATTTGGATCATAAAATAATTGTAACATTTTATTCTCCCTCTGGCTATGAAATCAGAAAAAACACTGCTTTGGCCGATTATGTTTTTTATCTCCCCTACGATACTGCTCAGCACGCACGGCTTTTTCTCGACTTGATCAATCCAAGTTTCGCTGTGTTTACGAAATATGAATATTGGTATTATTTTTTTGAAGGCCTGCATAGACGGGGCATTCCCTTGTTTTTGATCTCAGCAATATTTAGACCCGATCAGATTTTCTTTCAGGCCTATGGTACTTTTTTTCTGAAAATTTTAAGTTATGTGACTTACTTCTTTGTGCAAAATGAAGAAAGTGTACGTCTTTTGAAAGAATTTGGGATACGGAATGCCGGGTTAGCCGGAGATACACGTTTTGATCGTGTGGTAGACATTCCTAAAAGCAGAAAAATGATTCCTGAGATCAGCCAATTTATTGGGGAAAATCCGGCGCTGGTTGCAGGAAGTACCTGGCCCGAGGATGAGCTGGCTCTACAGGAATTGCTTTTGGATTATTCAGACTATAAGCTGATCTTGGCTCCGCATGAAATCAATGAATCACATCTGGCGAGCATTTTTAACCTTTGGCCGAAGGCACTCCGCTTTTCGGACATGGCTACCTACGATGCCGCAACAATAGCCAATTCAAAGGTACTGGTTATCGATAACATTGGTATGCTTTCGTCTTTGTATGGGTATGGCCAACTGGCCTATATTGGTGGTGGTTTTGGCGTTGGAATACATAACACTCTAGAGGCAGCAACATATGGCATACCGGTTCTATTTGGACCAAATTTCAAGAAATTTCAGGAAGCGAAAGATCTCGTACAAAATGGATCGGGTTTCGCCATTGCCAGTGCTAAAGAATTAAAGAAAGTTTTTGCTGTTTTACAAGATCAGACTGTCCGTCAAGAGGCCGGAAAATTGGCCCGTGAATATGTTCTGCAGAAAGCAGGAGCAACACCGATAATTATGAAATACCTCAAAAGCAATCCTGTAAAAATATAAACGGTAATTGCACAACGAACTACCGCTTATATTTTTAAAGTTTGATGCTAATAATATGTATACCTTCTTACGCCAGTAATATGACGAGATAAGCGCATTACCTGATGAGAATATCCGTATTCATTGTCGTACCAGACATATAGGATGACATTCCTACCATCTGACGAGACTATCGTCGCTGGAGCATCTATGATCGCAGCAGCAGTGGAGCCGATGATATCTGAAGAAACGAGTTCACTGTCTTTAGAAAATTTAATCTGTTCGACAAGGTCACCCTGTAGTGATGCCTCTTTTAAAAGTGCATTGATTTCTTCGACGGTAGTTTTAGATTTAATTTCGAGATTTAAAATTGCCAATGATCCATTTGGCACGGGAACGCGAATTGCATTGGAGGTCAGTTTGCCCTTCAATGAAGGCAATACTTTTGAAACGGCAGTCCCCGCTCCAGTTTCTGTGATCACCATATTGAGCGCTGCGGCACGCCCTCTTCTGGACTTCTTGTGCATATTGTCGACAAGGTTCTGATCGTTGGTATAGGAATGTATGGTTTCGATATGCCCTTTTTCAATACCTATTCTATTTTCAAGGACCGCCAAAATAGGAGAGATTGCGTTGGTCGTACAGGAAGCGGCGGAAAATATCGCATGCTGTTCCACGTCAATATCATTTTCGTTGACAGCATATACGATATTTGGAACACCTTTTCCGGGTGCTGTCAATAAAACTTGGGCGGCACCTCTGGATTTCAGGTGGCGACTCAGTTCTTGCTCATCTCGAAAAGCACCCGTATTGTCGACGACTAAAGCATGCTGTATTCCATAATAAGTATAATCAATATCCTCTGGCTGTTTGGCAGAGATAAGGTGGACAGTGATGCCATTGATAATAAGAGCCTGATTTGGAATGTCGACCTGTACGTCGCCTTCGAACGCACCATGTATGGAATCTGTTTTTAATAGTGTCGCTCTTTTCAATATGGACTTGCTATCATTGGCGTCCCGTGTTACAATGGCACGAAGGCGAAGCTGCTGTCCAGCACCGGCTTTATGCATAAGCTCTCGGGCGAGTAAACGGCCGATACGGCCAAATCCATAAAGCACAACATCGCGTGGTTTTAATTCCGCTTGTTGATTGATATCTTTTAATTCATTTGTAATAAAACTAGGTAGATCGTTGTTTTCAATAGTCTGTTTCTTGACCTGTAAGGTAAGTTTTCCGATATCGATACGCGCAGGTGATAGGGTTAGTTTTTCCAATACCTGTGCCACGTGGAGGGTGTCAAAAATATTGAATGGCTCGTCGGTAAGGAGGACGCTTTCCTTGATCAGGTTGAGAATTGAACTCGATTTTACATCAATGAGTTGATTTCTAAAAAATACAAGTTCAATAGCGTGGTTATACCACAGGTTACTGACAATTTGAATTAAGCTTACGGCAGCGTTTTGTTGCTCTCTGTAACTTTTGATCTCTAAATCAAAAGATGGCTTGTGTGACATCATAATTTTATAATAGATTATGTTGCAAACATAGTACAAACCGCCTAAAAAATAGATTTATATTTTTATTTTCGTAATTTTTTAAATGTAAATACTTGTAATATTATTATTTTAATAAAATATTAGCGATTTATTTGTTAATCCTCTATTATAAATAATTCGGACATGATATGATCAGCCATTAATTTACCCGGATCTGTCAAGCGTAATTTGTTTTCTTCCAAAACGAGATTTTTCTCTCCTAGAAATGGTTCAGCATCCTTTAGGACTCGGTTTTTGACAGATTGCCCGAATTTGCTTTCCAGCGCAATCAAATCCAGTCCCCACATGGTTCTCAGCGAAGTCATGATACTTTCGTTGATCTGGTCCAGCGTAGAAAGCTCCTCAATTTCCAGGGGAAGTTGGTTTGAATTGATTGAGGTCATATATTTCGCGTTGTTGGAAACATTCCAGGATCTGGAAGTTCCATTGAACGAATGCGCTGAAGGGCCTATACCAAGATAATGTTTACCTTTCCAATAATTTGTGTTGTGACGTGCATAAAGGCCATTTTTTGCAAAATTGGAAATTTCATATTGTTCATATCCCGCGGCTTTCAATGTATGGATAAGAAGACTCATCTGATCCGCTGCCTGATCTGAATCTATAGCTGGACTTAAGCCTTTTTTAATAAAGTGATCCAATGCTGTCTTATTTTCTACGGTCATGGAATACGAAGAAATATGGGGAATTTCAAAGTCAATCAGCTGTTGCATATTGTGGCGCCATTTCTCATCAGTCAACAGTGGGTAGCCATAAATAAGATCACAGGTAATATTTTCAAAGCCCGCATCTTGCACCCGCATGATAGAAGCCAGTGCTTCCTGCTGATTATGTGCTCTGTTCATCCATTTAAGATCCTCTTCAAAGAAAGACTGTATGCCTATGCTGAATCGATTGATTGCTGTATTCCGCAGACTGTTTACTTTGGCCGCATTTAGATCGTCGGGGTTTGCTTCCAGCGTAATTTCAGCCTGATTTACGATGTCAAAATGCATTGCTATCGTATCGATGATCCGTGCGATCTCTTCAGCTTCCAATAAGGATGGCGTGCCACCACCAAAATAGATCGATTCGACCTTTTTGTCTTCCATATAGGCTGCTCTGAGCTCGATTTCCCGTCGTATGGCATTGATCATCTCACTTTTGTATTGTAGTGAAGTGCTAAAATGGAAGTCACAGTAATGACAAGCCTGTTTACAAAAGGGGATATGGACATAAATCATGGGGACAAATATACCAAGACCTGACCAACTTCGCTTCTTATTCGTATTATTTCTTCTTTCTCGACGATGTATCCAGAAATATTCGTCGGACTCTTCTGTCTGCACACGAAGTGATTTAAAAAGAAAGTGCAATAGGATGGAAGAATCATCTAAAAGATGGTTGACAGCAAGCTAGTTATTCTTTATCTTGTCGTCAATATTTGTTAGTAGAAAGCACCAATATAGCACCTAATGTCAGATGAAGGAGGAGTGAATTCAAAGGTTTCCTTCTAGAAATAAAAAAGCTATCGGTACCAGCCGCGTTTAAATTATTTCATGGGAGCCTATCAAATAGATTAAAGAACGAATTATTTTCTTCTAATAAATGTAAAACGTATGAAAACCTCTCGTCGAGACTTTCTAAAAAATGTAGCCGGTGTTTCTGGCTTCTTCCTATTTTCAAACCATGGATATGCTTTGGGGGACAGTCTTGAAGACTCCTTTATAGATAAGTTATTACCGGCGCCAAAAGGAGGAGGATTTGCGATGAAAGATTATTGGATTTGGGATCCATCGGTCATAAAAGGAGAAGATGGACGATATCATATGTTTGCTTCGCGTTGGAGCAAACAATATGGCTTTGGTAATTGGGTGACAAATTCCGAAGTCGTCAGGGCTATTTCAGATACCGCTGAAGGGCCATACGAATTTGTTGAAGTTGTACTGCCTGCTCGGGGGAAGCAATATTTTGATGGCTGTACGACACACAATCCTCGAATTGTAAAAAATGGTGACTATTATGTGCTTTATTACTTTGGCAATAACTATGACGAACCAAATCCCTCTTTTACAGAAAATGTATGGGAGTCGGGCTTAGGCCAGAAAGCCTGGATGCATAAACGTATTGGGATGGCCTATTCCAAGTCAATTGCAGGGCCATGGAAGAGAGTTGATCAACCGATTCTGAATCCCCGTAAAGGGGAATGGGATGCCTCCATTACATCAAATCCTTCGCCAGTTGTCTTACCGAACGGAAAGGTTTATTTAGTTTATAAATCTTCCCCAGTAAATTATAATCCACCACTTTTATTGGGAGCCGCGCAAGCGGATTCTTTCCTCGGACCTTATCGCCGTTTATCGGACAAGCCTATTTTTTCATTTCATACAGACCAAAACCATGAAAACGATGTAGAAGATCCATTTGTCTGGTATAACGGTCAGCAGTTTGAACTTATTATGAAGGACCGTTACGGAAAGATCTGCGGTGAAGAGGGGGGCGGGATACATGCTTATTCCAAAGATGGCATAGATTGGCATCTTTCGAAGTCTGTAAAAGCTTATTCTAAAACAATTCAATGGGATGATGGCACGACGAGTCATCAGGCCAATTTTGAACGACCGTTTTTACTATTTGAAAATGGGAAGCCTACTCATTTGTTTGCGGCAACCGGGGATGGTTCAGAGCCCTATCAATTTGAACGTACATGGAATATGGTTATTCCTCTTAAGAGTATATAAGCCACGGAATTAAAAAACAGCTTCCAAACCGCGTCGTATATATTGGGGTTGGAAGCTGTCTTGATTTTCCCATCTGTTCGGATAATGGGAAATATATTTAGTTACTTACTAAAACTGTTGTTTGCCGATTCTACATCCGCTAATCGCAATGAAGGATCAATTGTTACCGTTTTTGGTGTTTTCGATACATGGATAGTATAGTCGGGTTTGGTCCAGAACCAATCCTCAAGCACGGTTCTTTTAACACCTTTGTAAATGTCAAAATGCTCTTCCGGTTTTTCTCCACGCATTTCACGCAAAGGGATATAAAATAATTCTTTGCTTCCATCGGTGTATTCTACCAGAACATCCAGTGGCATGGCAAAATTGGACTTATTGGCCAATAGGATTTCTGTATCTGTTACTTTTTCAATGGCGTAATCGATTTGACGTGTTGTATTGATAAACAGATTGAAATACCATTTTAAGTTGATACCGGAAACATCTTCAGCAACGCGTTTGAAATCATTTGGTGTCGGATGTTTAAACTTCCAGATGTCATAGAATTTCAAGAAGGTTTTTTCTAAATTTTCCTGACCAATAATATAACCCAACTGTTCTGCAAGCACGGCACCTTTGTTGTACGCTTCGTTGCTGTAGCCATAGTTGGTGTTATAATAATCTGCCAGTAAACTCATCGGTTCTTCTTTCCCTGAAAGGGCCAATTTATAATATCCACGGTAGGCTGCAATTTGCGGGTTAGATGCTATGGCACCTCTTTTTTCAAAGATATGCTGCATAGCCAACTCCTCGACATAGGATGTGAAGCCTTCATCAAACCATTCATCGACGGTTTCGTTGATTCCAAACAATTGTTGGTACCAAGAGTGTGCCGATTCATGGAATATTACACCGACAAGGCTTTTTAGATTGCGGCCACCTGTGATAAGCGTAGCTGTACCATATTCCATTCCGCCATCTCCACCTTGAATGATGGTATAAGTTGGCCATGGATATTTACCAAACTTCGTACTACAGAAATCAAAGAATTCGGTAGAAAGGCCTATTGCTGTTTTCCAATTCGAGATCACTTCTTTGTCTGTTGGCAAGAACACGGTATACACTCTTATGCCATTTTTACTTGAAGCGGAATCAACGACAAACTTGGGGTCTGCAGCCCATACAAAATCGTGGATATTTTGGGCCTTATAGTGCCATGTTGCTTTATTGTCGACGGCTTTTACTTTCGCTTTCTGTTGATAACCTTTGACATCTGATGGATTTTGAAGAACACCTGAGGCACCAACGACATAATTTTTATTGAGGTGTATGGTAACGTCAAAGTTGCCAAAAGGGGCAATAAATTCACGGCCCGTATATTCATCCAAATGCCAGCCGAATTCATCGAATTGAGCCATCTTCGGATACCATTGCGCCATAGATAGTGCTACACCTTCGGCTGAATTTCGGCCAGTTCTTCTGATTTGTTCCGGAACTTGTGCAGTCCATTCCATATCAAAACGTGCTGTTTCCCCATCTTGGATTGCAACTGGTAAAGTTACCTCCAAAATAGTTCCATCAATTTTAAATGTTGTGTTGGTACCATTGACTGTTAGGGTTTTAATTTTCTGATAACCAGTTTGATTGGCTTTCAGTTCTCCAATACGGCTTTGATATACCGGTTTTTCTTTTGTACCCAAGTTAGTGACCATTCGCTTGTCGGGGTCACTTATGTTTTTTAATCGATAGTCCATCATCGATCCTGGTTGAAACGCATTGAAATATAAATGGAAATATACCTTTTTTAGTGACTGCCCTGAATTATTACTGTACTTCAAGGTCATTTTTCCATCGTACTGATATGCTTTTTCATCCACGTTGACATCCATGTTGTAGTCAACCTTCTGTTGCCAGAATCCTTTTCTTTGGGCCTTCGCTACTGCCCCCCAAATATTTAATACACATGCAAGTGTAAAAAAGGATATTATTTTGATTTTCATGCCCCAAACTTACAAAATTGTCTCAATAAATGGCACTTAAACGAATGTAACGAAGTTAATGTCATCAAATCTTGACGAAAATTGACTGGTCTTTGGAGAATTGGCTTGGTTTTGGTTAGGGGATTTATCTGTTAAGTTAAAAATCAATTTTACTGTTTTTATGGAAAATCTATATTATAAGCCCTCGGGAAAGGCTCCTGCTTTGGCATTTATTGGATCTCTTGTGCTAGGTACGGTGGGTGCCGTTGTCCTGGCAATTGTTTACATCGCTTTGCAGTGGTTTATTCCTATTATTTATTTTAATGTATTTATTACATTGGGATTTGGTGCTGGAATATTCTATGTTCTCAACTTCTGTTTCAAACAATGGAAATTAAGAAATAAGGGCATTGCAATATTGATTACTTTGCTGATTGCAATTTTAGGCTTTTATGCTCAATGGGCTCTTTTTGTGTCGCTGATGTACAATGCGGAGGGGACAATGGGCGGAGATACCTGGGTAAAATCGTCTTTTAATCTGGAGGGATTCAAGGCATTTTTCTTACACCCTTCATTTATTTGGGAAGCGATGCAGGGTTTAAATGAAGTCGGCACTTTTACCTTGAAAAAGAGTCCGGTTTCGGGCGGTATGTTGTGGGCCGTGTGGGCGATTGAAATGGGTATTATTTTGATTACCCCAATTATTATGGCATTCAGGGGTATTACTATTTATCCTTTTTCTGAAAAAGACGAAGCATGGATGAATAAGCGGATATTGCCGGGAAGGTTAAAATTCGTGGCGGATAAAGATGCTGTAGTAAGCTCCTTGGGTAATCATGATTTTGCCTATGTGTATGACCATCTTTCGGATGAAGAAGAGCATTTCTCTTTTGCCACTGCCGAATTATATGAATCTGAAACGGACGACCATCAGTACCTGACCATCTATAATCACCAATTTACGGAAAAGAAAGGCAAGATGGAAGAGAAGAAGGACGAGGTTATCGAATTCTTGCGGATCAATAGAAATAGTCTATAAACGAAATATACTGACGAGTTGAATTGCTCTTTATTATATGCAATGGCAGCTCAAATTCGATCGTATAGCTTGGTTTTTTACAAAGAGATCCCAGGAATATTTCCCCTGGGATCTCTTTGTATATGTTATTGTACCAATGTTCCACCTTTTAATTTCCATTCATTGATGGAAGGACTATAAATTTTGACGTCCTTAATACCATTTTTCGCCAATATGGATGCCGCTATGGTTGCTCGGTCTCCGGACTGACAATGCAGGTATAGCTGTTTATTTCGGTCAATTTGGTTAAGATTGTCTGCAATTGTACCAACAAAGATATGAGTCGCATGCGGTAGATGGCCCTCTGAAAACTCACTGGCATTGCGCACATCAAGTATTTGGATATCGGATTTGCCCAATACACTATTCATCTCTTCGAAACCGATGAGTTGCTGATGTTCCAATGGAATCCCCAAATGAGGAATCGTATCAGGCGTAACATATCCAGCGACATGATCCAATCCAATGCGCATAAGCTTGCGGGCAATGTCGTCCAATTGGCTTTCCTCTACAATGAGTATAAAAGGATCCGTGTAATTAAGGATCCAGCCAGCCCAGGTATTAAACGTTTTGTTATGCTGAATATTGATGCTATTTGGGAGATATCCTTTGGCAAACTCAAACTTATGGCGTGTATCAATGACAGTTGTTCCTTTGTGGTATAAATCCAGAAAAGTTTCGTTCGTTAACTTGTTGTACTGAGGAACTGCTGTTTGCAACGGCCGTGCTATTTTGTTGAGTTTTTTCATCATGGCAAAATAGCGTGGCGGTTCGGGCTGTCCTGATAATAGCTCTTCCACGAAGGCTGTTTCGTTGTTTTGGTATTGAAGCGCCCAGTTTCGTATTTTTTCATAACCAACTGTTGAACTCGGAACGGCGCCTAGCGCCTTTCCACAAGCGGATCCGGCGCCATGTGCGGGCCATACTTGAATATGATCAGGTAGAGCCAAGAAATGTTGCAACGATCGGTACATTTGGTGGGCTCCAATTTCCTTGGTTCCGATCATTCCTGCTGCATTTTCTAACAGATCTGGGCGTCCGATATCTCCAACAAATACAAAATCACCTGTAAATATCATGACTGGCTCCATGGTTGCAGGCGTATCAATCAATACAAAACTGATACTCTCGGGCGTATGTCCAGGGGTATGGATAACTTGGAAAATCAGATTTCCAACTTGAAATTGATCTCCATGTTTTAATCCAATATGTGGAAATTCATATTGCCAATCTTCTCCACCTTCATCGGATAGATAAGGTTGGGCGCCTGTCAATGCGGCTAATTCTAGCGTACCTGAAAGGTAGTCGGCATGTATATGCGTTTCCGCAATATGGGTTATGGTCAGATTATTCTTTTGTGCAATCTCAAGATAGCTGTCTACATCTCTTTTAGGGTCAATGACTAGCGCTACACCCTTGGCTTGACAACCAATGATATAACTCGAATGTGCTAAAGATGACTCAAAAATGTGTTGAAAAAACATAACGTGTGATTTTAATGATTTACAAATTGAATGAATTCGAAAGCGAAGATTAGGATGCCGATACTAATTAAAAAGTATCCAAAAATACCTTTCAATTTTGCTGCATCTAATTTGTCTTTCCATTTGGAACCAATCTGGAGGCCTATTAAAGTGATTAACGTAAAGGTAACCAATATAAACCAATTCATATGTTCCAGGAACTGATAATTCGCGATCAAACCGAATGAGGCGTTTAAACCGATGATAAACAATGAAGTGGCAATGGCCTGCTTAAGTGGAATTCCTAAGAGTAATACGAGGGCCGGTACAATGATAAAGCCTCCTCCTGCACCCACCAGGCCGGTCATGATACCGACAAGCAATCCGACGAGGACAACGTTGAAAATCTGGCCAATTCCACCCCTGAATCGATCGTGCTGAACCTGTTTACGTCTTCGTACCATTGCTGTCGCAGAAATCAAAATCACAATCGAGAAAAGCAGCATAATGATATGGTTTCTAGAGATCGCTATCTCGCCAAGGTGGAATGACTCTGGTATGGCTACAAGGAGATAACGCTTGGTCAAATAGACCGAAATTAGCGATGGAAAGAGAAAAACGGCCGTAGTTTTCAGGTCAATTTCTCTTTTTTTCAACGGAGAAATTGATCCGACCAAGGCTAATATTCCTATAGAAAACAACGAATAGTCCAATGCATATTGAGGTTCTATATGAAAAATATAAACAAATATTGGCAATGTTAGAATACTTCCGCCGCTCCCCATCAAACCCATTGACAGGCCGACCAGAACAGCTAATATAAAACCAGCTATAAATATTAATTCCATTTTCTCTTTCTAAAATTTTAACTAGTGGTACAGGCCTCAGATTGCGCGTATATGAGGTAATTTGGTCTAAAGTAGTTTGTTAAAACTAGTGCGGCAACTTATTGCGCAAGACTCCATAAAGCCAAGTACCCAACAAAGCAAAAAGCAAGAGGATTCCTATAGTCCAATAACCAGCACCGATTAGGGCAAACATTGGTCCCGGACAAGCGCCTGTCAATGCCCAGCCTAAGCCAAAGATTGTTCCCCCGAGCAGGTATCGTGTAATACTTTTGTCTTTATCATGGAATGCTATTTGCATCCCGTTACTATCTTTGATTTGCTTTCTCTTGATGATTTGTACGATTATAATTGCTGTGGTCAGTGCTGTACCGATAATCCCATACATATGAAAGGAACGAAATTGAAACATTTCGTAGATTCTATACCATGATGCGGCCTCTGATTTGTATAAGATGATTCCAAACAATATACCGATGGAAATAAATTTTAGTGCTTTCATTTATGCGAAAATTAGCGGGAATAAAAAATGAACCATGATGATCCCACCTAGGAAGAAACCTATAACGGCGATCAAAGAAGGAAGCTGAAAATTGCTAAGTCCAGAAATAGCATGGCCGGATGAACATCCACCAGCATAGCGGGTTCCAAACCCAATCAATACACCGCCAATACTTAAAAGTAGAAACTGAAACAAAGATCCGTCGAAAATGAAAATGGATTCAGGAAGGTAGCCTTGTAAATGGTCGATAATACCTAGCTCTTTTAAGTCGGCAACACTTTTGGAATTAATATGGCTTGCAGTGCCATCGCTCAGAAAATTATGTGCAATAAAACCGCCAATAGCTGTCCCGAGTACTACCAATAAATTCCATGACTGGGTCTTCCAATCGAATCTGAAAAAAGAGGAAGTTTTTCCGGCCCCTAATACAGTACACATGGTGCGCAGATTATTGGACATGCCAAAATCCTTTCCCTGTTTGAGCAGCAGGTACATGACCAGTGCAATTAAAGGTCCTGAAATATACCAGGGCCATGGTTGTTTGATGTATTCCAATAGCATAACATTGTTCTTAAGTGATGTTACAAAGGTACATACTGCCTTTGCAAAAGCCTGTAACAAATGTTACCGAAGGAAGAAAGAATTTATAGGTCGTAATATTCAATGTCGGCGTCCTTTAGGGCTTCCGTTAGCAGGGGAAGATCATCTTCCTTTTGAAATAATTTGTTGCGCCAGGTACGGAAGGCTGGCCCTTTGTTTTGGTTGATAATGATCAGGTTGCCGCCGGAACGTTTGAGATTCCTGATATGAGAAATATTATTCAAAGGGAAAACGATTGTCTTTTTAGCGTTGCTTATCTGAAGTGTATTTTCATCCAAGACCCAAGTCGATGACAAAGTCGAAGACTTTATGGCCAGATACAGTGCTAAAGGAATCATTAAAAGAGCAATAATAATCTTGAGAATTTCCTGTATGGGAACTTTAGACATTCCCATTCCGATCAAAAAGATTGAAATTAGCAAGATTAACATGTATTTTCCACGATGCAATGTCGACAAGTGGAATGTCTGTGGATTACTCTTCATATTTCTTGATAAACTTCCCTTTTGCGTCAATATAATAAAAATTCTCTAGATCCTCCGTTACAAGCGCCAGCCCGTTTTCAAAAGCTTGGGCATTTTGTAATTTAAATGGAACAACGACTTTTCCTGTGTAATCAATGTACCCATATTTATTGTCATTAAATGCCAGTAGAAGTCTTTCACCCGCAAAAGATAGAAACTCATAATCCGTTTTAAGTTGATTATGCCCCGTTTTATTAATAAGCTGGTAAGATTGGTTGACTAGAATTAACGCGAGATTATCGCGATAATCCGAAATGGTTTCATATTTGGCAGGAAGTAAAACAGCGCCTTTTTGATCCATGATACCCGTATTTTCTCCTTCCGTAAAAAGTGCATATTCTGGGCTAGGAACTGAAATAAAGTCATATTTGGCCTGCAGCAATATTTTACCGTTTGTATCCAACAGCCCATACTTAAGATCTCTCATATAAACTACTGGACCGCCTTCGGTTTCTAAACTGAGCGATTCATATTGACATGGAATAACTTCTTTGCCGTGTATGTCTATTAAGCCAAACATTTGTGCTGCATCATTCACGATGGCATAGTCTCCTACATAGCTATATATTGCCGTATACTTTGCTGGTGTTAATTTGTTTCCTAAGCTGTCCTGTACACCAAAATATGCTGTATTGGAATCTTGATACCAAGATAGCTGATCGTTTAGCGTGGAATCTATAGCTTCCTCAATAGGTTCACCTTCTTCATAATCCGCTGGAATTTCAAAGAGTGATTTGTCGAATGTTATTTCTTCCACCTTGGTCGCTTGAATTCCGAGCCCGGCCGATCCGATATAGAGCGCTGCCCCGGGCACTTTTTCGAGATAATCGTAAGTGCCCCAGTATAACTTTGGCAATTTTGGTGCATACCAAACGGTAATTTCCGTTTGTGGATCTTGGCTACCTGTTAGATTGAATGTTGCTTTTTCGCAGGTTATTCCTGCAATTATCTTCTTTTGATTGGGAACTAAGCTGATCTCAAAATCTCCCGAATAGGCATAATTATCACCCTCGTTTACGGCAGTCTCAATGAGTTTGCCGGTGGCCAGCTCTGTTGCAGTATAGGTTTTATTTATTTCATCCAGTAGAAAAGAGCTGCCTTCGTGGATATTGCTGATCTGTATCGATTTTCCGAATAATAAACTTTCAATTCGCATCTGGTCTTTGGTGATGAAGGCCTGCATTAATGCTTCATTATTTCCAGCCAATATTTTGATGAATTCTGAAGATGCGGTATCGGTTCCCGTTTCAGGATCAGCAAATTGATATGAAATTTTATATAGCTTTTGCTGAGCGTGTCCTTGTCCGATAAGGAGAAAAAACGCCAGCTGTAAACAAAGGATAAATTGTTTCATTGTGTGATTTTAAGCTGCAAAAATATTGAAATTCGATTGATTTTTGAAATAATCTTTCGTTGTTTGTGGAAATTCTTTCAAAAATAGATATTATTGTATTTGGTTGTTTAAAACCGATTTTTGGTCTGTACTTAGGGGTCAGGTGCTAGCGTCTTATTTTTTGAGTATAGATCTTGCGTTGTGGACTATTTTTATGCCAAGTGAAATAAATGGTTGTAAGGACGGCGGTTAAGATAGCGGTCTTGCGGGAGTGTATGTGTTTTTTACTTGTTTTATAGGTTATTATCATATAATCGTCAAGAAAAAGCAAAAATAATTAAGGAATGTAGCTTTTTGGAAAAAGGTGAAATGTTAATTTTGTATTTTACAAACCTCGAATTTTTTACTGTTTAAAAAAGATACCTGTGGAACTATTACTAATAGAGGATGAACCATCCGTCATATCATTGATCGAAAGAGGCTTAAAAGAAGAAGGCTATCATATTAGTATTGCTATGGATGGTTATACTGGTCTAAAAATGGCGGGATTGAACCGTTATGACTTGATCCTATTGGATGTGATGTTGCCGGGTATGAATGGCTTAGATGTGTGCAAAAACATTCGGATGTCTAACAACGAAGTCCCAATTATTATCTTAACAGCATTAAATCAAACGGAGGACATTGTCGAGGCCTTTGATAGGGATGCGGATGATTACTTGACGAAGCCGTTTCGTTTAGAGGAATTAAAAGCTCGAATCAGTCGCTACAGCCGTAAATCCAAAACAGTTACCGAGCAGAAAAATATATTGGTATTTGACGATCTTCAATTGGATAGAGACAGTAAATCGGTTCAACGTGCCAATTCTCCTATTATTCTCACAGCTACTGAATTTCGTTTACTTGAATTTTTAATGCTCAACCGAAATAAGGTATTGAGCCGGATCGATATTCTGGAAGAAGTATGGGGTATGGATGTCGACTTAAGCACCAATGTTGTCGACGTGTATGTGAATTACCTGAGGAAAAAGATCGATAAACAATTTTCACGTAAACTTATCCATACGGTGATCGGTATGGGCTATGTAATCCGTCATGAAAATTAGGACCAAAATAGTTCTCCTATTTTCTATCATCAGCACCCTGCTGCTTGTTGTTTTTGCCATTTATGTGTCTTATTTCACGTACGACAGTCTACAGACCAAATTTTTTCATCGGCTTGAAGAGAATGCCGTTATTGTTGGAGATCATATCGTCCATCAGAAGGATGAAAATAGGGCACTCTATATTCAGGTAAAACGTAAATACCTGAAACAATTATCTGAAGGAACAGACCATCTCATTCGTGTTGTTAAGGGAAGTGATCGTGTTCAATTGCGGCCCGAACTTCCTATGCCGAAAACATTTTATACAGAGGTGATTCGTGACGGGAAAGGAAGATATATGCATGGCGATACTGCATTTGTAGCCGTTTTTTTTCAGGATCATCTTCACCACGAAAATTTGATTGTTGTATCGGAAGGGATTGATGATTACGGCCATGATGAACAGCGTCAATTGGATCGTACCCTGATCACCGGTGGGATTTTGGCGATTTTTTTAATTGTACTGATGTCTTTTTATTTTGCTGACCGATTATTGAAACCCATTAAGGATATCAACAATGATTTAGACAAAGTTGATATCGCACATTTAGACCATCGTCTGTTTAGTAAATTTAGCAATAGCAAAGATGAATTGGGTGTTTTGATTGCGAACTTAAATTCAATGCTTAGCCGATTGGATATCTCGGTTCAGTCGCAACAGAGTTTTATCGGAAATGCCTCTCATTCGCTAAAGACCCCACTTACAATTATCGGAGGAGAAGCCGAATTGGCACAACAGCTCCTGTCGAAAGAGCATGAAGCTTATTATTCACTGGAGACGATCGCAAAATATGCGGATAAAATGGAGTTGATTATCAATAATCTTTTGCAACTATCCCGCATGGGCTTCAAGGGGGAAGTGGACAATAAAGAAATTATTCGAATTGACGAATTACTCTATGAAATTTATAAAGCCGAAAAAAGTATTCATAAGGACCTCAAGCTTTCTTTTGATCTAACAGAAATTCCAGAAGATAGTGATGAGCTTACGGTTTTGGCTAACCCGGATCTGTTTTTTATTGCCTTTAGCAATATTATTTCAAATGCATTTAAGTACGGCAATGGAACGCAGGTTGGCGTAGCCATAAGTAGCGATAGCAAAAATATTACGATAAAAGTGTTTGACCAAGGGATAGGTATTCCTAAAAAAGACCAGCCACATATTTTTACCTCTTTTTACCGCGCTTCTAATGTCGGTGATATCTATGGCAATGGTTTGGGGCTTGTTTTAGCCAAAAATATCTTTGACCTTCATGGTGCTGAATTGTTCCTCAATTCAACGGAAGGTCAAGGCACTCTGGTCGTTGTTACAATCCCAAAAACTCCTTTCTAATTTCATTTTAATCTCATCCTTATTCCATTTTTAGGTGGCTGTGATATACTTGTACCAGAGATAAGTATAACTCATGGATCTATCTTGTTGTTTCGAATCGGATTATGTTTTGAAACCGCGGGATTGCTTCGTTACCATAAAGGAACAAAATATAAGGATGAAAAAAACACTTTCACTTTTTACAACACTGGGGATTAGTATAGCATCATTGCATGCGCAAGAGCAGATCCAAACGGACTCTGTTCAGGCGCAAAGAAGCAGCTTGTTACTGAAAGAACCCGCGCGAGCAAAATCATTTCAATTGGATGTCCTGTTAAGAGCAGGTCTGCAAACGGACAATGGGGAGGGGGAGTCTCAAGCAAAAGCAAACCTTGATGATGCCCGTATTTTGATGAGCGGCGTATACAATGATAGACTGTCGTATAAAGTGCGTTTTCGTTTGAATAGGTCATTTGCTCCAACGAGTCAGGATAATGGCTCGCGTGCATTGGACATGGCATTGATCAAGTACAAGTTTGGCAAGGATCTCAAATGGTCCGTTACGGCCGGTAAGCAAAGTGCGATGGTCGGGAGTTATGAATTTGAAAATAACCCAATTTACGAATATAAGTTCACAGACTATGTCGACCGCATATTGAATCTCTTTGTTGTCGGTGGAATGTTATCCTATGAAGTCAATCCGAATCATTCGTTACATGCCCAAGTTTACAACACGACCAATGATAGTTTTATGGAGCTTCATGCAAAAAATGGTTTTGCTGTAGGTGATTTGGAACGCTCTAGTGTACCAATGGGAGCCTATTTCACTTGGGTGGGGGCATTTATGGATAAGCGTTTTAATACGAAATGGTCTTACAACATCTCTCAGTTTGCAAAGGGACATACTAATCATGCCGTTTCATTAGCGAATAAATTCAAAACAGCAAAACAGATGCTATATCTTGATTTACAGTACTCTTATCTTGCTGTCGATCATGCGATGATTGCATCTTCGGCGATCAACGAATTTTATGGTAGAACTGGCGAGAAGCGAGTATTGGCCAAAGATGTAAACTACAGCTCTGCCATACTGCGCTATGATCAATTTTTGAGTAAAAAATGGGAAGTGGCTTTGAAAGGTGGGTATGAGGTCGCGGGATCGAGAGATGATAACCAACTCGGTAAGAATTTTCGCCAAAACTGGACTTATTTTGCGGCTTTGCAACATAAGCCGTTTCATAACCAGGATCTTCGGTTTTATTTAGGTTACGTTGGTAACACCGTAAACTATAAGGGCTATATGGATATAGCCAAGAGTCAGTACAACCGCTTAGCCTTTGGGGCATATTTTACCATTCCAGTTTTATAATAATTCCTTTAACAAATTAACAAATAATTATTTTTTTATGCGTTTAACACCGAGAGAAACAGAAAAGCTGTTGTTGCATTTGGCCGGCGAATTGGCGGCTAAGCGATTGAAACGCGGGGTAAAATTAAATTATCCTGAGTGTATCGCTTACATCAGTGCCCAGATTATGGAGGAGGCTAGGGACGGAAGGTCTGTGGCGGACTTAATGTCTTATGGTACTACCTTATTGAAAAGGAGCCAAGTCATGGAAGGAGTCCCTGAAATGATCCATGATGTACAGATCGAAGTTACTTTTCCGGACGGAACTAAATTGGTGACTGTCCATGATCCTATTCGTTAATAAATATTGAATGATATGATTCCAGGAGAATACATTTTAAAAAAAGAGGAAATCAAAGCTAATGTTGGGCACAGAACCACAAGCATTGTTGTGAAAAATGAAGGTGATCGACCGATTCAGGTAGGTTCACATTATCATTTCTTTGAAGCGAACAAGTTGCTTTCCTTCGACAGGGAGAAAGCGTTTGGGATGCGCTTGAATATTCCAGCCAGCACCGCTGTTCGTTTTGAACCAGGGGAACAAAAATCGGTTGTTCTGGTTGAATTTGGCGGAAGTAAGGAAATCCATGGTTTTAATGGATTGACAAATGGGAAGTATACAGATCAATCGGTGAAAACCAAAGCCATTGATAAAATGAAAAAATTGAAATTCAGACAATCTAAGTAAATATGGGAGGATGGAATAGACGCGAATGGATTAAAGTCGTAGGGCTCACCACTTTGGGTTCTACTGTTGGTCTACATGCGCTTGGTTTAGATAAACTAGGTTTAGATAAATCATCTGTAAAATATGTTGATGGGGAACTTTATATCCCGAGAGACAAATATGCGGCTCTTTTTGGACCGACCACTGGAGATAAGGTTCGTCTGGCAGATACAGAGCTTTTCATTGAAATTGAAAAAGATTTCAATGTTTACGGAGAAGAGAACAAATTTGGTGGCGGTAAAACTATTCGCGATGGTATGGGGCAATCGGCTCGTGCCTTGCGTGATGAGGGGGTGTTGGATTTTTGCATCACTAATGTCATTATCATTGACCACTGGGGTATTGTAAAAGGCGATATTGGTATTAAGGATGGTAAAATTGTAGGTATTGGTAAAGCTGGAAACCCAGATGTACAGGATGGTGTAACCGAGGGCATGATCATCGGTGCTTCTACGGAAGTGCATGGGGGAGCGGGCTATATCCTAACTGCAGGCGGTATTGATACGCACATTCACTTTATCTCGCCGCAACAGATTGAAACAGCGCTATATTCTGGTGTAACTACTTTTATTGGTGGCGGTGCGGGACCAGCAGATGGAACACTGGCAACGACAGTGACTTCAGGAAAGTGGTATATCGAGCGTATGTTTGAAGCGTTTGAAAACCTTCCTATCAATGTTGGTTTTTTCGGAAAAGGTAACGTGTCGACCACTAAACCTATCGAAGAACAAATTGAAGCTGGTGCACTGGGCGTGAAAATCCATGAAGATTGGGGAGCGACTCCGGCAACAATTGATGCGGCATTGAAAGTTGCTGATAAATACGATGTACAAGTTGCGATCCATACCGACACACTGAATGAGGCCGGTTTCTTGGAAGATACTGTTGCTGCGATAGATGGTCGTGTAATCCATACTTTCCACACGGAAGGAGCTGGCGGTGGACACGCTCCGGATATTATTAAGATCGCCATGTATCCCAATATCCTCCCTGCATCTACCAATCCAACAAAACCTTTTACGGTAAATACTGCTGAAGAACATTTGGACATGCTGATGGTCTGCCATCACTTGGATAAAAATGTGAAAGAAGATGTGGCATTTGCTGATTCACGTATCCGTCCACAGACAATTGCTGCCGAGGATATTTTGCAAGATATGGGCGTATTTTCAATTATGAGTTCGGATAGCCAAGCGATGGGACGTGTGGGAGAGGTCATTTCCCGTACATTCCAAACCGCCCATAAGATGAAAATCCAACGCGGCCCTTTAGCTGAAGATCAAGGTAAAGAAAATGATAACTTCCGTGTCAAACGTTATGTGTCTAAATTTACAATCAACCCTGCTAAAGCACATGGTATTGACCAATATATTGGTTCGATTGAAAAAGGAAAGTATGCAGATTTGATCCTTTGGAAACCAGAATTATTTGGTGTAAAACCCGAGTTGATCATCAAAGGCGGTATGATTTTGGGTGCTAAAATGGGAGATGCCAATGCGTCAATTCCGACACCACAGCCAATCATTTATAGGCCAATGTTTGGAAATTATGGTAAAGCAGTTTCAAAACTATGCTTCAATTTCGTTTCGAAAATTTCTTTGGAGAACGGAAATATTCAAAAATTGAATTTGTCGCGTAAATGTCTGCCTGTGGAGGGATGTCGTACGGTGATGAAAAAAGATATGGTCCATAATCATGCAACACCAAATATCGTCGTTAATCCAGAAACCTATGAAGTAACAGTCGATGGTGTGTTGGCGACCTGTGAACCATTGAAGGAACTTCCAATGGCTCAACGGTACTTCTTATTCTAATTGGTTATTTATGTTGTTAGCAAGAGACATTAAGGGGAATATTTGGGCCGATAGCACAGATCAGAACAGTGTTGAACTTGATTTTTTGGAACTCGAATGGTTTGATACGGAAAGACGTATTATCCGAGGGTTCACTGTTGAAGGTCGAGAAATAGGCTTTAAAAATTTAGGAACGGAATCCTTGTTTGACGGTGATATTTTGTTCGAAACAACGGAACTGCGCATTGCTGTTCGAATATTGCCCTGTCCTTGCCTTGTTGTACGTCCTAAAAACCTCTTGGATATGGCTCGGATATGTCTCGAAATTGGCAACAAACATATCCCTGTTTTCATCAACGCTGCACATGAAATTATTGCAGCCTATGAAAATCCCCTTTGGGAAACCTTAGAAAGGGCGGGTTTTACACCGACGAAAGAGTTACGGGTGATAGAAAGAACACATACGTTACGCATACATCAGTATGCCGTAGTCCAGCACAAAATTACCTTGGCCAAGGGGCTCTAATACTTAATTAATAACGATTACATATGAATCCATTGTTGACATTAATGCAGATTAACGACTCTGTATTCCCGATTGGAGGCTTCACACATTCCTATGGTTTGGAAACTTATATCAATAAAGAGATTGTACATGATGCTAAAACTGCAAAAGAATATGCACAGACTTTATTGGAGCATAGTTTCTATTACAACGATGCCGCTTTTTTTCATAAAGCTTGGCAATTATGTGAATCAAGAGCAACCAGGAAAAAGATCGCTGAACTGGATGCATTGATAACCGCTTTCAAAGCTCCTTATGAGATTCGGGATGCCAGTAAGAAATTGGGAATACGGTTTTTAAAATTGACAGAAAAATTAAAACCGGTCAAGCGTTGTTCGGCTTATCTAAAGGCGATAAATGCGCAAGAACAGCATGGTCACTATGCAATGGCATTTGCCATGTTTGCCCATGCGCAGGAAATTAGTTATTCAGACGCACTGAGTGCTTTTTATTATAATTCTTTGAATGGTATTATGACGAATTGTGCCAAACTGGTTCCAATTAGCCAAATGGATGCACAGCAGATTTTGTTTAAACTACAGCCCTTGATTAATAAATTGGTCGGATTACAGCCCGAACTGGATGATGATCTGATCGGAAATTGTTGTATCGCTCAGGATATTCGATGCATGCAACATGAAAAATTATACACGAGAATTTACATTTCGTAAAAATAACTGAAATAAAAGATGTCTAAGAGAAATTACGTGAAAATTGGTGTTGCTGGTCCTGTGGGCTCTGGCAAGACGGCACTTATTGAACGGTTGACACGTTCGATGTCGGCAGATTATAGTATCTGTGTTGTAACAAATGATATTTATACGCGTGAGGACGCTATGTATCTACAACAGAATTCGGCTCTGCCCGCTGAACGTATTATTGGTGTTGAAACAGGGGGCTGTCCGCATACGGCAATCCGTGAAGATGCTTCGATGAATATTGAAGCTGTAGAAGAATTAGCGAATCGTTTTGAGGATGTGGAACTGATTTTTGTTGAAAGTGGAGGTGATAACCTGACGGCGACTTTTAGTCCGGATCTAGCCGATTTGACCATATTTGTTCTCGATGTTGCTGAAGGCGAGAAAATGCCACGTAAAGGTGGGCCAGGTATTACGCGCTCGGATTTGTTGTTGATCAATAAAATAGACCTTGCCCCTTATGTAAATGCCGACTTGGAAGTTATGCGCCAGGATACAATCCGCATGCGCGGTGAAAGACCATTTATTTTTACAAACTTAATGACTTTAGAAGGTTTGGAAGATGTGAAATCATGGATCAAAAAGTATGCTTTGTTGGAGCCCGTAGGTTAAAATTTATCGTATATGGATAGCAAAATCGTATTAAATGTTGCCAAAGAGGACGGCAGAAGTAGATTGAAGGAGAGTTATCATAATGCACCTTATAAACTAACGCATTATGGCGCGGCAGGATTGACCAATCATTTGGAAATGATCATCATGAGTGCATCGCCTGGTATTATGGATACGGATTATTTGCACATTGATGTTCATGTGAAAAAAGATGCACAATTGAAACTTTTTAC
Source organism: Sphingobacterium sp. UBA1897 (assembly GCF_002337775.1). Taxonomy (NCBI): domain Bacteria; kingdom Pseudomonadati; phylum Bacteroidota; class Sphingobacteriia; order Sphingobacteriales; family Sphingobacteriaceae; genus Sphingobacterium; species Sphingobacterium sp. UBA1897. The sequence continues at coordinate 145,494 of NZ_DDGR01000001.1, forward strand.
ACAGTCCTTCAATAAGCTTCATCCTATGAAAACTGGCGCAAGACAACATACGGACGTGCATGTTGGGGCCGGTGGCTTGTTTCATTACATTCCACACCCAGTAACGCCGTTTAAGGATTCTATTTTTAAGGCAAGCAATCATATTCACTTGGCTGAAGATGCAGTTTTGATGTGGGGTGACATTATTAGTGTTGGAAGAATTCACATGAAAGAAGCATTTGAGTTTGATAGTCTCCATACGCAAACCAAGATTTTTAGACAAGGTAAACTGTCCTTTATTGACAATCAGCTTTTGCGTCCCAAAAGTCAACCGATACAGAAGATGTTATTTTTTGAGGGATATACCCATCAGGCAACTTTTGTGTTCTCGGCTCTTTTTGCGCAAGAATTAAAATATGAATTGGATGAAATCTTAACTGTTGAATACAATGATATCTCTTATGGCTTTACGCAGGCTTCAAAAGATGTGGTTATCCTACGTGCTTTGGGGACTGATGGAGAGTTGCTTTACGACTTTTTACATATGTTGGGGCAATTGTGTTGGGATTTTACACAACATAAGTTTTCTGAAAGGAAGGAAGATACAGCCGTCGAAGCGATAACGGAAGATGAGAAATCGAAGACGGGGGAAATCACCGTCATTGAACACAGAAAACCTCGTCGAAAAAGTAAGCGGGAGTTGGTGGATGCTGTAGTGGTGGAAGGAACTAACTATGCATAAGGGGAGCCAGCATGACGAGATATGGATTGATGTTATCCCTGATTTTGACAAATTGAAGCTGGGCCGCGATTCAGATATTTTGGATCTTTCCTATTATGAAGTAAATAAGCGCGTTATCCAGCGGAAAACAAGAAAGGGTAATCTGGTGCGTATACAGCGTGATGATGGCAGCGCACTGCGTTCAGGACAGTGTATTTATCATCGTGGTGATTTATTCATCCAGGTCAACATTTTACCTTGTCTTTGTGTATTGTTGGATAGTCAGAATCTATCTGTTGTGGGCGAGTTCTGCTTCGACGTGGGCAATCGACACTTGCCGGTTTATCTCAAGGCAGATGGGCGATTTGCTGTTTCTTATGATGGACGTCTCTATCAGGCGCTAAAAGAAAAATACAAAGGCTTTATCACATTGGAAAATACGATTTTAGAACCTGATGAACAGATTACCTACATTCGTAGACCTATCCTCGAATGATGGAATGCTGGTATTAGCGAAAAATTGCGCATTTTTGTCGCTATGAAATTTGGCGAGGAATTGCAAGCATGGTATCGACAGCATAAGCGAGATCTACCATGGCGAGAAACAAAAGATGCCTACAAAATATGGCTTTCTGAAATTATTCTGCAACAGACTCGTGTCGAACAAGGCTTGCCCTATTATGTACGTTTTGTCGAGCGATTTAAGAATGTTGTGGAATTTGCGAATGCAGAAGAAGATGATATTCTTCATCTTTGGCAAGGTCTGGGTTACTATTCTAGAGGACGGAATATGCATAAGGCCGCGCGAATAGTTCGCGATCAGTATCAGGGTGTTTTTCCGGTAGATTATCAAACATTAATAACGCTTCCTGGAATAGGAGAGTATACTGCTGCGGCGATATCCTCTTTTGCGAACGATGAAGCCCAGGCGGTATTGGATGGAAATGTGTTTCGTGTACTGGCGCGATACTATGGCATAGAAACACCTATCAATTCTACGGAAGGAAAGAAGATTTTTACAGCTATAGCCAAAGAAAATCTTGATCATAAACACCCGGCATTGTATAATCAGGCTATTATGGATTTTGGTGCCACCCATTGTAAGCCCAAGCTGCCTTTATGTGAATTCTGTATGTTTCGTCCTTCCTGTTATGCGTTATCTAAAGGCCAGGTAGATCAATTGCCTGTAAAGCTTAAAGCCAAGGCAAGCAAAGATCGATACTTTAATTATTTTATCTCGAAGGATAACGATCAGATACTGATGTCTAAACGTGGTGAAGGTGACGTTTGGCAGAATCTATATGAGTTTCCACTTTTGGAGTCTAATTACAGCTTGTCAATTCCGGATGTTCTTAGCGATGAGTGGTTTATTTCCTGTTTCGGTTCCGATGCTGAGCTACATGTTTTACAACAGCAGACAAAACATATCTTGAGTCATCAAAATATTTATGCGACATTTTTTGAGGTGCGGTTAAAAGGCGATCTAATTCAAAAAAAATCCAATTGGGATTATGTATTTCTAAAAGATTTAGATAAATTAGCTAAACACAAGTTGATCTTTACCTTTTTGGAAAGATCAAATTTTTAACCATTTATGCTTTTAAATTATGTCAGGAGTTAACAAAGTCATTTTAGTGGGACATCTTGGAAAAGATCCCGAAATTCGCTATTTAGAAGGCAATGTCTCTGTTGCCAGTTTTCCATTGGCAACATCAGAAACGTATAACAAAGACGGAAAAAGAGTAGAACAAACCGAATGGCACAATATTGTTATGTGGCGAGGTCTGGCTGACGTGGCTGTAAAATATCTAACAAAGGGGAAGTTAGTTTATATTGAAGGTCGACTGCGGACTCGTACTTATGAGGATAAGGAAGGTATTAGACGATATGCTACTGAGGTTGTCGCTGAAACCTTTACGCTTTTAGGTCGTAAATCGGATTTTGAGCCGAATGCGGGTGTAAGTGCTGGTAATACAGCAAACACGCAGGCGCAAAAAGTCGAAGATAAGGAAGTGGAGGTCGATTTTACGGAGAATGATCAGGAGGATAATCCATTACCATTTTAAGCTGAAGAATTTGAGATTATGTAAAAACTTTACATGTATAGTAAATATAGTAAAATCATCAAAAAACAAAAGAGCAGGCAACTAGGCCTGCTCTTTTGTTTTATTAGCGTTTTGGGTGTGGAATTCTGATTACCTTCTCCCAAGCGAGTAGGCTGTTTCTGCTATGTGTTCTTTTATGATGCTCAGTCGAAGTTCAAAATTTCTTTTTAGCGGAAATTTTGGCTATGTTTGCTCTAATTATGTTGCAAGATAGAATTACGCAGTATACTGAAGAGATTAAGGCATTTGCGCCAGCTTCTTCAGCCGATGTAGAAAATTTCAGATTGAAGTTTTTGGTTTCCAAAGGGATTGTGAAAAATCTTTTTGATGAATTCAAAACAGTTACGCCTGAAGAGAAACGTACTTTGGGAAAAGTGTTGAATGAATTTAAGCAGTTCGCAGAAAATACATTCAAAGAAGCACAAGAAAAGTTCGGGTCTGGTGAGAAGCAAAAATCACAGGAATTTGCGAGTGATTTAACATTGCCTGGTCAAGGTTTTCAGCTGGGGTCTAGACATCCAATCTCTTTAGTTCGTAAAGAAATTGTTGAAATTTTCAAGAAATTAGGTTTTATTGTGTCAGAAGGGCCGGAAATTGAAGATGACTGGCATAATTTTTCTGCGTTGAATTTTCCACCGGAACATCCTGCGCGTGATATGCAAGATACTTTCTTTATCAAAAAACAGGAAGGTAATGACATTACATTGAGAACGCATACATCTTCGGTTCAGGTGCGTTTAATGGAAGCCGGTAAACCACCGTTTCGTGCGATAATGCCTGGACGTGTTTATAGAAATGAAGCTATATCAGCCCGTGCACACTGTTTCTTTCACCAAGTAGAAGGTTTATATGTAGATGAGAATGTTTCTTTTGCCGATTTGAAACAAACTTTATATCATTTTGTTCAAGAGATGTATGGCGAAGGTACCAAAGTACGTTTCCGCCCATCCTATTTTCCTTTCACTGAACCTTCGGCAGAAATGGATATCTCCTGTACAATCTGTAAAGGGGCAGGGTGTAACTTGTGTAAGTACTCTGGCTGGGTAGAAATTTTAGGTTGCGGTATGGTAGATCCTAATGTGCTTGATAACTGTGGTATTGATAGTAAAAAATACTCAGGTTTTGCATTTGGTATGGGAATAGAACGTATCACAAACCTTAAATATGTGATTAAAGACCTACGTCTTTTCTCAGAAAATGACACGCGTTTCTTGTCTCAATTTGAGACCGAATTAATATAAATTAATCATTGTAAAGATTGTGGCATCACATTATTCTCTACGATAATTAGGCAAGAGAATAATGTGATGCTTTTTGGTCTTTAAGCTTTGTAGATGACTTTCAACATTCGTACGATCTAACGTATATGGAACCAGATTATATTATTGAATCCATAAAAAGAACAGCACGTGAGCTCTTTCGTCAAAATGGCTACCATAAAACCAGTGTGAACACATTGGCAAAAAAAGCTAAGATTGCGAAGGCGACGGTGTACAAGTATTTTGATAGTAAAGAGATGATCTTGCATGCCATTCTCATGGATTATCTTCGTGCGAGTCTGCAGGATATTTTGAAAACAACCAAATATGAGGATGATATGGCTTCGTTTTTGGCTTCAACAATTTTGCGGGTAAGCCGACTGACCTATACGGCTTGCAATGAATTGATCGGTTGGGAGTTTATCCGGGAATCTGCGAACGCACAAGAATATCTAAAGACGCTTTCTGAAGATTTGGAGTTTCTGCTCCTAAGCACATTCATTCAGAATGAAAAAATAAATGAAGCGATTAGTGAAGAAAAGCTGACCTTTTTGATCAAGTCTAGTAAGAGTATTGTGTTTTCTTTTGCTTTTACGGCCGTCTCAGATGCCGATGTGCGAAAAAACTTTATTTCGTTTCAGAAAGAGATCCTTCCTTATCTTGTTCAGGCAACAGTTCAGTAACATTATTATAACGCGCTCATCCCTTTCTAATTCACGACGTTATCTTTTTTTGCATGTTCACTTTTTTATGATGCTCAGCAACGTTAATGGTATTGTCGGGTTGTCTTCGTATTATGTTCGTACCACCTTCGGAGATGAACAGTCTTGCAACTATTATTGACCAGACCCTGAACAGATAATTCCTGTTCAGCGTTTGGTCGGAATCTGATCAGCAACGGTACACGATCTGTATCGCATCCGAACAAGGTACGAACAATGTCCGAATCTGATCCCGGTATTCTATTCGTTCGAAACTTATCATACCTGTCAGGTACTCGTTTATGCCAGTGATAATCAATGGCTATAAATCATTTATGCAGATGAAAAATCGGTATAAATTTGTATTTTTGCACCCTATGAGTAGAAGAATTCCGCAAGAGAAAAAGTTCTTGAAAGATATTGCCATCATTGATATTGCCGAAGAGGGTAGAGGTGTTGGAAAAACCGAAGATTTGGTTTTGTTTGTAGAAAAAGCTGTTCCTGGTGATGTTGTTGACGTGGAGCTTATGCGCAAGAAAAAGAATTTTGCGGAGGCTCGGGTGACCAGTTTAAAAGAGGCTTCATCTTATCGTGTAGATCCGTTTTGTGAACATTTCGGAGTGTGTGGCGGATGTAAGTGGCAGCATATGACCTATGATGCTCAGCTAAAATTTAAGCAACAATCTGTCGATAATGCCCTTTCGCGTATTGGGAAAGTAGATACTTCGGCGATGGAAAGTATTTTAGGCTCTGCGCAAACAGAATATTACAGAAATAAATTAGAATATACTTTTTCAAACAAAAAATGGTTGACTTCTGTTGATGAAGATTCGTCCCAATTAGAAATGAATGCACTGGGTTTTCACGTGCCTGGACGTTTTGATAAGATTTTAGATATCGATCATTGTTTTTTGCAAGAAGATCCTTCAAATGAAGTTCGTAATAGTATCCGTGATTTTGCTCTTAGTCAAGATATGACGTTCTACGATTTGCGTGAACACACAGGTGTATTGCGTAATTTGATTATCCGTATTTCTTCAACCGGGGAGATGATGGTGATCGTTGTGTTTGCATATCCGGAAGAAGGACAGGTTGAGTTGTTGATGGAATTTGTTAAAGAAAAGTTTCCTCAAGTCGCTTCCCTGTTATATATTGTAAACCAGAAACGCAATGATACAATCTTCGATCAGGATATTCATGTATATGCCGGTCGTGATTTTATCTATGAGGAGATGGAGGGCTTGCGTTACAAGGTTGGGCCTAAGTCGTTCTATCAAACAAACTCTGCACAAGCGTATGAGCTGTATAAAATCACACGTGACTTTGCCGATTTAAAGGGGGATGAGTTGGTGTATGACTTGTATACAGGAGCGGGTACAATTGCAAACTTTGTCGCTAAGAGGGCGAGAGAAGTTGTTGGTGTAGAGTATGTTCCTACTGCCATTGAGGACGCTAAAGTCAATTCGTCGATCAATGATATTACGAATACAAAGTTCTACGCTGGAGATATGAAAGATGTGTTGACCCCTTCCTTCATAGCTGAACACGGAAAACCAGATGTGGTGATTACAGATCCACCACGTGCAGGAATGCACGCTGACGTTGTAGCTCGTTTGTTAGAAATGGAATCACCGCGTATTGTATATGTCAGTTGTAATGCTGCTACACAGGCACGCGATTTGGTGTTGTTGGGCGAAAAATATGAGGTGAAGCGGATCAAGCCAGTAGATATGTTTCCGCATACCCAACACGTTGAGAATGTGGTTTTATTGGAATTAAAGAAGTAATAGCATACAGTATGGAAGTAGAAGATTTATTTGCAGGATCTGCAAGAGAAGAAAATACACCGTCTACAGAGCAAAGTCCATTAAAAAGTCTGCAGGTAGATCTCGATTTTTATAGTGAATCAATCCGCGAAGTAGCGCTGGAGATTGTTGAAGAAGGTTATTCTGACTACCCAATTTTTGTCGCACATCAGCATGAAGTTTCCGTTGGCGAAGTGATATTAGATCGTAAGGAACTGGAGACGAAATGGAGCATAAACGCCTCGACACTGGAAGAGTTTGTAGAAATGGATATTATTCAAGAAGATCGTAAAGCGTCTTTTATTCAGAACTATAAGCCTGCGAAAGACTATATGTGCTTGTTTGTTGTAGTTGCTGAAGGGGCTAATTTTGTTTTTTATCCATACAAATGATAAACAAAGAATATTTAAACTTTTTTAACAGTACAAGTGTCAAACTATTATTACTTTTAACAAAGTAGGTTAGGTGTAGCTGGGAATTAATAAGATTGAAATAAATTATAAGCTGTTCCTTACGGAAATGAATGTTTGACCCAATGAAATTGTTGATTTACAATCGCACTGAAACCAATTGGGGTAATTGAAGAGAGATAATAGGATGAAAATAATACATATACATATATTAGGGCTTTTTTTGCTGTTATTCACCTATTTTGGAGCTACTGCGCAACAACAGCAGAAGGTTTCGGGAATGGTGCTGCAAAAGGGGAACGGTAATCGCATTGGAGATGCTGTGGTGCTTAATATGCGCACGCACAGATCAACGTTGAGTAACTCTTTTGGTGTTTTTACGATTGATGCATCGGTAGGAGACTCCCTGTCTTTTACCAAAGTCGGGTATTCACCTGTTAAAACCGTGCTGACCAACCTGAATGAGTTTTATGTGGAATTGCAAGAAGGGATACGATTGGAGACCGTCATCGTTGAGCGAAAAACGAAAGAGGCCGAATTAAATGATGCCATGAATAATTACGCTAAAAAGGGTGTTTATAATGGGGGTAAAAATAAGTTCGGAACCTATCTGGGTAGTCCTGCAACCGCCCTTTATAATCTTTTTGGAAGGGAAGCCAAGAATGCAAAACGCTTTGGGCGATTTATGGACAAAGAGAAGGATGAATTACAAGTTGATCGTATTTTCTCTCGTGAAGCTGTTAAAAATCTGACGAAGCTGGATAGTACAGAATTAGATGCTTTTATGATACGTTACCGTCCATCTTTTGATTTGGCTGAGCATTGGGGACAGTATGATTTAATGCATTACGTACAACAATCTATGGACGACTTTAATGCAAAGGGAAGGCCTAAAGGAGCTCTTTTACCTGATATTGAAGTAAAGACTCAAGAAAAATAAAAACATTTTGCTTTTGTTACTGTTAGCTGTTTGTACGAGTAGGAAAAGGTGATTTAAAATTATGTAGCGTATCGACGTCATTTTTGGAAGTTTTAACGGCCTTTTTCAGTGTTTTGTAACAAAAAAGTTGATAAAAATGTCTTTTGGCACTTTGTTTGATTTTAGTAGAACGGTATTTAATTTGAATATTAAAAGTCTTAGATAGCATACATATGAAAATGAATAGAAAATTGGCTGTATTAGGTTTGACAGTTGCAACCTCAGCTATGTTATTTGGAAGTTGTTCTACCATCCAAAATACAAATAATACGACTAAAGGTGGTGTAATCGGTGGTGTTGCTGGAGGTGCTTTAGGTGCATTGATCGGTGGCAAAGCCGGTAATACGGCTATCGGTACATTAGCGGGTGCTGCCATTGGTGGAGCTGCCGGTGTATTGATTGGTAAAAAAATGGATAAGCAAGCTGCTGAGATTTCTAAAACTGTTGAAGGTGCTGAAGTTACGCAATCTGCAGAAGGTATCGTGGTTAAGTTTGATTCAGGTATTTTATTTGACTTCAATAAATCAGATTTAAAAGCGTCAGCTAAAGATAATATCGCAAATTTGGTAACAACCTTGAACAAAGAACAAGGTACTGAAATCCTGGTTATCGGACATACAGATAATGTAGGTACGTTGGCTGCGAATGAAAAAGTGTCTTTGGACCGCGCAAATTCTGTACGTGCATTTGCGGTATCTAAAGGCTTAGCGTCTTCGCGTATTAGAACTGAAGGTAGAAACTTCTCTGAGCCAATTGCAAGTAACGATACGGAAGCAGGACGAGCTCAAAACCGTCGTGTTGAAATCGTTATTGTAGCAGGTGATCAAATGAAAAAAGAAGCAAAACAACAAGCAGGTCAGTAAGCATTTTTAGGAATATTCTCCTGAAACAAATTTATTGATCTTGAATCATAAGAAAGCGTTGATTTAATCAACGCTTTTTTTGTGAAATACAGCGTGTCAGAATTTTTATATGGTCCATTTGCTCCTAAAATTTGACAAAGGATAAACCATATTTCTGTCTGACAAACTGTCATTATATGGATTTAAATTTCTAACTTTGTAGTCTTTGAAATAACTAAGGGCATAAAATCAGATCAGCAAAAGATCGGTCATTGCATTGGTTACGCCATCGAAAATAATAAAAATTATATTCTATTGAATATCGAGCTATGCTAGATTTAACACATACCACTAAGGAACACGACGAATCTCGTCAGGGTGAGGCATTATTATTAGAACAGGATCCGATTTTAAGTAATGGACGCAAACTGTATATTGAAAGTTACGGTTGCCAGATGAATTTTTCGGATAGTGAGATTGTTGCTTCTATTTTGTTGGATAAGGGATTTGAAACAACCAAGAATTATCAGGAAGCTGATGTGGTTTTTATTAATACCTGTTCAATCCGCGAAAATGCAGAACAGCGAGTGCGCAATCGTCTAAAGGAATTTGAAGCTGCTAAAGCAAAAAATCCTGGAATGATCGTTGGAGTGCTGGGGTGTATGGCCGAGCGTTTGAAATCGAAATTCTTAGAGGAAGAAAAGTTGGTTGATGTCGTTGTAGGGCCAGATGCTTATCGCGATCTGCCAAATTTGATTGATAAGGTTGACGATGGAGCTAAAGCTGTAAACGTCTTGTTATCTAGAGAGGAAACGTATGCCGATATTAATCCTGTTCGTTTGAATTCAAACGGTGTAACAGCTTTTATTTCGATTATGCGTGGCTGCGACAACATGTGTTCTTTCTGTGTTGTTCCTTTTACACGTGGACGTGAACGTAGCCGTGATCCGCAATCTATCGTCAAGGAGGCCCAAGATCTCTTTAATGCAGGCTATAAGGAGGTTACGTTGTTGGGACAAAATGTGGATTCCTACAAATATACTGCTCCAGTAGCTGAAGGGGAGGAACCGGGTGAAACTATAACATTTGCTAGCTTGCTTACGATGGTTGCTGAAATCAGCCCGCTTTTACGTATTCGCTTCTCTACTTCCCATCCAAAAGATATTACAGATGAAGTTTTATATGCAATAGCTTCGCATGAAAACATCTGTAATTATATTCACTTGCCAGTTCAATCTGGAAATTCCCGTGTATTGGAATTGATGAATCGTACATATGACCGTGAATGGTATATGGAACGTGTGGATGCCATTCGTCGTATTATTCCTGAATGTGCTATTTCTACAGATGTTATTACAGGTTTCTGTACTGAAACGGAAGAGGAGCATCAGGAAACATTATCTATGATGGATTATGTCAAATACGATTTCGCCTATATGTTTGCTTACTCGGAAAGGCCAGGTACTTTGGCTGCAAAAAGATACGCAGATGATATTCCAGAGGATGTAAAAAAACGTCGTTTAACAGAAGTTATCAATAAACAGCGCGATCATAGCTTATATCGTTATCAACATTTTGTTGGCAAAGTATGTAAAGTGCTTGTTGAGGGATTTTCAAAAAGGTCTGAGTTCGATTTTTGCGGTCGTAATGATCAAAATGCATTGGTGGTATTTCCAATCGATCCTCGATTTAAACAAGGTGATTATGTGAATGTACTTATCGAGTCATGTACTTCTGCGACATTATTAGGAAAGATTGTTGATTAAGAAAACTTAGATTGTTTTATTTCCAACTGGAAATTTATGGATAACCAAGATATAAAGAATAGATTTGGAATTATCGGTAATTCGCCTTTGTTGAACCGTGCTATCGATATTGCACGACAAGTGGCTCCAACTGATATCTCCGTATTAATACAGGGTGAAAGTGGGAGTGGTAAAGAAGTTTTTTCGCATATTATCCATCAATTGAGCTCCCGTAAGCATGGCCCTTTTATTGCGGTCAATTGTGGAGCTATACCAGAGGGGACCATTGACTCCGAGTTGTTTGGTCACGAAAAAGGTTCTTTTACGGGTGCCCATGAAGCCAGGAAGGGATATTTTGAAGTCGTTGATGGTGGAACAATCTTTCTAGATGAAGTAGGTGAGTTGCCTTTGGGTACACAAGCAAGATTATTACGGGTATTGGAGTCCGGTGAGTATATACGGGTAGGGTCATCCAAGGTACAGAAGACAAATGTGCGGGTGGTTGCTGCGACAAATGTGAATGTGTTTGAAGCCGTACAAAAAGGTAAATTTCGCGAAGATCTTTATTATCGCTTAAATACTGTACCATTGCGCGTACCGTCTTTACGTGAAAGACCTGAAGATATCAACTTATTATTTCGCAAGTTTATTGTGGACTTTTCTGAGAAATACCGTACACCTGGGGTTCAACTGACAGAAGATGCACAGAATATGCTACGCAACTATAGCTGGCCTGGAAACGTGCGTCAACTGAAAAATGTTGCGGAACAAATCGCTGTTTTGGAAAAAGAACGCATTGTTGATGCATATACACTTCAAAATTATCTGCCCAATGAATCCAGAACGAGTTTGCCAGCGGTCGTTCCTTCAAATAATGGTGGAAAAGAGGATTTTTCAGAAAGAGACTTGCTGTATAAAGTCTTATTTGATATGAAGAAGGATATGGTTGATCTGAAGAAACTGGTGGTTGAATTAATTCAGAAAGGTGTCGATTCTAGCACATTTGATCAAAATTCTCCCTACATTAATCAATTGTACCAAGAGATTGAACCACAATTGAAAGCGGATCCAGAAAATTATAATACAACCCCAACGCTAACGATACATTCTCCGGCAAATACGACAAATGTATTAAAAAGTCCTGTTGCACAGGATGAATATCTGCAGGATGCTCAAGAAGTTGAAGAATCTTTATCGCTTGTTGATAAGGAGTCTGATCTGATCAAGAAAGCACTGAAAAAGCACCGCGGTAAACGTAAAGCTGCTGCGCAAGAGTTGGGAATTTCTGAAAGAACTTTGTACAGAAAAATTAAAGACTTAAATTTAGATTAAGGTTTACAGATGTTGTCAAGAAAAATTTTATATGCTTTTCTCACCACAACCTTTTTGTTTGTAATGAATAGTTGTGGGGTAAAATATGGATTTACTGGTGGATCCATTCCTGAGGGAATGAAAACAGTCAATATTCAATATTTCGAAAATATAGCTCCTTTGGTTTATCCGACCTTAAGTCAGAATTTTACGGAGGCACTGAAAGAGCGTATCCGTAACCAATCTCGATTGAGTCAGGTGAATCAAGACGGTGATGCTACCTTTGAAGGATTTATTACAGAGTATTCGATAAGTCCGGCAGCTGTTGAAGCTGGGACAGATCGTGCAGCTATGAATAGATTGACTATTACAATCAAGGTTACCTATCATAATAAAATTAATCCGAAGGATGATTTTGAGCAACCTTTTACGCGATTTAAAGAATTTGCAGGAAACCTTCAGAGCGCGCAAGAAGAGACCTTGGGTAAAGAAATTATTCAAATGTTAACTGAGGATATATACAATAAAGCGTTTGCTAATTGGTAATTCTATTTCCAAGATGAATCTTAATATATCATTATCCAATAACGAGCTTTTTTTTCAAGCAATCAATCATCCGGACACCGTGGCCGAAGATGTTGTTTTAGCATTGATTGAAAAATACCCGTATGCCCAAAGCCTGCGATTTGTCTATGAGCGTAAAGTTTTTGGCAAGCATAGTTCAGTTCAGAATTTATCGTCTACTTTGCTCTATGCATCTTCTCCGAGTTGGTTGTATGAATTTATGCATTGTAAATCAGCGGCAGAGCCTGATACAATAATGCCTTCAGATGAATTTCTAGTGGATGGAGCAATTCGCGACGATGATGGGATTGTCGAAATTGAAACTGAGAGCGAAATTGTTGCTGAACCAGTTTTATCCAAGGTGGAGGTTGATGAATTGGATCGTTTGATTCAAGCGGGGGTTGCAAAAGATTATTTTCGGTCAAGCGATCAGCAGCAAGAAATTATTGCCGATTCAGAGGAGTCGGCACTAGTAACACCTGTTCTATCGGAATCTGTTGCCGAAATAATGGATGATGGTCAAGAGCGTGTTTCGGTCTATGATGATGATACCATGCCATACAGTTTCTTATGGTGGTTGCATAAGACGAGATTAGAATATGCTGATACCTATCAGCCCTATGTTAAATCTCCATTAGGCCCGATGACGCCCTCCAATGACGATATTGCTAAAATTCATGAGAAACTGGATAGTCAGCTACTCGATCAACAGATCCGGGAGAATATCTTTCACTTACAATCGCCTGAAGCAAAGTTGAGTGATGAGGTTAAAACGACCATATCTTTTCAAATACCACGTAAAACTGATGAGGTGATCGAGAAGTTTATTCGTGAGGAGCCTATGATTCAGCCTCTGCAAGCGGAAAAATTAGACTTGGAGAATAAAGCTAGGAAAAGTTCGGAAGATCAACATTCACTTGTTACCGAAACGCTTGCAAAGATCTATATGGAGCAAGGCTTATATCCAAAAGCAATAGAGGTTTACAAAAAATTAGTTTTGAAATATCCAGAAAAAAATGCTTACTTTGCGGCACGCATAACAGAATTAGAAAAGAAATTAAATTAATAACATAAAGAGATGCAAGGATTATTAATCGGTCTAATCATATTAGCTAGTATTATTTTAGCGTTTTTGGTTTTAATCCAAAATCCAAAAGGAGGTGGTTTGTCATCTGGTTTTTCAGGTGGAACGAATCTTATGGGAGTAAAACGTACAGGTGACTTTTTGGAAAAAGGTACCTGGATCATGGTTATTGCCATTATGGTATTTAGCTTAGGTGTAAATGTTATTGGTACGTCTCCAAGTACATCTAAAGGTGGATTGGGAGGTCAAATTGAAGCGCCTAAACAACAAGGTCCATTGAATTTGGGTACTGGACAACAACCTGCTGGTGCTCCTGCGGGACAAGAGCAAGCTGCTCCGTCTCAATCGCAAGAAAAGGCCCCAGTGACTACACCGGCAACAAAACCAGCAGAAGAAGCTAAGAAATAGTTGTCATTAAAGAATTATGAGCCCCGTTTGTTTTCACAGACGGGGCTTTTTTATGTTGGGTATTTTGTCTAAGGCAGACCTGTACCGTTAATTTTATTGGGATGGCGGTCGACGGAAGTAAGACTGGCAGGCCGGGAATGACAGTGTGACAGCAAAATGAATTTTTGTCGATGGAGATATTAACTTTTCTGTGAAAAATTGTCTTATAAGCTGTCTTATTTACAATTGGCATAAAAGATGATGTGTTTATAACGATTATAACATTAAAATAAATTCAATAACAGATAAAAAGTAAATTAATTATGGCATTAAGTATCCAACCTATCGGAGATAGAGTAGTAGTAGAGGCTGCTCCTGCAGAAGAAAAAACAGCTTCAGGGTTATATATTCCCGATACAGCGAAAGAAAAACCATCTCAAGGTACAGTAGTTGCTGTAGGTACAGGTAAAGTTGACGAGCCGTTAACTGTTAAAGTTGGTGATAAAGTATTGTATGGAAAATACGCAGGTACTGAAATCACTTATGAAGGAAAAGAGTACTTAATTATGCGTGAGTCTGATATTTACGCTGTTATCTAATTAATACGAACAGGTTATTTAAAAATGAGCTTGCTGGCTCAAATAAGAATTCAATAGATTATTTTAGTGAAGCTTTAAAATTAGACGTATTAAAAGATAAAATTGGTTTACGGTTCTATTTCAACGCCTAATTATGCTTCTTAGAAATACTAAATACTCATATAACAATGGCAAAACAAGTAAAATATAACGTTGAGGCTCGCGAGGCCCTTAAAAAAGGTGTAGATACTTTAGCTAATGCAGTTAAAGTAACATTGGGTCCTAAAGGACGTAACGTAATTATTGAGAAAAAATTTGGTGCTCCAGTAATTACTAAAGATGGTGTTTCGGTAGCGAAAGAAATCGAATTGAAAGACGCTTTAGAAAATATGGGTGCACAAATGGTAAAAGAAGTAGCTTCCAAAACAGCTGATCAAGCTGGTGACGGTACTACAACTGCTACTGTATTAGCGCAAGCAATCGTTGCTCCAGGTATCAAATCTGTTGCGGCTGGAGCTAATCCAATGGATCTAAAACGTGGTATTGACAAAGCTGTTGCAACTGTTGTTGCTAACTTGAAATCTCAATCTCAAGAAGTTGGTCAAGACAATAATAAAATTAAACAAGTTGCTACTATTTCAGCGAACAATGACGAAGTAATTGGTGCTTTGATCGCTCAAGCAATGGAAAAAGTAGGTAACGACGGTGTTATCACTGTTGAAGAGGCAAAAGGTACTGAAACAGAAGTAAAAACTGTGGAAGGTATGCAATTTGACCGTGGTTATTTATCGCCATATTTTGTGACAAATTCTGACAAAATGGAAGCGGAACTAGATAACCCATACATCTTGATCTACGACAAGAAAATCAGTAACATGAAAGAATTGTTGCCTATCTTGGAGAAACAAGTTCAAACTGGTAAACCATTATTGATCATTGCTGAAGACTTAGATGGTGAGGCACTTGCAACATTAGTTGTTAATAAAATCCGTGGTTCATTGAAAGTTGCAGCTGTTAAAGCTCCAGGTTTCGGTGACCGTCGTAAAGCAATGTTAGAAGATATCGCTATCTTAACTGGTGGTACTGTTATCTCTGAAGAAAGAGGTTTCAAATTAGAGAATGCTGAGTTATCTTACTTGGGTCAAGCTGAAAAAGTTCAAGTTGACAAAGATAACACAACTATTATCAATGGTTCTGGTAATGTAGAGGATATCAAAGCACGCGTTGCTCAAATCCGTTCACAAATCGAAACAACAACTTCTGATTACGATCGCGAAAAACTACAAGAACGTCTGGCAAAATTGTCAGGTGGTGTAGCTGTGTTATATGTAGGTGCGACTACTGAGGTTGAAATGAAAGAGAAAAAAGACCGTGTTGATGATGCTTTACATGCAACTCGTGCAGCTGTTGAAGAAGGTATTATCGCTGGTGGTGGTGTTGCATTCATTCGCTCAACTGAAGCCTTGGTAAACCTTAAAGGTGACAACGAAGATGAGCAAATCGGTATTGACATCATTAAACGCGCTATCGAAGAGCCATTACGTCAGATCTGTAATAACGCTGGTATTGAAGGTGCAGTAATCGTTCAAAAAGTGAAAGAAGGAACTGCAGATTTCGGTTACAACGCACGTACAGACCGTTACGAGAACTTAATCGCTGCTGGTGTAATTGATCCAACTAAAGTATCTCGTGTAGCATTGGAAAATGCAGCTTCAGTTGCTTCAATGTTATTGACTACCGAGTGTGTCTTAGCTGACGAAGCTGAAGAAAACCCTGTAGGTGCTGGTGCTCCTCCAATGGGTGGCGGTATGGGTGGAATGATGTAAGATTCATCCTTATAAAAAAAACCTGTTATCTTAGATAACAGGTTTTTTTATGCCTTGTACTTAATGACGCCTTCTGTATTTCTCGTAATAATGATCGTATTCTCGAGGTGAATAATTACGTTTAGTACCCCATTCCTGCAGCTCGTCATTAAAAAAATGTAACCAATATTGACGAAATCCTGAGGCTGAATCTACTGGATTTTCAAGTTGAGGAGTATTATATTCGTATATTTCTAAGATGCCTTCCTGATACTTCTTAGCAGCCACAATAGCGTCTGGTTTTCCAAGTTTTTGAATAACTTGTGCTTTGGTCATACCAACTTGTATCTTTGTAAGATCAGGCCCTTGAAGTATTTTGCAGTTTGAAAATAAAATCAGCGTAAATATGGTCGCTAATGTTGCTCTGAAAATCCTGTTGTAGTTCCTTTGAATCATAATATGTTATTTCTTGTAAGATAGGGATTGCATCAAATAGTTTAATCATTATTTAATCTAATAACCTTTCGCTGTATCGTCTCCACGTGGGTCGGCTCCTGTCTGTAATTTACCATTTGGTAATACAAGTATATTCTCCACACGGCCGATTGCCCCTCTCGGATTTATCGTATAGCCATCTTTTGTCAATTGGCCACGTAAATTGGAATTGATAGCGTTATTTTCGACATCAATGCGATCAGGAAGCCATTGATGATGAAATCTTGGCAGGCTCACAGCAGATTGTGCATTTTGTCGGAAGTCAATAACGTTGAGGATAGTCTGAAAAACAGAGGTAATGATGGTTGATCCCCCCGGGGTTCCCACAACCATGAATAGTTTGCCATCTTTTTCTACAATAGTGGGTGTCATTGAGCTGAGCATTCTTTTGCCGGGCTGAATCTCGTTCGCTTTTTCCCCTGTAAGCCCATACATGTTTGGGACACCGGTCTTCACAGAGAAATCATCCATTTCATTGTTTAGGAGAAAACCTGCGCCGGCCACAAATACTCCCGAGCCATAAGAATCATTGAGTGTTGTTGTAATGGATACTGCATTCCCTTGCTCGTCTACGATATTGAAATGTGTCGTTTGTTCACTTTCATAGCCAGGAATGACATCTGCATTGACATCTTTGCTTAATGTCGCTTTACGGAAATTGAATGAATTGAGTTTATGTGCATTTGAGCTGGAGTCAATAAGCTGTTGGACGGGTACCCTAATAAAATCAGGATCTCCTAAATATTTGGCCCGATTGGCATATACATAGCGTTCAGCTTCGACCATGACACGAATGGTTGAATCGGTTTGAAAGCCCCAGCGTTGAAGTGGAAACTGTTCGACTGATTTGAGCAAGGCCAAAAGAGATGTTCCCCCACTCGAAGGCGGCGGCATGGAAATAACTTTGTGCCCCCTGTAATTTGTGGAAATTGGGGTACGCCAAATTGCCTGATAATCCAGTAAATCTTGATGATTGATAATGCCTTTCCCTTTGTCCATTTCGGCAACAATTAAGTCGGCCGTTTTACCTTTATAGAAGCCGTCTCGCCCTTCTATTGCGATTCTTTCCAGCGTTTTCGCGAGTTCCTCCTGGATAAATGGGTCAGCTGTTTTCCAAGCTGTGGTTTTGATAATTGCAGCACCAGAGGGATTCAGCTTGACAAAACGATCTTTATGGCTTTCAAACTCATTGGCTTGTCGTTGACTGATTTTAAAACCTGTTCTGGCGAGCTGTATTGCTGGGAGTACGAGATCTTTCCATTGCAACTTGCCATACTTTCTGTGTGCTTCCCACATACCGGCAACAGACCCAGGGATGCCTGAGGCCAATTGACTGTAAAGACTCAACTCAGGAATAACATTACCTTGGGCATCGAGATACATATCCCGGGATGCTTTTTGAGGAGCTTTCTCACGAAAATCTAGGGCATCTAAATTACCCCGATGATCGCGATAGAGCATAAAGCCGCCGCCGCCAATATTTCCTGCATTTGGATAAACAACTGCCAAAGCAAATTGCACGGCAACTGCAGCA
Organism: Sphingobacterium sp. UBA1897; assembly: GCF_002337775.1. NCBI lineage: Bacteria > Pseudomonadati > Bacteroidota > Sphingobacteriia > Sphingobacteriales > Sphingobacteriaceae > Sphingobacterium > Sphingobacterium sp. UBA1897. The sequence continues at coordinate 163,798 of NZ_DDGR01000001.1, forward strand.
TCTATTGCATTTCCACCTTGTTTTAAAATCTTTACGCCGACTTCTGAAGCCAAAGGATGCGCTGTGACTACGGCAGCCTTATTAAAAGTACTGGCCTGCTCGACCTTAGAATTTAGCTGTTGTTTTGTCGCACAAGAGGCAAGGCATATGCTCGCTATGAGCGAATAGGTTATGAATTTATACATCGTATTCGATTTAAAACTTTAAATATTATCTCAAAGAGTTGTACAAACAATACGATCTCCAATTATTTAAGTTTTTCGTTGTTTTTATGGCGGTCGGCATCCCGAATTGATTTCTTTTGAAGATTTTGTTGCAGAGCTTCTGTTAGATCAATTCCCGTTTGATTGGCAAGACACATCAAAACGAATAATACATCGGCCATTTCATCTGCTAAATTGACTTCTTTGTCTGATTTTTTGAAAGATTGCTCTCCGTATTGCCGAGCCATTATTCGGGCAACCTCACCGACTTCTTCCATGAGTATAGCGGTGTTTGTCAGTTCGTTGAAATAACGTACTCCGGTACTATTGATCCATTTGTCAATAATGTCTTGTGCTTCTTTAATTGTCATCTTTTTCAATAAAAAATTAAAAGTTGTCCTTATCTTTTGTATCCATGACGATGGTAACTGGACCATCATTCAGTAGGTCGATTTTCATATCTGCTCCGAATATGCCCAGTTGAACCTCTTTTTGGAGCAATTGACTTAACAATAAAGCCATCTCTTCATACATTGGTTTGGCTTTATCCGGTTTTGCTGCTCTGATAAAAGAAGGTCTGTTTCCTTTTTTTGTTTGAGCAAAGAGGGTGAATTGTGAGATGAGTAAGATATTTCCGTCTATATCCTGTATCGATTTATTCATCAAGCCCTGTTCATCCTCGAAGATGCGTAAGTTGATGAATTTCTGTCCTAACCATTTAAGATCTTCTGTTGTGTCTGCTTCTTCAACTCCTAATAAAATCATTAAACCCTTCTGGATCTGGCCTGTAATCTGATTATCTACCGTACAAGAGGCGTTTTTCACTCGTTGTATAACTGCGCGCATAATGAAAAGTATAAAACCAAAGGTAAAAATTCCGATTGTTAAACACGATGTAATGTGCAATTTATCCACCATATTAAATAAAAAACGTCTCTTGCTTCCTCAGGAAAAAAGAGACGTTTTTTTATTTAAATAAATTGTTTCTAAAATTTGAAATTCAGGCCCAATAGGAAATTTGTTGGTGCTTGTGGGAAATAGAAATTATAATATTTTCGGGTATCACCTTCCATCCAACCGAAGGTGTAGCCATTGGCTTCGTACTTTTCGTTTAAGATGTTGTTGACCTGTAAAGTTGCACTGATGTTTTTGATACCTAATGCTGTAAAGCTATAATTTGCTAACAGATTGTTGACAAAATAAGAGGAAATGCTCCTCTCTTTCGCAGATGAATTATCTAGATATTGTCTTCCTACAAATTTGGATAGTAGAGAGAATGTCAGTGATGTTATCGGACTATAAGAAAAATTACTTGACAAAATCGTTCCCGGAGATAAAGCAATGTCTGTTTTCGAATAAAATATCCTTGTATTACCGATTACCTCTTCAAAGTCTTTAATTTTATTTTGGCTGAAACTAGCTGTTGCTTTCCAGTTGAACTGTTTGCTGATGTTCCATGATCCATCGAATTCAAGTCCCATTCTATAGCTATCTTTGACATTTTGTCGAATTGGAGAGCCAGTATCACTGATTTCACCTGTTGGGATCAACTGATCCTTGTAAAACATGCCATACCCATTCAATCCGATGTTGAATTTTTCATTTGTAAAGCGATAGCCAAATTCGATGTCCTGCATTTTCTCTGGGGTAGGGTCTGGTAAGGCGCTATTTTTCTCTATAAAATCCTTGCGAACAGGTTCTTTTTGTGCAAAGGCATAGGAAGCGTATACATTTGAATGGTCATTTAGCAAATAAGTTGCACCAGCTTTAGGGTTTAAGAAATTAAACTTAGGATGATAATTATAATTTTTCACCTTATCATCATCACCATACATGTGGTAATCTACATTCCGATATTGAATATCGGCCATTAATATCCACTTATCTAGTTTATAATCGACCTTTAAGAAATTACTGAAATCATTTTTTTGTGATTTCCCGAAGTAATATTTATCGTCAAGAAAACCTGTTGATGCATATTGTGCCCAAATCACCTGGCCATAATGTTTTCCTTTGTATTGATTATAAGCTCCACCCCAAGTAATTTCAAGCTGATCATTCGGTCTGTAATTTAGGGCATAGGTCATGCCATAAAAATAATTATCAAGCCATCTCCTGCGGACGAGATCTGTTTTTTGTATGGTATCTTTACCAATGATGACGTTAGGCAAGCCGTATTTACTTAGTTTATCTCCGGGTCTCATTTCTTCATAGTAACCATAACCTCTTGTATAGTGTAGGGCTGTATTGAGCGTCAATTTGTCGTTCAGGATATTGGTATAATGAAGTTGATGATGTTTCTGCGTATAATTATCTGTTTGATTTTGATACGTATATAGATTATAATTCCGGCCGGCGTTCATGAAACGATCTTTCTCTGCGCCCGAGATTTCGAGTGCATTATCTGCATAGTCATCCATGCGTGATCGATCGCCAGTAATCAATGGTTCGGGAACGCCATTCCAGGCTTGATATGTCTTTTCTTTTCCCCAGAATACAATTCCTTTTAAAATATGTTTCTTGCCATAATAACCTCCGTCCACATAAAAAGACTGTAAGTCTGAACTACCTCTTTCGATATAACCATCGCTACTGATTCGAGATAATCTGGCATTGAAGGCAAATTTGTCGTTAATTAGCCCGGTACCTACCTTGACTGTATTTTTCCAGGTATTGTAGGAGCCAAATGAATTGTTGAGCTCTGCGTAAGGGGTTTCGACTAACGTATTGGACTGAATATTTAATGAGGCTCCAAATGATCCGGCACCATTCGTCGAAGTCCCAATACCACGCTGAACTTGGATGCTCTCGGTAGAAGAGGCAAAGTCGGGAAGGTTTACAAAAAATGAACCCATGCTCTCGGCATCATTTAAAGGGATTCCATTTAATGTTACGTTGATTCGTTGATTATCTGATCCCCTGATTGTCATTCCGGTATAACCTATGCCTGCCCCGGCATCGGAATTGACCTGCACGGATGGAGTCTGATTTAAAAGGAATGGGATATCCTGGCCGAGGTTGTTACGTGTTATTTCTTCTTTGGAGATGTTTTTAAAGGTTGTAGGAGCATTTCTTTTGGCACGGGTAGATTGAACAAGCACCTCTTCCATTTGAATTGTACTAGGTTCTAACGCTACCGTAAGCTCCAAATTGTCTTTAACATCCACATTTTGGCTCCATGTTTTATATCCAAGAGAAGATACCTGGATCTGGTGCTTACCTGTATTGATACGATATAGTTTAATCAGCCCATTTTTGTCCGATTGGCCAGCAAAGGATGCTTGTCCATCTATAGATATGGAAACATACTGTAAGGGGGTCTGATTGGTATTGTCTACAGCTTTAATTGTCAGATTTTGTTGCGCAATGGCAATTTGGCTTGAAATAGTAGCTAAGGAGCTACAAATCAAAAATTTGATCATGGTAATGTATTTTGTTTGAGTTAAACAAATCATAGCAAGGGGTTACTACGACCGCACTATTTAACTAACCTCTCCCTACGCCAGCATTATCTGGATCAGGTGTACAGAATTTAATCTGTTGGGTATAATCTCAGCCTTTATTTGTGTTCCTGACAAAACAAGGCACCCCTATTCGATGCTGCGAATATATAAATTTAAAATTGAAATGAAGTATAAAGAAGTAATTTATGACAAATGAAAAAGAGCGGATTTGCGGTATTATTTCTTTTTGGTTAAAAATTTGTGCAAATTGTTGTTTTTGGTATTTATTGTTCTTTTTAGGTACCTTGGCATGAATTTTTCTACTAAAGGTATGTATTCATACAGGTCAAAAAATTTTAGTTACTAAATTGATAGTGAGGAGATAAAATGTTAAAATATTTAAGCGCTAATTATATTCTGCCGATTACTTCAATGCCAATAAAAGACGGTATTGTTTCGGTAGATGAGGAGGGGGTAATTCAAGGTATCTATGACCCAACTTCATTTACACCTTCAGATAAAACGAAGGTTGAGAGATATGAAGGAGTGATAATTCCAGGTTTTATCAATGCACATTGCCACATTGAATTGTCGCATATGAAAGGTATTGTTCCTAAAGGTACGGGGCTTCCGAGCTTTCTCAGTAAGGTGATGACAACGCGGTCGGCATCGATGAAAAAAATAGATGACGCTATGGCCAAAGCCGATCGAGATATGTACGAAAATGGTATTGTCGCAGTCGGAGATCACGCCAACACTGATAATTCTTCAAAATTGAAGGAAGATTCACAGATATTATATCACACATTTGTGGAGGTGCTCGGAATTGAACCTGAAGAAGCTGACTTTAAGTTAAAGGAGGCTAAATCGTTGACCCAAGAGTTTAGGAATGGGCATGTATCCATTACTCCGCACGCTCCCTATTCTTGTTCGAAGGTCCTTTTTAAAAAATTCAAGAAGATGGTTCCGGAAACAAATATTATCAGTATTCACAATCAAGAAAGTGAAGAGGAGAATAAACTGTTCCGTTATAAAATGGGTGAGTTCTTGGACTTTTATAAAAGTATAGGAAAAAATGCTGATGCGATTAAGGCGCAGGCAAGAAATTCGATTCAGTCTTATCTTCCTTATTTGCCTTATCCAAATAAATTATTGTTGGTTCATAATACCTATACCTCTCTTAAAGATTTGGATTTTGTAGAGCGTATGGATCGTGATGTGATGTGGTGTCTCTGTCCAAAGGCCAACCTTTATATTGAGGGAACATTACCAAAGGTTCAGAATTTTATGAATGCCGGACAGCGTTTGGTAATTGGAACGGACAGTTTAGCTTCAAACGACACATTGTCCATTTTGGAGGAGCTAAAGGTATTGCATGCGCACTTTGAGGATCTGGATTTCTTGCAGACTATTCAATGGGCTACAATCAATGGTGCTATCGCGTTGAACATTGAGAATGAATTTGGCTCACTTGAAGTGGGTAAAAAACCTGGGATTGTGTTGTTGCAAGGTATGGAACACATGCGCCTAAATGAAGATGTTAAGGTAAAACGTTTAGCGTAGTATTTAATTCCCCAAAACTTCTGTACTTTTGCTCTTATTGAACCGTCCATGACTATAATAACGAAACTATAGTCATGGTAAGTTCCATCTGACCGATGGAAGAAAAAATAAGTTACAGATGAAACATTTGAATATTTCAATAAGAGGTAAAGTACAGGGTGTCTTTTTTAGATTGACAGCCAAGGCGGTTGCAGATCAAGTCGGTGTTAGAGGCTTTGTTGTCAATTTAAAAGATGGTTCTGTTTATATCGAGGGCGAGGGTGATGATTTTGCACTAGATTCACTGTTGGACTTCTGCCAAGAAGGACCGGAGGGTGCAATTGTTGAAAGTGTTGAGGTAAAGGAAGGCGAAATGAAGGGCTTTTCCAATTTTGAAGTAGTTAAAAGAGTTCAATCTTAAGTCTTTTCGCCTTGTCAGTACTTAAAAAATTCGCCGGACAGACCATGATTTATGGCCTGAGTACGATTATAGCTCGTATGCTGTATTTCGTCATGACGCCATTATATGTGCTCAAATATCCACCTGCGTCCTACGGAATATTTACCAATATGTATGCCTGGGCGTCCATGATCAATGCTGTTTTGGCATTTGGTATGGAAACAACTTTTTTTAGGTTTCTCCAAAAAGTCGAAGAAAAGGATAAAAAGCAGGTTTTCAATAACAGTTTTATCGTCATTGCCTCTCTGGCAGTATTATTTTTTATAACGGCCTTCGTCTTTGCGGGTACTTTTGGTAGCTGGTTGAATAAGGGAACTTACAATGCCGATTACGAGAGCTATGTAAAATATTTCGCCCTCATATTGGCATTGGATGCATTAGCTATTGTTCCTTTTGCGAAATTGAGATCAGAGGGAAGGCCTATTCGATTTGGTGCCATTAAATTGGCCAACATCGGTATTATGGTTGCTCTTAACCTGTTCTTTATTGCGCTAGTTCCCTATTTGATAAAAGATGGTGGTGCTTTGGGCACTTGGTGTTCCGGCTGGTATAGAAATGAATGGATAGGTTATGTATTTATTTCTAATATTGTGGCAAGTGCAGCAACCTTTCTATTGCTCCTTCCTGAGATGAGGGGTTTCTATTTTAAACCCGAAAAGCAGTTAATCTTAAAGATGCTATCGTATAGCTTTCCGATTTTAATTGCCAATATTTCTTATATTATCAACGAAAATTTAGATAAAATTGTATTGCCAATCTACCTGCCTAAGGATATTGGTGATCGCGATTTGGGGATCTATGGAGCCGTTGGAAAATTAGCGATGTTTCTGAGTATTTTTGTTCAGGCTTTTCGATTGGGCGCCGAACCATTTTTCTTTTCTTATGCAAAAAATGCTAATGCAAAGAAGACCTATGCGTTGATTATGGAATATTTCGTAATTGCCATGATGTTAGTTATGCTGGGGATTACAGCGAATATCGACTGGCTGAAGTATTTTATTAAAGGAAATGTGGAAACTCGTGACTTATATTGGTCTGGACTTTTCATCGTTCCGCTATTACTATTCAATTATGTGCTGTTGGGAATCTATATGAATCTTTCGGTATGGTATAAGCTTTCTGACCAAACGCGGTACGCTTTGTATATTTCATTGGTAGGCGCAGGAATAACTGTCGTTGCGAATTATTATCTGATTCCTAGATACAGTTATGTTGGAGCATCAATAGTCACATTTCTAGCCTACTTTTCTATGGTGGTGCTATCTTATGTATGGGGGCAAAAACATTATCCTATACCTTATAAATTGGGCAAGATCCTGATGTATATAGTTGTAGGAATATGTTTCTCCTATCTATCCTACTTTGTATTTAATCATAATGCCTTTGTTGGTAATGGGCTTTTGGTTGCTTACATTGGAGGTGTATTTCTGATGGAAAGAAATCAGCTCAAGCGATTCATAAAGAAAGACGCTTAAACGAAAAAAGGTCGTGCTAATGTTAAATTAGCACGACCTTTTTCTTTATAAATTGTGGACTTCAGGATTATACCATTTCTGCCGAGAAATTGTGTTCAATTTCATGAAGTACCTCAAGAATCTCTGCCTGGTTTTGAAGGCTAACCAATTTCATTCGGTGTTCTTTAAAGTTGGGGATTCCTTTGAAGTAATTCGCATAATGCCTGCGCATTTCAAAAATACCCAATTTGTCACCTTTCCATTCAATGGATTTGTTCAGATGTGTTCTGCAAACCTCGACACGTTCGGCAATAGTTGGTCCTTCTAAACGCTCACCAGTATTGAAAAAATGTTTTATTTCTCTAAAGATCCAGGGGTATCCGATTGCTGCACGGCCAATCATAATGCCATCCACTTCAAACTCCTGCCGCCATGCCGCAGCTTTTTCGACAGAGTCTACATCGCCATTGCCAAAAATTGGAATCTTGATGCGCGGATTGCGTTTGATATCACGAATCATAGACCAGTCCGCCTGACCTTTATATAGCTGCGCGCGCGTACGTCCATGAATTGCAAGTGCTTTGATCCCCACATCTTGTAACCTTTCGGCAACTTCGTATACATTTTTTGTGTTGTCATCCCAGCCAAGACGTGTTTTCACCGTTACGGGTAGATCCGTAGCCTCAACGACAGCTTTTGTCATTGCAACCATTTTATCGATGTCCTGTAGCAGGGATGAACCAGCTCCTTTGCAGACTACTTTTTTAACTGGACAGCCGTAATTGATGTCGATTAAATTAGGCCCTGCTTTTGTGCAGATCTCAGCAGACTGACGCATACTTTCAATATCTCCACCAAAGATCTGAATGCCAATAGGTCGTTCATATTCAAAAATATCAAGTTTTTGAATTGACTTTGCAGCATCCCGAATTAAGCCTTCCGAAGAAATAAATTCAGTATACATTAAATCAACACCATTCTGTTTGCACACATAGCGAAACGGAGGATCACTTACATCCTCCATCGGAGCTAATAACAATGGGAATTTACCCAAATCAATATTTTCACCAATCTTGACCGACATCTTCGATAATTTTTTACAAAGGTACAAAATTTGGCATTAGTATAAAGTTAGCTAACTGTCACGAGTTTAGAGCCGATTTTTGATCTCTTCAGATCCTGTCGAACGTTGACTGTTCGAATCGCCAACTCCGCCAAATTCAGAGTTAAGTGAAAGTATAGTCTTCCTAACGCCAGGGTTTGATTTCCTTATATTTCTTTTACAAATTCTTTGATAGCTTGTCCAGGATCGGCTGTCTTCATGAAATTTTCACCAATTAAAAATCCTTGGAATCCAGCTCTTTTTAGAGCTTTAATTGTCGAAGGATCAGATATACCGCTCTCAGACACTTTAATATATTCTGTTGGTATTTTGTTCAGGAGATCATAAGAATGCTGAATGTCGACTGAAAAATCTTTAAGGTTTCTATTATTGACACCAATTGCGTCAATGTCATCGAAAAGATTATCCAACAGTTCCTGTTCGTTGTGCACCTCAAGTAAAACATTTAAACCCAATTGGTGTGCATAGGCTGCAAATTCCTGTATTTCCTCCTTTTTCAGACATGCTGCAATTAAGAGGATGATATCTGCTCCATAAGCTTTCGCTTCGGTGATCTGATATTTATCCACGATGAATTCTTTTCTTAAGATAGGAATGCTAATAGCCTCGCGTGCTTTCGATAGATCTTCTAAATTGCCTTTGAAAAATTCGCTATCAGTAAGAACCGAGACTGCCGAAGCACCTGCCTCCTCGTATGCCTTTACAACATTTTCCACTGCTGAAGTACTATTGATGTCTCCTTTTGATGGCGATGCTCTTTTGTATTCCGCTATAATTCCTGTTTTTTCAGGATCAAGAATAGATTCTCTCAACGATAGACAAGCCACACTGAAATAGGGATAGTTTAATAGTTCCTCAAAAGGAACTAAAGCTTTTGCTTTTTCTACTTCTATTTTTTTTCGTTCAATGATTTTATCAAGTATAGTCATTTTTTTAGATGTTAGATTCCCAACCAGTTTTCAATTAATTTTTTACCATTTGTGGTCAATACCGACTCTGGGTGGAACTGCATTCCCCTTACATCGTATTCGGTATGGGTTAAGGCCATAATGATGCCATTCTCGTCGATTGCCGTTACCTTGAGGCTAGCTGGTAGGGTGTCTTTGTTTACAGCCCAAGAATGGTAGCGTCCAATTTTGGAATCTTTTGGGAAGTCCCGAAACAATTTCTCTGACTCATCAACAACAGAAATATTTGTTGCTACGCCATGCAAAGGTTTTTCCATATTGAATAGTGTACCACCAAAGACTTCTGCAATAGCCTGTTGGCCTAAGCAAATACCCAATATACTTTTATGTGGAGCGTAGGTACGGATAACATCAAGTAATAATCCAGCTTCTTCTGGAATACCTGGGCCCGGCGAAAGAAGTATTTTATCGAAAGCATCAATATCTTCCAGTTTAAATTTATCATTTCTCCATACAACATATTCTTGATCTAATTCCTGTAACAAATGGACCAAGTTGTAGGTGAACGAATCGTAGTTGTCAATAACGACTATTTTATTGTTGCTCATAACCTTTTGCTATAAAATCTTGATTAATATAATTTTCAATTTCCTGGAATATAGACTGAATAAATTCGATTGGCAAATGAAATCTTTTTGCCAGTAGGACATAATTACTGTCCAGGTTCCGAATGATATTCTGCTCTTCATTTTGCTCATCCTCGAAGGACTTGCCTTTGCCAATATAGACTTTTCGTAATGCCAATAGCTCAACGATGCGGTTGTCAATGGTGTCTACCGAATCATGGATATGTTGCTTGTTGACACAGTATTCCAATGGTCTGATCATAATGTTTCTGCTAATTGTAATGCTTTTCGTAGCGCAGCAATTTTGTTATTTACTTCTTGTAGCTCCATTTCGGGGTCTGAATCTAATACGATACCACCACCGGCCTGATAATGTAAGGTGTTTTGCTTACTTAGGAAGGACCGGATCATAATGGCATGATTAAAGTCTCCGTTAAAACCCATGAATCCAATTGCACCCGAATAAAATGAGCGTTGTAATCCTTCATAACGATCAATCAATGTCAACGCCATATGTTTTGGAGCACCTGAAAGCGTACCCGCTGGATATGTATCACCTACGATGTCAAATGGGTTGATATTGTCTTTTAATGTGCCCGTTACTTTGGAGACCAAGTGGATAATATGCGAGTAATATTGTGGTTCCATGTAGGACTCAACTTTAACTTGGGTGCAATGTCTACTTAAGTCATTGCGGGCAAGGTCGACGAGCATAACATGTTCGGAAGTCTCTTTTGGGTCTTCTTTGAGCTTGGTGGCTATCTTTTGATCTTCCTCCATGTTGCCTGTCCGTTTGAATGTTCCTGCAATAGGGAAAATCGTCGCTTGTTTCCCGTGGATACGCAGTTGAGCCTCAGGCGATGATCCGAAAAGTTTAAAGTCACCATAATCAAAATAGAAAAGATAGGGCGAAGGGTTGATGGAGCGGAGCGCACGATAGACATTGAATTCATCACCGGAGAACGGTGTCTTAAAGCCTCTGGATGGAACGATCTGGAATACATCACCACGTTGGATATGCTGTTTCATCTTCTTAACCAACTGACGGTGTTCTTCATCGGTACGATTGGAGCTTTCCTCGCCAGCTAGTTTGAAGGTATATTCAGGGAAGTTTTTGTTCTGAATAAGGAACTGCATTCTTTCAAGTTCTGATTCTTCGTCATCCAGCAGATGTTCAAAAATATAGAGTTGATTACGGAAGTGGTCGATGGCAATGACATATTTGTAAACATGATATTGCATAAACGGTATTTTCCGTGCCGGATCTACCGTTGTTGTTAGTTTGATGTCCTCAAAGTGTTCAATACAATCGAAGGTGAAGTAACCAAATAGGCCATTGGAGATCAAGTTAAGTTCAGCAATTGTATGATCTTCGAAGGAATTTCTAAAATCGGAAACTTCTTGACGTAATTCGATTTCGTGCGCATTTTTTACGATACGTTCTCTACCCGGATAAGTGAGCGTCAGCTCTTTCTCATCGAGCTGGATTCCGGCAATTGGTTGACAACAGATGTAACTTATGTTGTTGTCGCGACTATGGTAGTCGGAGCTTTCCAGTAACAATGAGTTTGGAAAGATATCTCTTAGGCGAAGATAGATGCTCACTGGTGTAGTTGTATCCGCAAGCAACTTTCTGGTTTGTGTTTTGAATGTATACTTCATTTTTTGTGTCTTATCTTCTTGTTGTAAACTATGCATAAAAAAACCCCGATACTGGTCAGCATCGGGGTTGGAATTTCCATAAATGGTTTTGGTTGATTATGAAATATTATGACAATACCAATTAGTTCCCGATGCTTATTGCTTCAGGCCACCACCAATTTGTATTTGTATATCTTCGTGTCATTATTACACAAATTTATAAAAAAAAATAAATAAGCAAACTTTTTGTGACAAAAAAACAAAAATTCACCTTATTTCTTAATCATTTAATAAATCAGGACGTCTTTCTTGCGTTCTTTTTAACTGTTGTTCATCTTTCCATTCAGCGATTTTTGCCTCGTGACCACTGAGGAGAATATCAGGTACTTTGTGGCCTTTCCAGTCTGCAGGGCGTGTATAGATAGGCGCATCTAGTAATCCATCCTGAAAAGAATCTGAAAGCGCGGATGTCTCATCCGACAAAACTCCGGGAATCAGACGGATAACAGCATCTGTAACAATCGCCGCTGGAAGCTCACCTCCGGACAGTACATAATCACCGACTGAGATCTCTTTTGTTACATAAATATCACGGATACGTTGATCTATTCCCTTGTAATGCCCACAGAGAATCATCATATTTCCCTTTGTAGATAATCCATTCGCAATATCCTGATTGAATGTTTCACCGTCGGGAGTCATGTAAATGATCTCATCGTATTCCCGTTCAGCTTGCAATTGCTCTATACACTTGGCAAAGGGTTCTATTTGAAGGACCATGCCCGATCCGCCACCGTACGGATAATCATCGACACTTTTGTGTTTATTTGTTGAATAGTCTCTTAAATTGTGGACATATATTTCAGCCAAGCCTTTGTTCTTTGCTCGTTGCAAAATAGAGTGTGCAAATGGACTTTCCAAGAGGTCAGGTAAGACCGTAATAATATCAAAACGCATGGGGCAAAGATACACAAAAATGCACCATTGTCTATTTATAAGATTGATTCGCTTATCTTTGTGCCAAAATTAAGTGTATATACAGTGATTGACGTAAATAATATTTCTGTTTCCTTTGGGGGAACAACTCTTTTTTCAGATGTATCTTTCTCCATCAATGAGAATGATAAGATCGCATTGATGGGTAAAAATGGTGCCGGTAAATCCACCTTACTGAAAATTATCGCTGGAGTGGGTAAACCTACTACAGGTAATGTTGCTGGTCCGAAAGATGCCATTATAGCCTATTTACCGCAACATTTGTTAACAGAGGATAACGTGACTGTTTTTGAAGAAACATCAAAGGCTTTCGAAGAAGTCTATGGTATGCGTGATGAGTTGGAAAACCTGAATGAGCAATTAAATATCCGTACAGACTATGAGTCTGACGATTATATGCAATTGATCGAACGTGTATCCGAATTAAGTGAAAAGTTCTATTCGATTGAGGAAGTTAACTATGATGCAGAAGTTGAAAAGGTCCTGAAGGGGCTCGGTTTTGAGCGTTCGGATTTTACAAGACAGACTTCTGAGTTTTCCGGTGGTTGGCGGATGCGTATCGAATTAGCTAAAATATTATTGAAAAAGCCCGATTTGATTTTATTGGATGAGCCAACCAACCACATGGATATCGAGAGTATTCAATGGCTGGAAGATTTCTTGGTCAATTCGGCTAAAGCAGTTATCGTTATTTCGCACGACAGGGCATTTGTCGACAATATCACCAATCGGACCATCGAGGTGACGATGGGAAGGATTTATGATTATCGTGCCAAGTATAGTCATTACTTGGAATTACGTCAGGAGCGTCGCCAGCATCAGCTAAAAGCGTATGAAGAGCAGCAACGCTTTATTGCGGACAATCAGGAGTTTATCGATCGTTTCAGAGGTACCTATTCTAAAACATTGCAGGTGCAATCACGGGTAAAGATGTTGGAGAAATTGGAAATCATTGAGATCGACGAGGTAGATACTTCCGCACTGCGTCTTAAATTCCCACCATCCCCGCGCTCGGGTCAATATCCTGTTATCGTTGAGGATCTAACCAAGGTTTATGATGAACACGTCGTATTTCAAAAAGCAAATATGGTCATCGAACGTGGTGAAAAGGTCGCTTTTGTCGGGAAGAACGGTGAGGGTAAATCGACCATGATCAAAGCAATTATGGGGGAAATCGATTTCGAAGGCACGTTGAAAGTAGGGCACAATGCAAAAATTGGGTACTTTGCACAAAATCAGGCCGCATTACTTGATGGAGAGATGACCGTTTTTGATACCATTGATCAAATCGCTGTAGGTGAAGTGCGTGTTAAAATGAAAGATCTTTTAGGAGCCTTTATGTTTAGTGGCGATGATACAACTAAAAAGGTGAAAGTGCTGTCCGGAGGAGAAAGAACACGTCTGGCGATGATAAAATTGTTGTTGGAACCGGTAAATGTATTGATTCTCGATGAGCCGACAAACCATTTGGACATGAAAACAAAGGACATTATCAAAGATGCTTTGAAAGATTTCGATGGTACGCTGATCCTTGTTTCACACGACCGTGACTTTTTGGATGGTTTGGCAGAGAAAGTCTTTGAATTCGGAAATAAACGCGTACGGGAGCATTTTGAAGATATTAAAGGTTTCTTGGAATACAAGAAGATGAGTAGCTTGAAGGATATTGAACGTTAGCATCTAAATAAACGTAGTATAAAACCCAATAGGGGATTCAGTTATTAAAAGCGGCTTTTTTATATAAAAGCCGCTTTTTTGCGTTTTAAATTAAGATTAATCGAATCTTCAAGCTTTTTTTTCTTAATCCCAAAGCGTGTGAAAGATACCTTCCCGATCAATACGTTCATAGGTATGTGCACCAAAATAGTCTCGTTGTGCTTGTATAATATTTGTAGGTAATTTTTCCGATCGATAGGCATCAAAATAAGAGAGTGCGTTTACGTATCCGGATACGGGTATCCCGTTTGCGATAGCATCTTTCAATACCTCGCGAAGGCTGGCCTGCGTGCTCAGCAACTTTTGTGCAATGGTGTTATCGAGTAGGATATTACACAAGTCAGGATTAGCCGCATAGGCTTTTCTAAAATCCTCGAGCAAAGCCGCGCGAATAATGCAGCCGCCTCGCCAGACTTTGGTTACCACCTGTAAATCTAACTCATAGCTATAGCTTTCCGATGCAACAGTAAGCTGTGCCAAACCTTGCGCATAGGTCGTGATGATCACAAAGTACAATGCATTTTTTAAGCGAGAAATGAGTGTTGCTGCGGGGAGATCAACCGCTTGTCCATCCCATTGAAGTAATTTTGCCGCCTCCAAACGTTCAGGTTTGTATTTGGACATATCGCGCATATTGACCGCTGCATCAATCACCGGAACTGGCACCTGTAGATCCATCGCATTTTGCGAAGTCCATTTACCCGTTCCTTTTGATCTTGCCCAATCTGAAATCAGGTCCACCAAATACTGGTCACCTTCTTTTTTCTTTAGAATCTGAGCGGTAATCTCAAGCAAGAATGAGTTTAGTTCGCCCTTGTTCCATTCTTCGAAGGTCTGCTGTATGGTTTGGGTGTCAAAACCATATAATCTTTTCATCAGGTCATAGGTCTCTGCAATTAACTGCATGATACCATATTCGATACCGTTATGCACCATCTTTACATAATTTCCGGCCGACCCGTTGCCTAAAAATTCTACACAGGGTTCGCCGATTACCTTGGCCGAAACTGCCTCAAATATTGGCCTTAGTCTTTCGTATGCCTTTCTGTCGCCACCGGGCATCAAGCTTGGCCCGCGACGAGCGCCACTTTCTCCTCCCGATATGCCCATTCCGAAGAAATGTATACCCATAGCGGAAAGCTCATTAAACCTTCTGTCTGTATCCGCGAAGTACGTGTTTCCGCCGTCGATGATGATATCTCCTTTATTCAAAAGCGGAACAAGGCTGGCAATTGCCATATCAACCGGCTTTCCGGCCGGCACCAATAGCATAATTGCTCTGGGTTGTTGCAAAGCCCCGATAAACTCTTCTACTTGGGTCGTCACTTTGATGCGATGTCCTTCGCTTGCTTCAGCTTCCAATGACTCCGCTTTCTGTGGGTCTAGGTCTAGTCCTGCTACTGCGAAACCGTTGTCGGCGATGTTCAGCAATAAATTACGTCCCATTACGCCGAGCCCAACTATTCCAAAATCGTAGTTATTATTTTTATCTCTACTCATCGTTTAATGCTGTTTTTCTAAGATGAAATTTACCATTTTTGTTTATACTATGAAAGACAATTATCAGCAGATCGGTATGTGGCACTTCTCTCGCTTCAATTAGTTTGCTGGTATTGAGCCTTTTGTTGTAAACCAACAGATAATCCGTATATTGAGCTCTCCTAAACATCAATTTTATTTATGATCATTGGATTAGACATTGGGACATCATCTGCGAAAGCTGTTGCATTTGACTACGAAGGTAACATCTTATGCCAGCATAGTGTACCTTATCCTATATTAAACCCGTCGGAAGGCTGGTACGAGCAAGATCCTGAGATTGTTTATGCAGCATGTATTGAGTCTATTCGGTATGTAATGATTAACTTAAGGCAATCTCGTGCAGAGATACCGAAACCCGAATGTATTTCGGTGAGCAGTGCTATGCACGGACTGATCGCTGTTGACTCGGCGGGGCAGCCACTTAGCAATTGCATTATATGGGCAGATCGCAGAAGCGAGCATATTGCGGTTGCCTTGGAAGCAAGCGAGGCGGGCAGGTTGCTTTATCAGCAGACGGGTACACCAATACATCCCATGTCTTTGCTTTGCAAATTAATGTGGATAAAGTCCAACGATCAAAAATTATTTGCGCAGTCGCACAAGTTTATCGGTATCAAAGAATTTCTTTTTTACCGGCTCTTTGGAGTTTACGTGGTCGATCATTCCATCGCATCTGCAACAGGGCTTTTCGACATACATCACCTAACATGGTCTGATCAGGCGTTAAGCTTGGCAGGTATATCGGAAGAGCAACTAGCATCTCCAGTTCCGGTCGATTATATTTTAAATATGCCTTGCCAAAAAATTGCGGCCTTGATGCAGATCCCTGAAGATACCCCTTTTGTTATAGGTGGTAGCGATGGTTGTTTGGCTAATCTTGGGGTAGGGGCTATAAGTCCCGGAGTGGCTTCGGTAACAATCGGTACCAGTGGGGCTATTCGCGTAGCAAGTTCGCAGGCAAATCAAGAAAAAAAACAAAGACTATTTACATACCTGCTGAGACCAAATGAATATATAATTGGTGGTGCGGTTAACAATGGCGGTGTATTACGCAACTGGTTTCGAGACAACTTTTTGTGCGAATTTACCCAAATGCAAGCAGATGGAGATCCTTCTGCGGCGTTAAATGCTTTGGTCGACTCCGTCGTTCCCGGGGCGGAGGGCTTGATATTCTTGCCCTATCTAACTGGTGAACGGGCACCACATTGGAATTCCAATGCAAAAGGCGTTTATTTTGGAATACAGTTGCATCATGGCAGGGCGCACTTTGCGCGTGCCATGATGGAAGGGATGTTGTTTGCAATTTACAGTGTAGGACTCGCATTAGAGGAGAACACCGGTCCCATTCATACGATCTTTGCAAGCGGCGGCTTAGCGCGTTCATCGTTGTTGGTGCAGATGCTTGCAGACATTTTCAATAAACCTGTATTTACCAAAAATACAGTAGAAAGCTCTGCTTGGGGAGCAGCCTTGATAGGCTTGGAAGCATTGGGTATACAGGGAGGTGGTCCTACTATAAAAAACAAACAAACGGAAGGAAAGCAAGATACCGAGCACTGTTATAAACCGAGTGCGGAGAATCACGCTGTATATATTAGAAACTTCCAAAAATTTGAACGCCTGTACCATTTATTGGAAGGTGAGTTTTAACTAGATATAAATTATTATGCCTCTAATCATCGTTATTTTGGGAGTAGCTTTACTACTTCTTTTAGTCACTGTCGTTCGGTTAAATACGATCTTTTCATTACTGATAACCTCTGTTGCGGTCGGTTTTGCGATGAATATGAGTGCCGTCGATATCCTTAAATCTGTTGAAACTGGAGTGAGTACCACTATGGGCCAGTTGGCACTATTGTTGGCTTTCGGGGCTCTACTGGGGAAATTGATGGCGGAGGGTGGTGCTGCAGAAAAGATTACAACGGTACTAACGGCTGTATTTGGCAAAAAGAACTTACCTTGGGCAATGGTTCTCACGGGCTTTTTAGTAGGAATTCCCTTATTCTACAATGTCGGTTTTATCGTCTTAGTACCATTCGTTTTCATGGTATGTGCTTCCAATAAAATGCCCTTGCTTTACGTCGCTATTCCGTTGCTGGCAGCGCTGTCCGTGACACACGGTTATTTGCCTCCACATCCGGGAGCTACCGCCATAGCGCTTACCTACAAAGCGGATATAGGTTTAACAATGGTGTATGGCATTATTGTGGCAATTCCTGCGATAATTATCGGTGGACCGCTCTTTGGCAGGATGCTTAAGCGTATTCCGACCAACCCACCCACTGAGTTTTTTCCTGAACACAATCAAGCAGATCGAAAAGAGCTCCCCGGATTTGCAATTAGTATATTTACGGGGCTTTTTCCAATAATTTTAATTGCTTTTGGTTCATTTTCCCATCTAATATTTCCAGAAGGCTCCTCTTGGCTGAAGGCACTACGTTTCTTGGGTGACCCGGTGGTGGCTTTAATGATTGCATCGCTAATGGCGATGTACACAATGGGTATCCGCCAAGGCAAAAGTTTGCGGGAGCAGTCAGCAAGTGTGGAAGAAGCAATCCGCGGGATAATGATGATCCTTTTTATCATTGCAGCATCAGGCGCTTTCAAGCAAATTTTGGTAGATAGTGGTGTAGCGAACTACATCGCTGACCTAACCGCAGACCTGAGCCTGTCGCCTCTTGTGCTAGCATGGTTAATAGCCGGTATCATTCGCCTAGTTATCGGTTCGGCTAGTGTTGCTGGGCTCACGGCAGCGGGCATTATGCTTCCCATTGTGCAGGCAGGAGAGGTTACTCCTGAATTAATGGTGCTAGCGACGGGAGCGGGTAGTCTCATGTTCTCACACGTCAACGATCCGGGGTTTTGGATGTTTAAATCTTATTTTGGAGTGAGCATGAAGGATACGTTTCGCTCATGGACGGTGATGGAAACGCTCGTTTCTGTTATTGGATTGATCGGTGTCTTGATTTTACACTGGCTTGGCCATTGACAGCGAATGAGAAAGTTTCATATTGCTAGGATACATTAATAGGACAAAGCGTCTTAAACGAATATTGAATTATATAGGCCCATAATCGGTTGATTATGGGCTTTTTTTTGATGAAAACCTTTGTTTGATTTTTTTTTCTTAATATCGTGACAATGAGCCAAATTTTGTTGTTCTAAAACTATGCAGAGATTACATCGTTTTTATATTTTTTTATTGATTTGGGTAGGAAGCTGCCTCCCCGGGCTGTCAGCTTTCGGGCAATTTATCGCCTATACCGTCGACAATTTGCCAAGCCCCAAATTACAGGGACAGGATTATTTTGTCTCCAATCCTGATGGGATTCTATCCTCGGGTACAGTGACCGAATTAGATGGCTTATCGACGCAGATTGAGGCTGCTACAAAAGGTGAATTTGCAATCGTTGTTGTGAATGATTATGTTGGCGACAGTGATTTCGAATTTGCCCTAAAATTATTCAATACCTGGGGTGTCGGTAAGAAGGAAAGTAACAATGGGCTTTTGTTGTTTATTGCTAAAGACCGGCATGAATACCGTTTTATTACAGGGTATGGTATGGAAAGTATTTTGCCCGATGCTTATTTAAAACGTATTGGCGAAAAATATCTCGTACCCAATTTTAGGAATGAAGATTACGACCGCGGTGTTACGGAGGCCGCAGAATTTATTAAGACAATTCTTACCTCACCGGATAGTAAGGCGGAGCTGGAACGCTTGATGCCAGAGGCAACGCCGGTCTGGAGTTTTAAAAGTCCTATTCTGCGAAATTCTCTGTTGGTTTTAGGTTTATTTGCGATCTGTTATATCTGGTTGGGCGAGGTGACGCGAGCGATCAAAGGAAAGTTGACCAAAAAAAGTAAATATTTTCCGCCTTTAGTCAGTGGATGCGGCTGTATGGGGATATTAATGTTTATCTCGGTGTTTATCTGTGCATTTGCCCTCAATAATTTTGAGGAGGTCTATCAGTGGAAAAATCTACCTTATTTTATAGTTGTTTTTGGTAGTATTACCCTGGCCATGAAATACAATGCAAGCCGCACGCAAATTGTTAATTCCTATCAGGATGAGGAAAATATTCAAAAGGCTCTACGTAAATTTCGTGTCTGGGGTTTGGTTCCGCTATTACTGAGTCCATTGGCGCTATTTGATCTCATTGGATTAAACAAGCGCATTCGGAAGAATCAACTTCGATTGATGCCGCCAGATCAATCTGGTCGTTGGTTGCGCATGAATAAGGATGATGTATCTACCCTTGAAAGTGCGTACCTGGATAAGGGGCAGCTTTTGGAGGAAAAAATCGGTAGTCGTTCGTATGAAATCTGGATAGATCAGGCGACCAATGAAACAAAGCTGGTTCCCTGGGACGAGAATGTTGGGTTCAGTGAATGTCCTGCATGTCATTATAGAACTTTTGAGACTGGACGTACCAAGACGATACGTGCAGCAACTTATAGTTCGCAGGGATTGGAGGAACGCTTTGACTTATGTAAGAATTGTGGACATCGGGTATCTCATGGTGAACACTCGACTCCAGTTAAAGTGCGCTCAACATCGAGTAGCTCTGGTGGAGGATCTAGCAGTAGTGGTGGCGGTGGAAGCTTTGGCGGCGGATCTTCTGGTGGGGGTGGTGCCGGTGGAAGATGGTAATCGGTAATTTAGGGCAAAAAAAAAGGTTTCCAAACGGGGAGAATGAAAACCTTAAATAACCAATTATAAACCTAAATTATGATGACACAAATATAGTGTATATATTACACTATGCAAATTTTTTTTTAAAAAAAAATGAAAAAATAAATTACAGCTAGCGCGAGATGATTTCTGTTTATAAATTAAAACCAAAATTTCAGCAGTTGCTGATGCCGATCTTGAACTTTTTACATAGAAAAAAGGTAACGGCAAACCAGATCACGATCGGATCTATTGTATTGTCTTTGATCATTGCTTTACTGTTTTGGTATGCTGATCGTTTCCCGATTTTCTTTTTGGCCCTGCCAATCGGATTGTTATTACGAATGGCCTTGAATGCCTTAGATGGCATGATGGCACGACTTTTTAATCAGACTAGCAAGACGGGCGAAGTATTGAACGAAGTCGGAGATATTGTTTCGGATGTCGTGCTATTTTTTCCTTTGCTGAAGTTTCATCCGGAAAGCATATATCTGATCGTCGCTTTTATCGTATTAAGTGTTGTGAATGAATTTTGTGGATTGATCGGGAAGGTGATTGCCAATGATCGTCGTTACGATGGGCCGATGGGTAAAAGTGATCGTGCTTTGCTGTTGGCGGTATATGGAATTTTAGCATTATTGCATATTTCCATGGTTACTGTTTCAGGTTATATTTTTGGTGTTTTGTGCTTACTCTTACTTTTGAGTTCGGTAACTCGATTGAGAAAGGCTTTGGCACATGGCTGATGCCAATAGCAAGTTCGCAGATGTTCCTGTTCGTGTTAGAAGCTGGGGATATATTGTCTTGGTACTGGCGGTTGCCTTCGTTCCTGCAACATTATCACCCTTGTTTGTGGCCTGGATAACCTTTCAAGGGATGCGCGAGTTTGCTCGTATGTTTATCCCTGAAGGTAAGATGCAACCACTGGTGTTTCTTTGCATGGCATTGTTGCAAGCATTGCTCCTATACTTTTGTTCCTATCGAGCATATCTATTGTTGGCTAGCGTCTTGTGTTTGGGGACTGCTTTGTTTTTCAAATATGGTTTAAAGGTTAAGAAGGGAGCTGTATTTGGGCTGTTTTTGGGCGCGGTAGCTTGTTTGCTAGCATTTAGCCATTTAGCTTTTATCCGATCCATTAAAATGGATGGCAACGCGTTCCTAGGACTAAAATTAATCGGATATATTGTTGTGCTAACGGAACTGAATGATGTCTTTCAATACCTGATGGGCAAGTTTTTTGGCAAACGTAAAATCGTTCCGCGTATTAGTCCAAATAAGACAATTGCGGGATGTGTGGGCGGTATCAGCTTAACAATTATATTGAGTAATTTATTGGGCTATTTTTTACTGCCATTTCAGAATTTTCTATACTTTTCGTTGTTCGGTTTGTTTTTCGGTATTTTGGGATTCTGGGGAGATGTCCTTTTTTCCTATCTGAAAAGAAAGACAGGAGTAAAAGATACTGGGACATTAATTCCTGGGCATGGTGGTTTATTGGATCGTATCGATAGTCTGATCTTCAATGCGCCACTGTTTTATGCTTTGATTATCCTGTTGTTGGGGAATTAATAGAATTTGATGAATGTGGTAGTGAGAAGGCTAACTAAAATTTCAATCTGATGGCTTATCAACGTGCTGTTTTATTTTCGGGGGGTGGAACCCGGTTCAGTCTATATCTTGGTATGTATGCTGCGTTAGATGAGCTGGGTTTAAAACCAGATCTGCTTATCGCAAGCTGTGGTGGTTCAATGGCAGTGGCTGTTATACAGGCCTTTGCTACACATGAAGCTCGCAAGTCCTATCTGCAATCAGACGAGTTTTATCAGTTTTTCCTGCATCATCGGCTTACAGAACAGCGTCGTTTGGGGAGACTGGGCGTGTATGTTTTGAAAAAACAGTTTAACAGAAAACGGGCACCCTTTATTGAGGATGTTTTTAATCGCTATCTTGTCCATATGGAACAGGATCTTTCCTTACTATTGCCTACATTGGATAGACCATTCTCAGCAGCAATTCCAGCACTTGTGGTCGGCGCTAAAGTGCTGTTCAGTCCGTCTGAAGTTGGGCAGCGGCGTGGGGACCGGAAACTATATCAAAAGATGTTGATGGGAACTCAGGATGTATTGGCAAACGTGCCCGTTGAGGCAATAGGAATTTCGGATAGTAATTACGAGCATAGTGCAGTGGCTAAAGCGGTTCATTTGAGTGCTGAGTTTTCTGTGCTACAGGCGGCCCGTATTTCGATGTCCGATATGTTTTATATTGAGCCTGTATGCTCCAATAAAACCTATTACGCGGGTGGAGCAATTGATCTTGTTCCAATGGAGCTAGCAAAGGCGCTTGCTCAAAACATCATATGTGAGCATAAACAACCTTATAAACCGCAAGAAGAAGCGTTGGTTCGGGCAGTATTAGGCTTTAGCGGAAATAAACGATTAACAGATTTGGGACAGCAGTTTCCGTATGCACATTGGATTGATACACAGGATGCCGCGGAACAATTAGCTGGGAAATACTGTAAAAAAGGAATTGATTGGTCTAAATTTGAAGTTACGCTGTCTTTGCCGATTGATCAACAAGAATTTGCTGAAGCGATGGAAGCGCAATGGAACTATGGCTATGAGGTGACATTAAATTCATTGAAATGAAAGTATTTATTGCCGGTGGTACAAGTGGAATAGGCCTTGCTTTGGCCAAGCGTTATCTTGAGCGAGGAGCCGAGGTAGCGGTATGTGGGCGTGATTTGACGAAAATGTCAGCATATTCCTGGGGACATAGCATCAGAAGTTTTGAAGTCGATGTATGTCAATTGGGCAGCCTGCAAAATGCGGTCAGTTCATTTTGTGCACATATGCCTTTAGATCTCTTTATCAATTGTACAGGGAGTTACGCGGATGACGTTGCTCAACAAATAAGCTATCAGGAAGCGGTGGCTATGCTCCAGATCAATATCATGGGCACTTTAAATTGTTTTGAAGCGGCAAGAACTGCTATGCAAGGTCAGTCGGGAGGACAAATTGCAATCGTTGCATCAGTTTCGGGAACGCTCCATTTTCCCAATTCAAGCCTATATAGTAAGACAAAGCGTGCTGCAATCCAAGTGGCTGATGCGTATCGTAGGGCACTCTATCCGTATGGAATTGCGGTTACTGTTATTGCTCCGGGCTATGTTGATACGGAAAAATTGAGAGCGCTCAATAAGCAAGATTTGTCTAAAAAGCCATTCTTAATCCCTGTAGACGATGCAGCACAGCGTATAATGACAGCTATCGAACAGAAGAAGAAGCAAGTCGTTTTTCCGAAGCGTATGAAGTGGTTGATGGCATCTCTGGGACTACTTCCAAATATCGTGTTGAATAAAATTATGTCAAGGAAGGCCAAATGGATGAAAAACGATTGAAAAATAGGGGGCTGCAATTTGCTGTTTTCCTTTATTGTGCGCTATTTTTTCAGTTGACTTATTCTGCTGCTGCGGTCCATGCTGCAAATCAGGCTACTGTATCTTCGTTTGTGTTTCCTTTTGAACACTTTATGCCGTTCGTTTCTTGGATGATTATCCCCTACATGAGTAGCGGTTTGTTCTTCGCTGTGGTTCCTTTCTGTTGTCGAAGTCGAGAAGAGCTTTGGGTCTATACGAAGCGTTTCAGTTTCATTACAATCGTCTCTATTTGTTGTTTTTTTATTTTTCCCTTGCGATTTTCTTTTGATAGGCCTAGCGTTGAGCATCCTGTTTTTAAATCCTTCTTCACCTTTTTAAATAAGCATGACTCTCCATTTAATCAAGCACCTTCGCTGCATGTGGCGTATGCATGTCTGTTTTGGTCTGTGCTCGGTAGGCCGCTAAAAGGCTGGATACGCTGGGTAGTGGGGATTTGGCTGCTATTCATGGGGATTGCTACACTCACCGTTTATCAGCACCATCTGGTGGATGTGTTGACCGCGTTGATTCTGGCTCATGTTGGATTTGTCCTATTCCCATCTCCATCGGAATTGCTTCATGACAGCGCTTTATCGAGGCTAAAGGCGGGGGATTTGCCCTTTTTGGCCGGTACCGAAAAGATGAAATTAGACGAAAAGGGGAAATTAGACTTGGAGGCCGAGGTTTGTCGTAGAAACCATGGAATTGGCAACGTTTACTACGCTATCGGCTGGTGTTTACTGTTACTGGCATTATGGGGCGGGACTCATGCATTTGGATTATATCTTTTGTGTTGGCCATCCTTAGTCTGTATTGCGGTAGGAAGAAATTATGTTATCAATAATCCAACGTTTCTGAAAAATGAAAAAGGTTGGATACCCGGCTTTAAGAAATTGTTTTATAGCCCATACCAATGGATTTATTGGTTGTTATGGCGATTCGTAAGACGTCGTAATAATCCGCCATTGCTTGAGATTTTACCGCGTTGTTATGTAGGCCCGAGGACGACAGCAGGAGATCTCCATGTGCTTGGTCTGAAGCATCTGGTTGTTTTTGACCTGGCTGCAGAATTGGAAGAAATAGCGATCCTACATGTACAGGAAAACTATCATTCATTTCCATTGTTGGATATAGCGGCAATTACACTGGCTGATGCCGAAAGGATATTGGCTGCGCTCGTCATCCGTTATCAGCAATTGAAGCGAGGTGAAAATATGATTATACATTGTACAATGGGCTACAGCAGGAGTATGATTTTTGCTGTTCTATTGTCACAAAAAATATTATCTTTAGATTTAATGGATGCTATAGATTTGGTTAAATCTCATAATAAACATCTTGTATTGCATAAACATGCACTTAAGTTGATGAAGGTGCTAGTCGAGAGAAATAGCTAGACGGTCATTTGCATGATCTTTGTTGTTAAATATACTATTTGATATTAGTCAGTAAAATTATACATGAAATCAGGTTACTTCAAGAGTTTTGATCAAGGGGAGTTATTATATCGCGTCTGGAATTATCAGGCTGGACAGCGGGCATTGATTGTACTGCACCGTGGGCATGAGCATTCGGAACGTCTGCAGGAGATGGCTACGGATCCACAGTTTGCCGATCATTCAATCTTTGCATTTGATTTGCGCGGACATGGTTATACGAAAGAACCAGTTTCACCGATCTTTATGGATTATGTGCGGGATCTAGATAGTTTCGTTCATTATATAGGCCGTGAATATTTGGTTGATTCGAAAGACATTTTCGTTATCGCCAATAGTATTGCAGGAGTTGTTGTCAGTGCCTGGGTACATGATTTTGCTCCTAAAGTCGCAGGTATTGCATTGTTGGCACCTGCATTTGAAATTAAATTATATGTGCCCTTGGCAAATCAGATGATTGCTTTGGGAACAAAGCTAAAAAAAGATCTGATTATCCAGAGTTATGTCAAATCTAAAGTGTTGACTCACGATATAGACCAGCAGAAGGCTTACGATGCCGATCCTTTGATTTCCAAATCTATCAATGGCGCTTTGTTGGTTGATCTATTAAAAGCTGGCGAGCGTATCGTTGAAGACGCTACGGCGATTGATATTCCTGTGATTGTCCTTTCTGCTGAAAAAGATTATGTGGTCAAAAATTCGGTGCAGAAAAAATTCTTTGTGACAATTGCTTCAAAATTGAAGACCTTTATTACATTACGTAATTTCTACCATGGGATTCTATTTGAAACAAACCGGCAAAAGGTGTACCAGTATCTGCGAAACTTTATCGACAAGGCCTATGCCCGACAAAGTCCTGAGCTGACGCTTGAACCCGATGAGTTTTCGGTGAAAGAGTATGAACAATTATACCATAAGTTACTTCCTGCGGGTGAAAAATTGAATTATGCGGTCCAGAAATGGGCATTGGGTAAAATAGGTTCCTTAAGTAAAGGAATGAATTTAGGCCTGCAGTTTGGATTTGATTCTGGGATATCGCTGGATTACGTCTATCGCAATGAATCGCAGGGTAAAAACCGCTTTGGCCGCATCCTCGACCGTGGTTATCTGGAGGCCATCGGCTGGAAAGGAATTCGCATTCGAAAACAACACTTGTTACAGTTGCTGGAAGAGCATATAACAAAAGTTAAAGCTGCTGGGAAAACCGTTAAGATATTGGACATTGCGGGTGGGACCGGAAATTACTTATTTGATATTAAAGAAAAATATCCCGAGGCCGAAATCGTGATTAATGAATTCCTGTTGTCAAATATTGCGGTAGGAGAGAAGATTATCCGTAGAAACGGATTGCAGGGAATACGATTTACCAACTACGATTGTTTTGATCCAGCTACCTATTCCAAACTGGAATTCAAGCCTAACATTGTTATTATCTCAGGTATCTTTGAACTTTTTGGTGATAACGAAATGGCAAGTAGAGCTGTAAAAGGTGCAACTTCGATTTGTGAAGAAAGCAGTCATTTGGTTTATACTGGACAGCCATGGCATCCACAGTTAAAGATGATTGCTTACGTGTTAAACAGTCATCAGAAAAAAGACTGGGTGATGCGCCGTCGTTCGCAGAAAGAATTAGACCGTCTGATGGCCTACAATGGAGTCGTTAAGGAACGTATGCTGATCGACGACTTTGGCATATTTACAGTTTCTTCGGGGGCTGTGAAGGGCGGATAATTGTAAAAGATTGAAAAGCTCATAGCCTAGTAGTATTTTCTTTAATCTTACTCTCAATATTTTTTAATCTTATAACAAACTCAATAAAAAGTTCCCATTTTGGGAACTTTTTATTGAAATAGCTTTGATTTTGCTTATCTCAGGTTTTTTTAAATGGAGGTAAGTAAAATGGATATCCGGTTCTTATATTCTCTGATCTCCTGAACAATATGTTCCAAATTTCCATTGAAGTCCATGATGCTTATATAAATTGGCGTGTAGCCGATTTTGAAGATTTAGATGAAGATACATTGCGTATGAAACGTCACATTCCAGATATGGTGGAACTTGAACGTTTATTGGACATTGCTAAGATAGCCTTCGCGCAGAAGATGGCCGTATTATTTGGTTCTAATGAAATAGTATAATAGAGTGCAAAACAATTATGGAAACGAAATATCACACTAAATATCCTGATGAGGGTGATCATATCATCGAATGTCAGCAAGAAGAACTAAATGTATAGCCGAATGTTAAATATAGATTTGCTGTTTTCATTATATAGTAAATTACTTGAATTGATATTCTGTCAATCGTTGCTCTCCAAACTTCTTTAAAATATTTTGTTCAACAGCCCATTTTAGATCCCTGCTTGCAGTGGGAGCGGAAATATTCTTAAAATTTTGTAGATAGTCTTTTCGATGAAATTTATTTTGACCGATTTTCTCTTTAAACAGACTTATTCTGTCTTCTAAACGAAGTGTTTTATTTTGAGCTTGTAAAAGTTCTTCTAAAGCGGTCAGAATAATCCCAAGCATGAACTCAATAAATGGTGTTGAGCTACCCTCTTTGTCCGACTCTGAGAGCTTTGCGTAATACGCATCTTGCTTTTGTTTGATTAGGCTCTCAATGGGTAAAAACTCAAAAACAGGATATCGCTGCATTAAAATCAATGTTTGCCATAATCTCCCCATTCTGCCGTTGCCGTCGATAAACGGATGTATAAATTCAAATTCATAATGGAATACACAACTTTTGATTAGAATTAAATCTGCGTCTTTTTTTAGATAAGCAAAAAGATCTTTCATCAAACCTTTAACCATTGTCCCACTTGGGGCAATATGTTTTACCTTTGAACCTTTTACAATACCCACATTCGTAGTTCTTAATTTTCCTGCATTATCGATCAACCCATTCATCAGGAGAGAATGAGCCTTTTCTAAATTTTTTAATTCATAAGGATTAAAATCATTTAATTTGTCATAAACTTTTATAGCATTTTGTACCTCTAAAATATCCTTTTTGGGTGCAATAATTCTTTTATTTTCTAATAATGCGGTAATTTGTTCCTCAGTTAACGTGTTACCTTCGATTTCTAAAGACGATTGAATCGTTTTTATACGGTTCTTTTTTCGTAGCTCCGTGGTGGGTTTATATAAATGAGCAGCATTAATTTCTCCTATTCTTTCTGAAATAGAACTAACTAATTTTAAAGTTTCACTTGTAATAATATACGGTGGTTTCATTATGATGATACTATCATTTGATACTATCAAAGATAATCATTAATCAACCTAAAAATAGCTAATGCTTAAAAAATATTTGACAGTACTCGTATCAGAAATACTGCTATTCCAGCTGAATAGACAGGTAAAGTCCACTGGAATAGCAATGTTAAATATTAGTTCTTATAAGCACGAATGGCCTGTATGATACCCTCTAGATTTTCGTTAAAGTCCTGCATCTGTGCAAACACCTTATCATCTTTGGCCAAACCACCATGTTTATTGTTTTTGCGGAAGATTTGTTTGATGTGTTCCCAGCGATCTTGTTCCACATTGTTTATCAATCCGGCGAGTTCTTTCAATTTTAGAAGATTACTTTCTGTATCGGCAGTAAGGGTTTGTGACTCGCTTTCATAATGTGCGAGGAGAACTTGATCGATTTCCTGATCGTTCATCATGGGTACGATCTGCGCAATGAGCTTGCTCATATTCCGGTAGGATCCTTGCATTTTGAACGGCGGTTCTGTTCGGTAATTGTCCTGCATGGCCGCACTTTGAATATAATTTTGATTGACCTTGATGACAACATTTCTGATCTTTAATACATGTTTTAATACCGTTATAAAATCATCGATATCTTGCTTCAGGTAATTGCCTTCTAAATCGGGAAGTTGGTCTACCACCGATTGCGCGTAGTTCACTAAAGCATAAAAGTCGTTGAAGGATTTGCTTGCTATTTTTTCAAGGTAGCTGTTTTCAATTGCCGCATTTTCGATCAAGCTTAGATTGAATAGTGCTTCGGTATCACCGATCACATCCCCTAGATTGTAGACATCGGCACGGTTGGCAAGCATATCTGGAATCTGAAATTTGGACCCGCTTTCTGTATAGGGGTTTCCAGCCATTACGATGCAGAATCTTTTCCCGCGCAAATCATATGTTTTACTCTCGCCTTCAAAAATACCGTCGATCTTACGTTGCCCGTCAGCCAATGAAATAAATTTCTGTAGGAATTCAGGATTCAAATGTTGGATATCATCGAGGTAGAGCATCACATTGTCGGCCATTTCAAAGGCAAGATTAATCTTCTTAAGTTCCTCACGTTCCCCGGAAGTTTTCGCCTCCACAGGATCAATTGAAGTAATGGAATGCCCAATTGTAGGTCCGTTGATTTTTACAAAATGTAATCCCATGGTTTTCGCGAGGTATTCCATTAATGTTGTCTTTCCGTAACCTGGTGGAGAAATGAGGAGAAGCATACCCATTCTGGCGGTACGTTTATTGTCGCCAGCTGCCCCAAGTTGTTTAGCCAGGTTATTTCCGATCAATGGAAAGTAAACTTCGTTGATCAACTTATTTCGGACAAAAGATGTTAAGACTTTTGGTTCAAATTCTCCGATTTTCAGATCTTTGGCATATGTTTTTCCAAGCTGCTCCTTCAAAGAAGCGAATTCTTGAAAACGAGGGGCATTCAATTCGGTAAATGTCTTCAACCTACGCAGAAATTGATGGTATTGAATCTGTTCTTCTCCATTGTTCAAGATCGGATGATTTCCCTTTAATCCCTGGATGAGGGCATTGTCTTTGGCGATGATCAATTGGTATTCATCTTTTGGATAAAGAAGTGTGACTGCAGTTTCCTCAATGTACTTGTGGAAAGCCTGGTAGTCACTGTTCTCGTCGATAAAAGAATTTAGCCAATTTAAAGTCAAATAGAAACGGTCTACGAGGCTAAATTGTGTATGCTGAATATCTGCTTCAAAGAGTTTGAAACTCTTTTTGTTTTCCAATAGCCTGATGAAAGCCTTCTTCAGTTCATCCGATTGCTCACTGACGACAAACTTGCTGTAGCTTGTGAAAGTCTGGAAAAGATAGCTCGCGATCTCCTCTCCATTAATTGTCGAGCGATCCAAATGAGTGTCCCAATTGTTAAATAATTTTGTGAGTTCGTCAACGACAGATTGGTAGCGTGTGGAATTTGGAAATGCTTTTAATACGGCGTGTGTAGACTGGATCAACGCTTTCTGTTTTTCCTGTTGGTCTTGGGCCAGTGAATGCCAAAACAACTGCGCCATAGCACGCAAATGAGCATCGTAACGTAAAAGATCAAGCTTGCTGTCTAGCTGTTTGATGGTATCATAGATTACCAGGGCATCAAAATTATGCACTCCTTTGACATAACCTTCCGAATAACTTTGCTCGACAGTCTGATTGATAAACAGGTTGGCATCAAAATCGTGCTGTCCTTTAGAAGCAAGGAATGTTTTATAAGCGAGATATTCAGCTCGGTATACATCTTTGTTTTCGGAAACCAGTTCCTGATCCCAAATATCTCTAAAGTTTTCTATTTCGGAACCTTTGACTTTTTGATAGAAGCTCGTTCCGGTAAGATGGAAGTATATTTCGTCATTTTTGCGTACGAGCGTTAAACTGAGTGACTGACTATTGACGGCAAATTTATGCTTACCAAGAGCAATAATGTTCTCTCCATCTACAAAAAGATCATTCTTGTCACGTAAAACGCGTAATGCATCCTCTTGAGATTTTTTGAGTAGGTTTTCAAGATTTTCAGCTTTTGAAACATCACTGAGCGTTTTCAGTTCTTGCACAAGTTGTCTGATTTTGTCAATCATCAAATCTGAAGCAAAGAAACTTAGGATTTCCTCACGCGTTGCAAATGTCTTTGACTTGTTTTCGATATTCTTTAATACACGAAGGCCAATTTGTTCGAGTGAAGAGCTTCGTTTGTTGATCTGTTCAACGATTTGCTCTCTGCGGGAATTAAATGCTTTGATGATTTCATCGCGCTTATCTGCTATCTTCAGGGCGAAGTCCTCAAATTCTGAGAACTTACTTTCAAGTTCTTCCAGTTGAACAATGACCTTGGTATAATACTCGTCTACTTTTTCTGTTGTCGTAGAGAGTTCAAGGTAGTTGGTGACAGACTGCTCCAGTAATGTAAGTTGGGCAGAAAATTCTGCAATGGCTTCCGTACTTTTTAATGAATTGAGTTTGCGTGTAAGCTGCGACCGGACTTCATTCAAGGAAGAGAAAATAACAGCTATCTTTTCGATAATTTTGGTGGTTTGAGTGGAGTCGTCGATTTTTAAACTGTTTAGAATATCGATCAACAGCTCCAGCTCGCTCGATATAGCCGAATTGGCTTCCTCGATCGCCTTAGCGTCATAGACTTTGATAATTGCAGCAACATTGTTTTTCTGTTGCTCCACTTTCTGCTCATAGGGTTCTAAAGCCTCGTCGCGAAGTAAGAAGGCAATTGTCTTTTCGGCGAGTTCGGTGGTGATTGACTGTAGTTTATCGAGTAAAGCATCGATGCGGACTACATCAATATATTTGACATTTTTGAGGTCAATGATTTCGCCTTGTAAACGACGTGAATCTGCCAGTTGATGAACAAGTTGATCAAGCTTCTCGACTACTGTACTATTGATGGAAAAGTTAAGCTCCTCCATTTTCTTCTCGGCACTGCTATTGAGCTCTGTGGCGTATTTACGTTGGGCTTGGACCTTAACAAATTCGTCAATTGCTGTATTGGCGACCTCCTTGATCTGTGCCAGTGGCTGCCCAAGATTTGACAAGGCTTCATCCTTTATCCAAAAATAGGAGTCAAGTAGGACAGTCGATTTTTTGAGTATATCCTCGTAAAGGCCTTCATAACTGTCTTCTTTGTTGATGAGCTGTATGACTTCTTGTGCTTCGGCCATGGCTTGTACGATCTGTTTATTGCCGACCTTATAAAGCGGATCGTCTTTTTTTAGCTCATTTTCTTTGAGTACGGCCATGTAAGGGGTTTCCCAGATCTGAACCTGATGATGCCTTGTTGCTTCGGCCTCTGTGTGAAAGTAAATTAAACTACCGTCTTTGAAAAGGGTGAAGCCATTGCAGATGATCGGAGTTTCGACATGCTGCTGAATGATGTTATAAGACAGTAAGATGTAGGTATTCGTTTCCTCCTGACAAAAGATATAGAGAAAGTCTTCGCCGTTTGGTGATGCTATGCGTCTAAGGAAACTAACCTGGTCAAACTGGACGTCAAAGATTTTATGGGTGCCATTCTGCAGGTAGTATCCGTTAGAAAAAATGATTCCTTGACTATCGGGTAGTAGAATGGCTGATTCATTAAGTGATTTAAGGTTCACAACTTCTTTTGTCCGTTGGTTAAAGACAAATGCACGGAAATCTTCTTGATACGGTTTAATGCGAACGGCAATCAAATTGCCAAGGTCTGCATAATAGTAATCCGCATCATCCAGTTGTTGGTCTGCGTTTGAAACTTTTTCGGAGAAGATTCCTTTTCCCGTATCGGTATTGTTTTCAATTTTGAAAGTAATATCGCCATTGATCGCTTCTATAAAGATCTTGTCCTTAATGGAAATGTGCGGGTGTTTTCCGAGGCGACGGTCTTCTAAGGTTGTTTTTGTCCAGTCAAACTCAAACTGATTAGGCAATTTAACCTCATGAATGCTGCGGTCGTCCTGATATTGGAGCGTTCCGTCTTTAATCAACCACTTGAATGCCTTCAGGTCAGCAGGATTTTTGCTGGTCTGAAAGATCATATAAAGATAGTTTTCCGTACGTCGAAACTTGGAAAAGATCGAGTCGCGATAGTATTTATATAAATTTTGGTAATCGCCAATGAAATTAGGATCATTGATCAGATCGAGCGATTGTGGGATAAACTGATTGTTTTCGAACGTATATACACTGAAAACATCTTCGAGTTTAATTTCGGTACGTAACCCAAAATGGACGTTATAACCGAATATACATAGATTGTCCAGGGCTAAAATACCGCGAGCAACACAGTTATTTTCTGTGGTGATCCGTTGGTTGGCCTTGAGTATAAAACTTGTCGCATTAAAGACTTCCTTGCGGGCATTATTTAGTTGCTGGAGTTTGATAGAAAGCTCTTCTTTTTGTGTAAGAAGTCGCTTCCGAATAATCTCGTATGCACCTTGATCAAGGGAGTCGTTCTGATTTGTTACGTTTTCTTCTGGCATAAAACTGAGCTTTATCGACTTTGTATATGTGGTAGAATCATTATTTACTACCTGCAGTGATTATGAACATTATCTGCAGGTAATAATGGGTATTAATTACGACAGCTTTTTATTGGATATGCCCAAGTTTTTCGCCAATCCGAACAAAGAATTGATAAAGCTCTTGTCTTCGCCATTTTCAGCGTCAGTCGCCGCTTGTTGAAGTTTAATCAATGCTGCTGAAACTGTGAGGTTCTTTATATCGTTTGTGGAAATTCCATATTTATCGGCTAATCCACGCACCTTCTCTGCAAGGTCTCCTTGTCCATCTGGACCTATCAGTGAGTTCTTAATAGCTGTGGCATGTTTAGAGTTGTCAATCAAGTGATCAAAACCTTTGGAATTGGAAACTTGACGGACGATATTCTCAAAGAACATGGTTTCGCCACCAACGATATCTATTTTTGCAGTTTTAAGTGCTTCCGACAATACGCCAGCTTGTGCTTGAGCAATGTCTTTTTGGATATTGATGTGTGCGAGTTCAATATCACGTTCTTTTTGCAATTGCAATTTGAACTCTTCGTGATCTCTGCCCACACCATCCAATTTCTTCATCGCCTCAGCTTTCTCTTCGATACCTTTTGCTTCAGCAAGTGCTTTCTCACGAACAACTTCCGCTTGTGCTAAGCCCTCTTTACGCATTGCTTCCGCTTTCTTCTCGATCACATTAGCTTCAACGGTACCTTGTTTTTCTTCGGCTTCGGCTTTTGCAACCATTACTTCAGCTTCGGATAAGCCAAGCGCGGCTTCTTCTTTGGCTTGTGCTTCAGCAATAATCTTACGACTTTCGGCTTCCTTCAGCGATGCTTCTTTTTTCGCTTCAGCATCGATCAATAATTCCTGAGCACGTTTT
Organism: Sphingobacterium sp. UBA1897; assembly: GCF_002337775.1. Classification (NCBI taxonomy): domain Bacteria; kingdom Pseudomonadati; phylum Bacteroidota; class Sphingobacteriia; order Sphingobacteriales; family Sphingobacteriaceae; genus Sphingobacterium; species Sphingobacterium sp. UBA1897. The sequence continues at coordinate 198,109 of NZ_DDGR01000001.1, forward strand.
TCGGCAATTTTACGAGCCGCCTCTGCATCGATTACTTTTTTCTCCGCTTCCTGCTCTGCAGCAATTTTTGCAGCTTCGGCCGCCTTAACAGTGGATATTAATTTTTCTTCTGCTTCTTGTGATGCCGCAATAACACCCGCTTGTTTCTTTCGTTCTACTTCACGGAATACTTCGATGTCTCGGACGCCTTGTTGCTCTTCAATAACCCCTTTCTCCAATTGTACGCGTTCCTTGATAACCCCTTGGATACTTTTCTTCTCCGTCTCGATAGAGCGTTCTTTGTCGATCTGAGCCAAGGTAACAATGCGCTCACGTTCTGTTTGTTCCAAAGCACGGTCTTTCTCTACGCGCTCTGCTTCTACAGCATCTGTGCGCTGTTTGTTTTTCTCAGCAATGATAATCTGACGCAGCTTATTTTCTTCCTGTACTGCCAGTTGCTCTTCGGTAGAAATCCTGACACTTTCGTACTTGAGACGTTCTTCTTCACGGACCTTTGCTATTTCTGCTTCTTCGCGTGCTCTGATGTTATCAATTTCCCGTTTTTGTTTTTCTTCTTTTTCAGCAAGTTGACGATCAAGTTCCAAAATCGCTTCACGAGCTTCCACGTTTTGCTTTCTGATCAACTTCTCTTCGTCACGACGGATAAAATTGGCATTGATATTTTGCTTGGCCGTTAACTCCGTTATCTTTTTAATGCCTTCACTGTCTAAGATATTGTTTGGATTGAGATGCTCAATATCGGTCTGCTCAAGATAGTCGATTGCACAGTCATCTAGAATATAACCGTTCAGGTCTGTTCCGATGATATCCAAAATTTCGTCGCGAAACTCCCGACGCGCTTCATACAATTCGATGAAATCAAATTTCTTACCGACTGTTTTTAAGGCCTCGGAGAATTTAGATTCAAAAATGCTTTTTAATGTTTCCGGCTCACTTGCACGGTCGCAACCTAAATTTTGGGCAACATTGATCACATCATCTACACTTTTATTGACGCGAACAAAGAAAGCAACTTTGATATCTGCACGAATATTGTCCTTGCAGATCAAACCCTCACCTTGCATACGGGCGATCTCAATTTTTTTGATAGAGATGTCCATGATCTCCATCTTGTGAAATACAGGTACAACATACATTCCTTTGTTGAATGCTACCTTTGTACCACCAACACCAGTACGGACAATTGCTTTCCCTTGTGGAATTTTCTTATAGAATGCACTCAATACAACAAAGAATGCAAAAATTAAAAAGACAGCCAATCCGACAATTAAAAGTATAATTCCGTTTAAGCCACTTAAAAATAAAAGAGGTTGATATAGCATATGATTTGTATTTATTTAGATTTTAATAGTTGGGTTTACGATTAGGATTTAAAAGAATAAATATCCGTTCTTTTAGGACAGTTGTTTAGGTGTCGATTCTTTTCTTCTTTTTTCATTAAATATTGTCTATCGTAATTTCTTTGGTCACATAATAATATTTCTTGTCCTTGGATTCGTCAACAATAATGACATCGTCTCCGTAGCCTATTTTCTCCCCATTGTGGCTGACAACATTGAGGCGAATAGGGTCCTGTTGGATGATAAATTCGGCAGAACCTATTTTCTTGCCTTCAATACTGGCTCTCATTTTACCCATGCGACCAAGAAAATCGTGACTTTCTTCGCCATTGTAACCTATAGTTTTAAACATTTTAGCTAAGGGTTTGGTCAGAAAATGCATTAATATAAATGTAACAATGAAAACGGGGATTAGGATAAATACAGACTTTATTCCCCATGAAGCAACATCGATAAAGAGCGAAGAAACAATGGTAATTATCCAGCCTATAAATTTGAATAGTGTTACAATAAGCATGATGGGTACTTTGCCAACATTGATGTAATCCATTGCTTTTGCAAAGAAACCAGGTTCTGTATTAGCGCCCGTATCCGTATGATGATGAACATGGTCGCCCCCCTCAGTTGCGATATCATGTGATCCATCAACGTCCGTGACATCAGGTGTAGGATGGAGGTCTATATCTGCATCGGCATCAAAGAGATGTACTCCATCACCCATCAGAAACATAAATAACCAATACACTACAGACATGCCAGTTAAGACTGTCATAATTCCATTGGATAATGGATTGAATAAGATATTGATTAGTTCTGTCATCGTGTTATTGTTTAAATTTTCTCCCTTTTGAATGTGTAATGGAACGACCAGGAACTGCCATTGACCTCAAGGTCCTGCATGGTTACCAGTTCCCAGCCTTGATTTCCAAGATCATTTAAGATTTCATCAATTTTTTCGGGATCCAACTTTGTTCCCCAGAAACCCTTAGGTTCAATTTTTAGCGTTTTATACTCAAATCTTTTCATCACTATTTAATTTTCTTTTTAGTTCTTCTAATTCGTTGTTGACGGCTTCAGACCCGCCGATGGTCTCGTTAATCTCATCAACTTTACTTTTATTACCTAGTGCAATCTCGCCATAGGCCTTCGCTAGTGCCTCGTCTTCCTCGACTTTCTCTTTCATACGTTCTAACATGGAAATCGTACTATTGGAATCGATATTAGCGAGCTGCCGATTGACCATTTTAGCTGCGTTAGAGACCTTTACACGTGCCTTTAATGTGGAGAGTTCACCTTCCCATTTCGATATATTGAATTTGAGAATGTCTACATTTTTGTGTAGCTCATCGGCTGAACTTTGATGAATCACAGCTTGTTTCTCCAATTCACTAGCTTCGATTAATAACTGTTTTTTCAGCAACAGCGCTTCCTTTGCCAGACCTTCGGCCTTTTCTGCCGTTAGCTCTCCCTTTTGTGCCTTTTGGAGTAATAGAATAGCTTTGTTCTCAAATTCATTGGCTTCTTCTTTTTTCTTTTCACAATTGTTTTGGGTCCGTATGGCTAAGGCCTTCACTTTAGCATAGGCTTCCAACGATTGTTCCAGGTCCTCTTTCATCTCACGGATACCCTGTTCCGTCATTTTGATGGGGTCTTCCATTTTGTCCACGACTGCGTGGATCTCTGCTTGACCGATTCTGAAAATTCTCTTAAAAATATTCATTATTCTATAATTTTGAAAAACTTATTAACTGATTATAATATTCACTCATCAACAGACTCAGCGAATTGATGGCTGCATCGAATTCGTTCTGGTCGAGATTATGTATTTGTAACGTATACCGAAATATAACTTTGGTACCATCTTCCGTTAACGCAAATCCGCCGTGGATAATATCTCTATTTTTTATCAATAGTGATTTGAACATATCCATGCTGTCATTGCTGATTGTAAAAAGGTATTGCTCAAAAATCAGGATGGGTTGGGCAATGCCTACAATGAGGTTACGAATTCCGTCGTCTTCATTTTCGATGACAAAGATTCCTTCTTTTGTATCCTTATGGGTAATGTTGTAACCGATGTTGGCGATATAATTTTCAATTTTTGAGAAGTACATAATCAAGTTTTTTATATATTGCACATATTCTTTGCATAAAGGTAATAAAAATGCAAAAATATTTTGCAATAAAAATTCAATTTTTTTTAAAATGAGTAACGTAGGGAACAATATTAAGAAATTAAGAAAAGTGAAAGGAATGAGCCAACAGGCATTTGGGGATGTTTTTAATCTTACTAGAGGTAATATTTCGTCTTACGAAGAAATGCGTGCGGAACCAAAAATTGAGATTGTTCTTAAGATTGCAAATTATTTTGGCATTCCTGTGCAGCATCTTATTGAAAAAAATCTATCTGTCAATGAAATTCTTAATTTCAATGATTATTTTGAGCCAAATGTTTCAATTATTGGACGTAAAAGATTGTTACAAATCCCGCTGCTGGAACGGGATGCTATTTTTGAAGCGAGTACTCATTTTTCGAAATTAGATGAGCTTCCAATAATTGAATTTCCTTTGCAAAGTAGGAACCGTCTCATCGCAATCGAATATGCTGACGCTATTCCGGTACCGAGCGATTTTTTGGCTAGCCCTCAATCCATTTTGTTTTTTGAAGAAGTTGATGTTCAGAGCTTACATACTTTGGATAAGGCCTTTGGTTTGTATTTTTCCGAGGAAGAGTTCTTTATTGGAAAATACAGTTTGCAGGAAAAAGAGATTAGTTTAGCCTTAAATGTCTGGAAGAAGGTTGATTTCACTTTGGGAGAGAAAGCATATTTCTGGAAATTGTATGCCAAGTTTGAGCGAATCTAATTGCGTGGAACTTTTCCCTGCTATTGATTTGGTATTGCCGGTATCGAGCGTATTTACATATTGTTACCATATTCTAGGTTAATGGTGTTACTATACTGTACTTACAGGGGGGTAACAAGGGGTTTACAGGGATTCACCCCTGCTATACCCCTGCTATACCCCTGTTAACCCCTTGTAATACACCTGCTAAAAGCGGCTTTGAAGTTGATCTGATGCTGACTTTCCTGCAAGAAAAGAAGACTACTAAATCAGGTCTGAAGATGTGAATGCCCACAAAAAATTTTGTGAAGTCGGGCATTGTAATTAAATTAGTTCGACAATAAAGTAAAACTTTTGCGCTGTTGATTCACGTCTTTGGTTCATGATAGCTTATTCTAAACTGTTATCTCACAATAAAAATGGAAATTTGTGCAGGATCCGATCCAAGATAAGGAGTCAGTACCTGGATAGTACGATAATGTATCATCAACAGAGAGTTAGTTTTTATTGGTAAGAATAAATCTCAAGGACGGTAATGTTATAAATCGGTAATGTTATAAGTAAGATAGATAATGATGAACTTGTCGATCCGCTAAAAGTAGTGTGATTTATTTAGTTTCAGTACAACATGCATAAACGGCTAAATTACCATGGATAAAAAACTAAATTTAAATAGATGAAGAAAGTAACCTTATTAGCATTAATTGCTGGATTTTTTGTTATTTCCTGTAATAATTCCACGGCTAAAAAAGTCGAAGTAAAAGATACGACTGCCGCTATTGACATTAAAAAAGATACGGCTAAAACGCTGTTGGAAAATAGAGGCGGCGAAGTGCCAATACCTAAATTTAGTTCTGTTGAGACACAAAAATTAGCGGAGGATTACACAAAATATATTAAGGAATTTATCACTGTTGCTAAAAGTGGCGATGTTGTTAAGCTTAAGGAGCTTGCGTCCAAACGACAGGAATGGGCGACCAAAGAAACTGAAGCTGTTTCTAAGTTTACACCGGAAGATGCCAAATTATGGAAGGCTTATGCTGAGAACCTAGGAAGAGCGTTGACAGCAAGCCTAACAAAATAAGTTGTGAACAATCGACGAGGTAGAGGCTTGAAAAATCTACCTCGCCGCCCCTACTAGAAGGGGAGGTCATCTTCATTTTCGTCCGGAAGTGTTGGGCTGTCTTCTTTGGCACCGTTTGACTCTGATAAAACCAAGAAATTATCTACTTTAATTTCTGTGACATATTGTTTTACCCCATCTGCATTCTCATAATTACGATAGGTGAGTTTGCCCTCAACCATGAGTTTGGTCCCACGTTGGCATTTCTTTTCAATGGTATTGTTTTGATTACCCCAAACCACGAGTGTATGCCATTGAACTTCTTCAACCCACTCGCCGGCTTTGTTCTTGAAGAGATCATTGGTGGCGAGACGTAATACGGAATAATTGGTGCCGGTGGAAGTTGTTTTGATTAATGGGTCGTTTCCTAAATGACCAACCAATTGTACTTTGTTGCGTAATGTGCTCATGCGTCTAATTTTTAAATGTTTTTAATAATTCTTATTTTAGTTGACGGTCATTGGCTATTGATGCCAGATGATCTTAAGCAAAGGTGGGGCGGAGAAAAGACTATAGTCGTCTATTTACCATTTGTATTCGACTATAGTCGATTGTAACCGTTTGTTGTCGTTTAATCTTCCGTTATGAGTTCTGTCGAGAAAGTTTGCCTTGAATGTGGCAAGGATATATATGGCCGTTCTGACAAGCGATTTTGTGATGATGCTTGCCGGAACGCCTATAACAATAAATTAAATAGCGACCAGACCAATATGGTGCGCAATGTGAATAATATCCTACGAAAAAACCGTCGTATTTTATTGGAAGCGTTGAGTGGGGAGGGTATGATCAAGATACAACGGGAAAAGTTAAAGCGATTGGGATTTGATTTTAAGTTCCATACACATACTTTTTCCAATAACAAGGGACAGACCTATAACTTTATTTATGAAACAGGCTATCTGTTGCTGGAGAATGATTGGGTATTGATCGTTCAAAAGAAACCGCTATGATTTTGAACGCAACAAATTCATTTGTATTGGTTTAGTTTGCAGCACTGAACTTGGCCTTCCTTATTGTGATATAATTAAAAATAGTGAAGGTTAGAATCAATATGTAGTAGCATACTGGGATGAGTAAAAAATAGGCGCTATTGAATATATCGCTTAAAAAAGACGGTAGTGAAATCTTAAAAAAATCTGCAATAATAATATAGCCTATGAAACTTCCGAGAAAAAATAGTCCAACAGCATGTATTACAATTATTTTTTTTAGGTGCTTACTGTAAAAGGCGTCTTTATTTTGCTTCGTATAGCCCATAATCGCTGGGACCAATAATCCTAATAATGGATTGACCAGAAAGGTGAGCGATGCTAAATATAGCGCTTTAATACTTCCTGTTTGATTGTTGTCGATACTGATTTGATTTACATTTGGCATAATGAGTTGTTCTAAAGGTATTTCTAAGATTTGACTGATCTGTTTGAGACTAAATCCACTGATTTCTTCAGTGCCTTTTTCGATGCGTTGCACTGTTCTTAGCGATACACCCGCCTGATCGGCGAGTTCCTGCTGCGTTAGTCCCTTACGTTTTCTTGATAGTTTGATTAATTGATTAGCTGATTGACTTTCCATAGTCCAAAGATGGGGAAATAGTCATTGAATTTCAGCAAAATTGATGCGACAATAATATGCCAATATCGTGCTGTGAGATATAACAGATTAATAATCAAAAGTTTTTGGGAATGTGGTAAATATTTTGAATCTTTGCAATTTAACAGAGTAATTAATAAAAACGGAAGAATATGTTTGCAATATTAGAAAATCCCGCTTCGTCCACAGAGAAGATTCTCGGGAATATTCTTCGGAATACGGCCCTTTCCTAATCTTCTTTTTTAATACGTTAAGTAACCTACGTTGATATTGGCTAAAAATTGGCTCTCTAAATGGTGGCCCACTGTTCCAATATGCTTAGCTTATTATGGAGTTTTAGAAATCCAGTTACTTTCAAGATGATTGTGAAAGCTGGATATGAATGTTATGTTTTAGAAAATTTTATGAATTCAGTAAATAAATATGTCCTTCAGGCACTGGATAACTATCCAATGTATTTGGAGGAGACCATGGAATCCTTATCCTATGCGCTGTCTTATGATGAGTCCAATACAATGGCGCTGTGTTTGATGGGAAGAGTTCATGCCGAACAGCTATTGGACTATGAGCAGGCAAAAAGGTATTTCCAGGAAGCTTTGGTGCATAATGTGCAGGCACTGGAGGTATATCCTTATTTCATTCAGACACTGATCGATATGGGGGAGTATGAAGCTGCAAAAAAGACGATTAAATTTGCTTTGACACTTCCGGCGATGCCCTTGGCAGGGATATGGATCAAGAAAGCACTTTTATTTGAAAAATTGAGAAAATATAAAAAGGCATTGAAGGCGTTAAAGATGGCACAACTTGAGAATGTTGATCTTGATTTTTCGTCAAGCCTGAAGTCGATTGAAGATCGGATTAAGGGGAAACAGGAAATTAAGAACGGGAAAGAAAAGGAAAACAAGAAAGAAAAGAAGAACACCCGAAAATAGTCTTACATTATCCGGATGACGGTTTTTGTTTCGAACCAAGGTCCAATAAAGAAGCCCTAGATGAAATTTCATCTAGGGCTTTATCAAAATAGTTTAAGAATTATTCTGCTCTTAAGATTTTCGCAGCCTCAACCATCGACTCTAAAGCCGCTTTGGTTTCTGGCCAAGCACGAGTTTTTAAACCACAGTCAGGGTTAACCCAAAGTTGTTCTGCTGGAACTACTGCTTTTGCTTTACGCAATAGATCTACCATCTCATCTTTGCTTGGAACACGTGGTGAGTGAATGTCATAAACACCTGGACCAATATCGTTTGGATATTTGAAATCACCGGCGAAAGCATTCAACAATTTCATTTGAGAGCGTGAAGTCTCAATCGTGATGACGTCAGCATCCATTGCAGCGATGTCTTCGATTACATTATTGAACTCAGAGTAACACATGTGTGTGTGAATCTGTGTATCGTCCTCTACATTTGATGAAGAAACACGGAAAGCACGTACTGCCCAGTTCAAGTAATCTTTTTGATCAGCTTTACGTAGCGGCAATCCTTCGCGGATTGCTGGTTCATCGATTTGTATGATTTTGATACCTGCTTTTTCCAGCGCTTGTACTTCATCCAAGATCGCCAATGCAATTTGGTAAGTCGTTGTTGAACGCGGTTGATCATTACGTACAAAAGACCATTGTAAGATGGTAACCGGACCAGTCAACATACCTTTAACCGGACGGTTAGTCAATGATTGAGCGTATGAAGACCAACGGACAGTCATATCTTCAGGACGGTATACATCACCATAGATAATCGGAGGTTTTACACAACGTGAACCGTAAGATTGTACCCAGCCGTTTTGTGTGAAAGCGTAACCAGCCAATTGTTCACCGAAGTATTCAACCATGTCGTTACGTTCGAATTCGCCATGTACTAATACGTCGATATCCAATTGCTCTTGAAGACGGATTGTGTTTTCAGTTTCTTCTGCGATTGCTTTATCGTACTCTGCCTGCGTGATAGCACCTTTTTTCAGGTCTGCTCTCCATTTACGAACATCTTTCGTTTGCGGGAATGAACCAATAGTTGTGGTAGGGAATGCCGGCAAGTTGAACTTCGCTTGTTGCGCTGCTTTACGGTCAGCAAATGCTGAAGTACGTTTCGCATCGTCATCAGTGATATTGCTTGTACGTGTTTTAACCTCTGGTTTGTGGATCAGTGGAGAAGTGCGACGGCTTTCAGCGGCAGCTTTGTTCGCTTCGAAGCGTTTTGCTGTTTCAGCATCAACTTCACCTTCTGCTAATACGGCTAAGTCTTTTACCTCAGCTAATTTTTGTTTAGCAAATGCTAACCAGTTTTTTACTTCAGCTGGTAGCGATTGCTCATTGTGTTCATTGTCTAAGTCGAAAGGAACGTGCAACAATGATGAAGAAGGAGCTACCCATACACGGTCTTTTCCTAATGCATCAACAGCTTGTTTGATTTTAACCAATGATTTTTCGTAATCATTTTTCCAGATGTTACGGCCTTCAACAATACCCAAAGATAATGTTAATGAAGCAGGAACTTTAGCTAGTACCGTATCCAATTGGTTTTCACCGCGTACCAAATCCAAATGTAAAGCATGGATAGGTAAGTTAACTGCGATATCTTCGTTGTCTTTTAAAGCTTCGAAGTAAGTCGTCGCGATTAATTTGATATTTTTTGCTGCTGCAGCTAATTTTTCGAAAGTAGGTTGATATAAAGCTTTTACTTTAGCATCTAAATCCAATGCTAAGAAAGGCTCGTCAATCTGGACATATTGCGCACCGGCCTCAGCTAGTTTAGCTAATATTTGCTCATATACTGGAACAAGTTTATCCAATAAATCGATGCGGTCAAAGCCAGCTTCTTTTTCTTTACCGATCAAAAGGTAAGTGATAGGACCTAATAGAACTGGTTTAGTATCGATGCCCAATGATTTTGCTTCGTTATATTCATTTAAGAATTTTTCGGACGTCAATTTGAATTCTTGATCTTTTGTGAATTCTGGCACCATATAGTGGTAGTTGGTATCCAACCACTTGGTCATTTCCATTGCAGTCACGTCGATTCCTTCTTGTTGGAAACCACGCGCCATGGCAAAATATAGATCTAAGCTGTAATTGTTGTCTACTTTATTCAATAAAGAATGGTAACGAGCAGGAATTGCACCAACAGTAAGGGTTAAATCCAATACTTGATCGTAAAAAGAGAAATCATTGGAAGGGATCAAATCTATTCCAGCATCTTTTTGTGTTTTCCAATTGCCTTCACGAATTTTTTTTGCTGTGTCCAATAATTCCTCAACAGAAGATTTTTTAGCCCAATAGGCCTCATTGGCTTTTTTCAATTCGCGGAACGCGCCCACACGAGGGTAACCTAAATTGTTAGTCAATAACATAATGAATGTTTTTAATATTTCTTTTTCAACTATATTTCTTGCTAGAGAGAGAAGGACACACTAGAATTCGGTGACTTCGGCTTATCATTCCCATATCAAGTAGGGTAGAATTTAGCACCTTGTCAAGGGACAGGTTGCTAAGGCTTCATCGGGTCTATTCCCTCTGCCTTTCTCTATAAGCGACGCTAAGTTAGAACATTTCTTTTTGAAATGCAAATTTTTTATAAAAGTGCGTCAATTTTTTATATTCTACTAAGGATAAAATTGTTTTGTTCTTTTCTTTTCATCCGTGATTTAGTGTATGTCATGTTTCAATACGCTGTGTAGCATAAAAAATGGGGAATGACTGTTTCTCATTCCCCATTCTTTTAGCTCACCAAAAGTTTGTAACCTTTTCCGTGCACATTGACAATTTCAACTTTACTATCTTCTTTTAGATATTTACGAAGTTTACTGAGAAATACATCCATACTTCTACCCGTAAAGTAGTTGTCATCATGCCATATTTTTAATAAAGCTTCTTCCCGGGTCAGCACATCATTTTTCTTTAAACAAAGCAAGCGCAGTAGTTCCGCTTCTTTAGTGGATAGTTTTTGCATCTGTCCTTTGTAAGAAATTTGCTGACTTGTATAATCAAAGAAATAATCGCCAATTTCAAATTTATCAGCAACCACTTCCTCTTCTTTGTCTCGAACACTGCGCTTCAGCAAAGCATTGATGCGGAGCAATAATTCCTCCACTCGAAAAGGCTTTGTGATATAATCATCTCCCCCTAATTCAAAGGCTTCGGTTTTATCTTCCATCATCCCCTTTGCTGTGGCAAAGATAATAGGAACAGTATTGTTTGTTTTTCTGATTTCACGTCCAACTGTAAATCCGTCCTTTTTTGGCATCATGACATCGAAAATACAGAGGTCGTAGTTATTTTTTTTGAATTGAGAAATCGCTTCATCTCCATCCGTGCATAATGTGACGTCAAATTTTCCCTTTAATTCGAGATAGTCTTTTAAAAGATCCCCCAAATTAGGATCATCTTCTGCTAATAATATCTTTTGCATAATGATTATATTAATTTTCACCAATGTCCCTTGATACTGATAAATCAGTTTTCCTCAACCTTTGAAATTTTTTAAAGAGGAAATATACAAAAAAGGAACGTTTTATTTTTTAATAGGCAAAATTACTTCAAAGGTCGTGCCCTTATCTTTTTCACTTTTAACTGTAATTTTTCCGTTCAGCCTTCTCAGGATGTCCTGGACATAACTTAAGCCAAGACCAAATCCTTTGACATTATGAACATTTCCAGTTGGAATACGGTAGAACTGGTCGAAAATCTTTTGCAGGTGATCTCGGCTCATCCCAATGCCGTTGTCGGCAATGGTGACGACAACGGTATCGCCAACATTTTTTGAATTGATGTTGACATGTAAATCTCCTTTGCTGTACTTGATGGCATTATCCAATAAATTGTAAAATACATTCGAAAAATGCAGTTCGTCACCAACAACAACATCTTTCGCCGCCGCTAGATCTATGGAAAATTTTCCGCCGATATTTTGCATCCTTAACTGCATACTGTCGGTAACTGCTGAAACAAGATCATTAATATGCACATCCACCTGGTCTAACTTTAATGTTTCCTTTTCCAATCGGGCTAGGTCAAGCACACGTTCAATATGATTTCCTAGCCTAACATTCTCATCGTAGATGATATTAGCCAATTTCTGAACGCGTTTATGGTCGGCATTGATGTCTGGATCTTTAAGTGACTCACTGGCAATCATAATTGTTGCAACAGGTGTTTTAAACTCATGCGTCATGTTGTTGATGAAATCTGTCTTCATTTCCGAAACTTTCTTTTGTCTGAAGATGATAATCAGCGTATAAGCAAAACAACCCACCAACAAGAAAAGTAGTGCCAGCATAGGTAGTAACAGATAGCCCATATTATCTGCGATTATCGCCTTTTTATTGGGGAAATAGATTGTTAATTTCCCTGGTGCGGCACCGATATCACCTTTAAAAAGTGCGGTCGAGTATTTTGTTGTATTTGTCGGGTTGTTTAAAGCGGCTTCGTTTAAAATATTATTTAGTAATATATTGTTTGTACTCCATATTTCAATATTAAAAGGAGCTTTAATGTCGCGTTGAGCCAACTCTTCTTTGATAAGTTCTTGGACGATGATAACATTCAATCGATCTTTTAACGGACGTTTAGCCAGCTCCATTCCAATAGCAACATCTTCGATGTAGTCTGCTTTTTTGCCTCCCAGCATCGCAACGGAATCGTATACATTAAAACCACTCCAAGCGTTTTTTCTGTTGAGGATATCCAATCTTTTTTCCAAATCAGAAATTGTTTTTGCAAGTTTCGCATTCTCTCTCGGTGGTAATGTGGCTACCCTGAATTTTGTCTGTTGATTCACCAGTGGGTCCATTAAGGGGATAACAAACCGTGTGCTATCGTCTTTTCCACTAATCTGATCATCTACCTTTGATGCGTTTAACATGATAAAAGCTTGCACCAGATTATCGTCGGTAAGCTCATTTGAAACAGAAAATTTGATAAATTTCTGGTACTCCGGTCTTTTGATGTATGTTTCGTAAAAAGAATTTTTGATTTCAATTACATTTGGATATAAAGCACGCAATTGGTCTTCTTGCTCTTTAAAGTTTGAGAAAACAACATGTTGTTTGTTTTTTAATTCTTCAATTCTATACTGTATTTCGAGTTGCTCGGCCAACAGACGTTGTTTGGCCTGTTCCTGCTTGGATTTTTCAATGTTACGTTCCTGTTGAACTTTAGCAAAGTCGACCACCTCCCGTCGTTCAAGCTTTCCAGCAACAGCTGTAATCGCAGCATTGACGGACTCATCAAATAATTGGGATTTTTGACGATATGAATCTCTCAGAAAATAGAATTGCATAGCCAATACCCCAATTAGAGCTAGAGACATCAGTCCAATGATTAATACAATGCTATTTTTCTTCATTAGGGTTGGGTGTTAAATAAATGTATTTTGAATATATCACAAAGTTTATAGTACTCAGTTTATTTACCTTTTGCGTATCCATCCCTTATACCATGTGAGTGGCCATTTAAGGTCCGGTAGCCCATATTTTCTTAAATTGTTACAAATATAAAGATGCTAATGTGTTTTGAAGCTGTTTTAACAATGTTTAACAGCAATCTGTTTAAATATAGGTGCTGTTGTTTGTAAATTAGTGAATAGAAATAAATTATGTGCTGAATTGGTCTATTGATAAATTTAGTCTACGCGGTTAATTCTGGCTGCTATAGAAGTGAATAAGCCGAGTATAACGTGTTCATTGGTGCAATTGAGTGCAGATACTCTTAACAACTATATAGAGATGAAAAGTTATGTATTATTATTGGTATTATCTTCCATAGGAACAATTGCTTTGGGGCAGGTGAAGGTAAAGCCGCAGATTCCTTTGATGGAGGAAAAGGAAGCAAAGATGCCCGTCCTAAAATTGGATTCTTCTAATGAGAAGTACAATATGCCTATTAAGAACCTGAAGCGTGTGGATGGTTTAGCTCCTATGCCAGGAACGGAAAAAATGCCTAAAGGTGATGAGAAAGAAAACAATCTTCCGTTTAGACGCTTGAATGATTCGCTAAAGGTGAAGGACTTTAAATTAAAAATCGACTCCTTGTATCCAAACAAGCAAAAAAAATAGCGTTCT
>NZ_DDGR01000001.1:212198-285459 GCF_002337775.1 Sphingobacterium sp. UBA1897
AGAACGCTATTTTTTTTGCTTTAATCCTTATTGTCCATTATAGCTGGGAAACACGGATTGTATTTGTTTTACCTTTTTCGATTAACGGTGTCGAAGCTGTATTGATAATGATAGATCCAGGTTTAACGTAGTTATTTTTTACAATAAATTTGTTAACATCATGGATAGATCCATCCGTGCTTTCGAACTTGTCGTAGATAAAAGTTTTTACTCCCCAAAGTAGGCTGAGTTGTTTCAGTAATTTTTGTGTTCCTGTGAAAACTAAAATATCTACATTTGGTCTATAACTTGTAATTTCAAACGCTGTTGCACCAGATGATGTCAATACCGCAATTGCAGATGCATTTGTTTTTTGAGCAAGGTAAACCGAAGAAGCGCAAATCGCATCCGGAATAAGTGTTCCGTCGTGGATTTCACTAACTTTCTCATTATAATAAGGATAAGAAGTTTGTTCCACGTGGATAATGATTTTGCTCATTGTTTCGATAACGATTTCAGGGAATTCACCGACTGAAGTCTCGCCACTTAACATCACGGCATCCGCTCCATCCAATACGGAGTTGGCTACGTCATTTACTTCAGCACGTGTAGGACGTGGTGTAGTGATCATACTTTCCAACATCTGTGTCGCAATGATCACTGGTTTTGAAAGATCTCTACATTTCTGTACGATGATCTTTTGAAGTCCTGGTACCTCTTCCATTGGAAGCTCAACACCCAAATCTCCACGAGCAACCATAACAGCATCTGTAGCTTCGATAATTGCATCAATATTTTCAATCGCTTCTGGTTTTTCAACTTTTGCGATTACACGTGCATGGCTTCCTTTTGCCTCGATGATTTTTTTACATTGAAAAATATCTTCTGCCGAACGGACGAAAGACATAGCGATCCAGTCTGCACCATGATCCAAGGCAAAATTCAAGTTGTCTAAATCTTCTTCGGTCAACGAAGGGATCGATACTTTAGTATTTGGTAAGTTAACGCCTTTACGTGAAGTAAGGACACCTCCGTGTACAACTTCACAGGTAACAGTGTCTTTATGATTGGTCTCTAAAACACGAAGTTGAAGTTTTCCGTCATCAAGTAAAATGATTTCGTTGGCTTCAACATCGTTTGGAAAGTTTTCGTATGTAATGTAGATTCTGTTTTCGTCTCCGATAAGTTCGTGTGTTGTGATTTCAACTTTTGAACCATTCACGAGAACAGCGCCACCTTCTTTCATTTTTCCGATCCTAATTTTTGGACCTTGTAAATCGGCTAAGATGGCAACATTGAATCCTGTTTCATTATTTATTGCATTTATAGTTTCGATTACCTTAAGGTGATCTTCCTGGCTGCCATGAGAGAAATTCAACCGGCACACATCAACCCCTTTGGCAATCATGTTGGTCAAAACTTGTTTGTCTGCCGAGGCAGGGCCTAATGTTGCGACAATTTTAGTCCTTTTTTGAACTTTTTCCATCTGTTATTTTGTATTTTAAATGTTCTTCATTAATCACAACAAATAGCTCACTATATTGTTGTGTTTTGTCAAAACTAAATCGAATTAATTTAGATCTAAACTGGGGTGTATTTGCTACACTAACCTACAGTTTGCTAAAATATGAGATTTTCTTTAGATTTCAATATTTTTGGCGATATTTCTTTTGCAATGACAACTTCGGGTAATTTGCTGATCCTTTTGATAATATGTTCCACGTCATCCTCACAGATGTAGTTTTTGATAATGATAAAAAAATCAAAGTGGGGGTTTTCGGGAATTAAATAAGTTCCTTCGATGCTCTTATTGTTGATAAGAAAATATTCCGTATCAGCATCGGGGATAAGGTAATGAAAAGCAGTGAAGTGGTAGCTTATTTTTTTCTTTGTGTCAAAGATAATATGATATTCAAGTTCTTCTTCGGGTTTGTTTTTTTGTCGGCCATCATGGTCGTATTTACTTTCTTTTCCTCTGGAAAAATTCAGATTAGTCTCCTTGTTGATAAAATGGCAGAGTCGGTAATCTTTCAGAGAACAGGTGATGGCGAGTAGGGTAAAATCCAACTCTTCGTCCATATCCATATCTAATCTTGCTACTAACTTATTGACCACTTTAATGCTTAAATATATGCTCCTCTGCTAACGAAGGTACTAATAAATTTAAGGTTGGAATATACTTTTTGTGTAAAATTTGAGTTAATTAGCTGAGCGTTTGGAATACAAAATATTTTTTGTTATACTTGAACTAAGTTAATATAGAGTGGGTTAGCTAGTATAAGACGCGAATAAGTTCGGTCGCCTAACGTGGTGACTTTCATCTAAATATCAATTTAGGTTTGAATTTTGATGAAATTTATTTTTCTTTGCACAGATTTATTAAACAATTAAACTATAAAATCATGTCAGATATCGCTTCAAGAGTAAAAGCAATTATCGTTGAAAAATTAGGTGTTGACGAAAACGAAGTAACACCAGAAGCTTCATTCACTAATGATTTAGGTGCTGATTCACTTGACACTGTTGAGTTGATCATGGAGTTTGAAAAAGAATTCAACGTTGCTATTCCTGATGATCAAGCAGAGACTATTGGTACTGTTGGTCAAGCAATCGCTTATTTAGAAAAAAACGTTAACTAACTAATTTAATTAGGCTAATCGTAATAAATGGAGCTTAAAAGAGTAGTAGTAACAGGATTAGGCGCCCTTACACCAATTGGAAATACCGTCTCAGCTTACTGGGAGGCGTTAATAAATGGTGTAAGCGGAGCTGCTCCTATTACGCATTTTGATGCGTCAAAATTCAAGACTCAGTTTGCATGTGAGGTAAAGGGGTTTGATCCGCATGAATTTATGGATCGTAAGGAAGCTCGTAAAGTCGATCCTTTTGTCCAGTATGCAATTGCGTCAACAGATGAGGCAATTAAAGATGCTGGCTTAGATTTTGAAAAATTAGATACAAATCGTATCGGAGTAATTTGGGGCTCAGGAATAGGGGGGTTAACAACTTTCACTGAAGAAGTTGCAAACTTTGCAAAGGGAGATGGAACACCTCGTTTCAATCCTTTCTTCATTCCTAAGATGCTCGTTGATATTGCTCCAGGACATATTTCAATGCGTCATGGTCTTCGTGGGCCTAACTTTTCTGCCGTATCGGCTTGTGCCTCGGCTACCAATGCAATGATAGATGCTTTTAACTATATTCGTATGGGCAAAGCAGATGTGATTGTTACGGGTGGATCAGAAGCTACAGTCAATGAGGCTGGAATTGGTGGGTTCAATGCTATGCATGCTTTGTCAACTAGAAATGACGACCCTAAAACAGCCTCACGTCCTTTTGATAAAGATAGAGATGGTTTTGTTTCGGGAGAGGGTTCAGGTGCCTTGATCTTAGAAAGTTTGGAGCATGCCTTAGCACGTGGAGCAAAAATCTATGCAGAGATTGCAGGGGGTGGAATGAGTGCTGATGCACATCATATCACAGCATCGCATCCTGAAGGATTGGGCGCAAAATTGGCTATGACAATGGCTGTAAATGATGCAGAGATGGATTTTTCAGATATTGATTATATCAATGTTCATGGGACTTCTACACCGGTCGGTGATATTAGTGAAACGAAGGCTATTGTTGACCTGTTTGGTGAACATGCCTATAAACTGAATATCAGTTCAACTAAATCAATGACAGGTCACCTTTTGGGTGCTGCAGGAGCTATAGAAACTATCGCTTCTATATTGGCTGTTCAAAATGATATTGTCCCTCCGACAATCAATCACTTTACAGACGATCCGGAAATTGATAACAACTTGAATTTTACATTCAACAAGGCGCAAAAACGTACAGTTAATGCGGCGTTGAGCAACACTTTCGGTTTCGGTGGGCATAATGCTACCGTTATTGTGAAAAAATATAAAGCTTAATGTTTGATCCTTCAAACATGGTTTGATAATATGAGCTAGCGACAGGTTCTTTAACTAGGACTTGTCGCCTTATTTTTAGAAGAGATGCCTTTTGCAAGGATATATAAATTATATTTTTCGCCAGATCGGGAATACGTTAGAAAACTAAAAAACCTGCTTGGATTTGTCCCCGGAAATGTACATCTGTACAAGATGGCTTTTAGACACAAGTCTGTTGCCGTTACAATTAAAGAGGGCGCAAAGAATAGCAACGAACGTTTAGAATTCTTGGGTGATGCTGTTTTGGGTTCGGTTGTGGCTGAGCTGTTATTTAAGAAGTATCCTTATAAAGATGAAGGGTTCCTGACTGAAATGCGTTCAAAAATTGTCAGTAGAGCAAACCTAAATCAACTTTCTAGAAAGTTGGGTTTTAATGAGCTTATCCAGTTTGATGCGCGAATGATCAGTTTTCCGAATAAACAGGGATCCTTATTGGGTGATGCTTTTGAGGCATTGGTAGGGGCAGTCTATCTGGACAGGGGCTATGTTTTTACAAAGAGCTTTTTGTTGAATCGAATTATTAAACCGCACGTCGATATTCATCTATTGGAACAGACGGAAACAAACTTTAAGAGTCGGTTGATTGAGTGGTGTCAACATACGGGCAAAGAGATCGTATTTCGGCAAACAGACAATCCGGAAGGAGAGTCTTCTAAAATGTTTAGTATTGAAGCGGTCGTTGATGGCATTGTTTGTGGACTTGGCCGTGATTTTAATAAGAAATCTGCAGAGAAATCTGCAGCCGAAAAAGCCTGTGAATTCCTTAAAATTCTGGAAGTAGAATAAAGGATTTTATTAACTTTGCCAAATATGGCAGCAGTAAAACCTTCTTTGGCAAAAGGAACGCGTGATTTTTCACCTTCCGAAATGATCAAACGTAACTATATTTTCGATACACTGAAAACGGTATTCAGAAAATATGGCTATAATGAAATACAGACCCCTTCATTTGAAAATTTGACAACCCTTACCGGTAAATACGGTGACGAGGGTGATAAATTGATCTTTAAGATTCTTAATTCGGGTGATTACTTGGCGAAAGCGCCAGATAACCTGCTTCATGATAAAAATTCCAATAAGCTCATTCCTCATATATCAGAGAAAGCATTAAGATATGATCTTACGGTGCCGTTTGCACGCTATGTTGTGATGCACCAAAATGATATTACCTTACCATTTAAGCGTTTTCAGGTGCAACCTGTGTGGCGTGCAGATCGTCCGCAACGCGGAAGATACCGTGAGTTTTATCAATGTGATGTCGACGTGGTCGGGTCAGAAAGTCTATTGAATGAAGCTGAGTTTATTTTGATTTATCAAGAAGCCTTCGAACGTTTTGGACTGAAAGATTTTAATATTAAAATCAACAACCGGAAAATTCTTTCAGGTATTGCTGAAATCATCGGAAAACCGGAACTGATTGTGGATATGACTGTCGCGATCGATAAATTGGATAAAATCGGGTTGGAAGGTGTCAACAAAGAATTGTTGGAAAGGGGTTTCACCGAGGCAGATCTTGCTATTTTGAAACCTATAATTTTATTGGAAGGCTCGAATGATGAGAAACTGTCTTCCTTAAAAACGATTTTAGCAACTTCTGCTGTCGGTTTAAATGGTATCGCTGAGATTGAGGAAGTGTTTGACTATGTCGGCAAATTAGGTGCTGAAGAAAAATTGCTTAATCAAATCATAGATCTGGATATTACATTGGCTCGAGGCCTCAATTATTATACAGGTTGTATTTTTGAGGTCAAGACGAATGAGGTTGCCATGGGAAGTATCGGTGGCGGTGGTCGCTACGATGATCTCACGGGTATGTTTGGTCTGAAGGGGCTGACCGGAGTCGGTGTTTCCTTTGGTGCGGATCGTATCTATGATGTGTTGGAAGAGCTGGACTTATTTCCTATCGGTAAGGCCGATTCTACCAAACTCCTGATTATAAATTTTGATAAACAACTGGAAAGTTACACCCTGAATTTACTCAATAAGCTTCGGAAGGAAAATATCGCTTCGGAACTCTATGCTTCTCCTGTAAAATTGAAGAAACAAATGGGTTATGCGGATGGGAAAGGAATCCCCTACGTATTATTATTGGGTGACGAAGAGGCTACTTCAGGGCAATTGTCATTAAAGGACATGGAAAGCGGGGAACAGGTAAAGGTAACTGAAAGTGAGCTGATACAAAAACTTCGATAGCAAACAGTTTGCATAAAATAGATTAAGCCAAATGATTATTAAGTCCTTTGGCTTTTTTATTTTCATAAGTTTTTGATTTATTTGATTGTGCCGTTCATTTATTTGTAATCAAATGCTATATACTTTAAATCAAATGTCTTAGAAGTGTCTTAAAGTATAAATAAAATTGATTTTTGGGCAAGGAAATTCGTCCAAAATTATTAGATTTGTAGTCTAGAATAGTAAGAAAATCAAAACTTTGAAATGAGTTCAACACCTATAACAAAAGAGACATATTTGGAGTGGTATAAGTCTATGTTACTTATGCGTAAGTTTGAAGAAAAAGCAGGTCAACTTTACGGACAGCAAAAGATTCGTGGTTTCTGTCACTTGTACATAGGACAAGAGGCTGTAGTCGCTGGAACGATGTCAGTAATCAAACCGGAAGATTCTTTAATCACTGCTTATCGTGATCACGCCCACGCTTTGGCTAAAGGCGTTTCTGCAAATGCTTGTATGGCTGAATTATATGGAAAGATCACGGGTTGTTCAAAAGGTAAGGGAGGTTCTATGCACTTCTTCTCCAAAGAACACAAATTCATGGGTGGCCATGGTATTGTTGGTGGTCAGATTCCTTTAGGTGCTGGTATCGCATTTGCTGAAAAATATCTTGGTACAGATAATGTAAATATCTGTTATATGGGTGATGGAGCTGTGCGTCAAGGTGCATTCAATGAGACATTGAACATGGCGATGTTGTGGAAACTCCCTGTTATCTTCGTGTGTGAAAACAACGGTTATGCAATGGGTACTTCTGTACAACGTACAACGAACATGCAGGATATTTACAAAATGGGCTTAGGTTTCGATATGCCTTCTGCTCCGGTTGATGGAATGGATGTTGTTGCTGTACACAATGCGATGGACGAAGCTGTTCAACGTGCTCGTGCAGGTGAAGGTCCAACATTCCTAGAAATTCGTACATACCGTTACAAAGGACACTCAATGTCTGATCCAGCTAAATATCGTACGAAAGAAGAACTAGAAGCGTATAAAGACCGTGACCCATTGTTGTCGACTAAACATGCTATTTTAGAAAACAACTATGCAGATGACGCTTGGTTTGCAGAAGTTGAGGCTGATGTGAAAAAGGTCGTTGAGGAGTCGGTGAAATTTGCAGAGGAATCTCCTTATCCAACTGCAGATGAATTGTACAAAGATGTATATGTACAACAAGACTATCCATTTATTTTAGATTAATACTCTTTAACTTGATAATATAATAAAGAATGGCTGAAGTAGTAAGAATGCCGAAAATGAGCGATACAATGACCGAAGGGGTCATCGCGAAATGGCACAAAAAAGTTGGTGATAAAGTAAATTCTGGTGATTTAGTAGCTGAGATTGAAACAGATAAAGCTACGATGGACTTTGAGTCTTACCAAGAAGGAACTCTTTTATATATTGGTCCCAAAGAAGGCGAAGCAGTAGCTATTGATGCTGTTATTGCTGTTTTAGGAGAACCGGGTGAAGATTTTCAAGCATTGTTGAGTGGTGATGCACCTGCTGCTGAAAAAGCACCAGAAAAAACCGAAGAAAAAAAAGCAGAAGAAGTTTCTGGTCCAGAATCTTCGGCTAGTACTGTAACTCCTGAAGAATTGGGATGTACTGTTATTACAATGCCTTTGTTAAGTGATACCATGAAAGAGGGGGTCATTGCGCAATGGAACTTCAAAGTTGGTGATACGATAAAATCTGACGATGCTATTGCTGATGTAGAAACTGATAAAGCGACTATGGAGGTTACAGCTTATGCTGATGGCACCTTGTTATATGTTGGTCTTGAAGCTGGACAAGCTGCAAAGGTAAACGACATCATCGCGATCGTTGGTCCTGCTGGAACTGATATCACACCTTTGTTAAATCAAAAATCTGCACCTGCAAAGGCGGAAACTGCTGAAGCTCCTAAAGCTGATTCAGCTGCTGCTGTAACTGCTGCACCGGTAGCATCGTCTTCAAGCGATGATTCTCGTGTGAAAGCTTCTCCTTTAGCACGTAAAATTGCACAAGAAAAAGGTATCAATTTAAGTGATATCAAAGGTTCTGCAGATGGTGGCCGCATTGTGAAGAAAGATGTTGAATCGTTTGTTCCTGTTGCTGCACAACCGGCGGAGACAAAAGCTGTAGCTGCTCCTGGAACAGAAGCAAAAGCAATCACTTTGCCTACATTTGTTGGTGAAGAGCGCTATACTGAAAAACCAGTTAACCAAATGCGTAAAACTATTGCGCGTCGTCTAGCAGAGTCATTGTTTACAGCTCCACACTTCTATTTGACTGTATCAATTGACATGGACAATGCAATGGCTGCTCGTGCGCAGATCAATGAGGTTGCTCCAGTAAAAGTTTCTTTCAATGATATCGTTGTAAAAGCTGTTGCTGTTGCTTTGAAAAAACATCCTGCTGTAAACTCTTCATGGCAAGGCGATAAAATCCGTTTCAATGAGCATACCAACATTGGTGTTGCAATGGCTGTTGAAGATGGTTTATTAGTTCCTGTTGTGCGTTTTGCAGATGGTAAATCATTGTCACATATCTCTGCAGAGGTGAAAGACTTCGCCCAAAAGGCGAAAGCTAAAAAATTACAGCCTGCGGATTGGGAAGGATCTACATTTACAGTTTCCAACTTAGGTATGTTTGGAATTGATGAATTTACATCCATTATCAACTCACCAGATGGAGCTATTCTTTCTGTTGGTGCTATTCAAGCAGTTCCTGTTGTTAAAAACGGTGCTGTAGTTCCTGGTAATGTAATGAAAGTGACTTTGGGTTGTGATCACCGCGTGGTTGATGGTGCAACTGGAGCTGCATTTTTGCAAACATTAAAATCTTTGGTTGAAAATCCAGTAAGATTATTAGCATAATCCTTTAATAGAGGAATTAAAAGCCACTTTAGTAATAAAGTGGCTTTTTTTATGGCCTTAATTGATTAAGCTCATTCCACAGGAAAGCTTTTTTTACCGATAATTTCTATCGTTATCCGTTTGGTTGAAGGAAGTACAGGTTGTTCAACTCTATAGTGAAAGAGACGCTGTGCGTAAAAAAGGTAACATATACGATGAATAACAATTATTGTAGGGAAAAATTCGTTTTTTTATACTAAAATCTTCATTTTAGCATTATTATCAGTATGCTGGTCCTTCTATTACGAGCTTCAATAATTTGATATTATTTAGGACACAGGAAATAGGGGGTATTTATTGATATACAATACAGAAAACACAAAAATCCGGGAGACTTAGTATAGTGAAATTATTTTTTTTAAAGGGAATGGTCGCTCTTTTGTTTGTATCTACAGTGGCTTGTAGTTCAAAAGAGAAAAAACAGAAGGAAGCAGCGATAGCGCAGGCAAAAGTGGATAGCACAAGGCTCGTCTATAATCCAAATAATGCAGATCAGAAGATCGATGCTTTTATGAAAAATCTTCATTCAAAAGCTGCATTCAATGGGAATGTTCTTGTTGCGAAAGATGGTAAAATCCTATATCAGAATACATTCGGCTGGGCAAATTACTTAAAACGGGATAGTCTAAAAATTGATGACAAATTTGAACTCGCTTCCGTTTCTAAACCGCTTACAGCTGTCGGAATTTTAAAGTTAGTAGAGGCAGGAAAGTTACGTCTCGATCAAACGATCAATGACTTCTATCCGGATTTTCCTTATCCTGGTATTACCATAAAAATGTTATTGACACACCGTTCGGGATTACCTAATTATGTTTATTTTTCCGAGGAACATTGGCCTGATCGTAAGAAAGGAATGACGAATCAGGATGTGATGAAAATGCTGACTGAATTTAAACCCAATCGCTATGGTGCGCCAGGAGGGCGTTTCTTTTACAATAACTCCAACTTTATGGTCTTAGGGGCCATTATTGAAAAGATATCAAAGCAAGATTACGCTACGTATATGAAAGACAGCGTATTTAATGTTGCAGGAATGACAAATACAGCTGCACTTTCTAAGGCAGTGTATGATAAAATTCCGACTAACGTTATTGGACATGACAAGGTATGGCGAAGATCGGTCGTGCAAAATTTTCAGGATGGACCGCTTGGTGACAAAGGAATTTATAGTACGGTGCGTGACCTTTATCGTTTTGATCTTGCTTTGAGAGATGGACGATTGTTAAAGCAGTCAACATTGGATTCGGCATACCGAGGATATCCGGATGCCAAAAAGGGAATTTTTAGCTATGGTTATGGTTGGCGTACGTTTGAGCATGGTAATGATCATATCGTATACCATACAGGTTGGTGGCACGGTTTTAGACATATTTATGTAAGAGATTTAAAGAGAAACATAGTTATTGTTTTACTTTCTAATATGACAAATGGAAGCTTGGTCAAATTGGACGAGCTTTATAAAATCATGGGAATGCCAGTATTGCGTAAAAATGCGTATAGCAACCATGGTGATTTTATCATCGATGAGTAATTTTTGAGCGATGCTACTTTGAGAATTTAGATTATCTTCTTTATCCTATTGTAACGAGAAGGCAAAGAAGATAATCTACATGCCCTGAGTATGCATGCAACAGGTAAACACAAAAGATATAAAAAGGGATGAAAAAAACATTGATTTTAGGTGCTAGTACCAATCCTTCACGTTATTCGAATAAAGCTGCAAATATGTTGCATAAACATGGGCATGCTATCGTTAATATTGGCTTGAGTGGAGGGGAAGCCGCCGGAGTTCCTATTGAAAAGAAAGGTGATATCCATACAGATATTGATACTGTGACAATGTATCTTAGTGAGCCTAATCAGAAAGAATATTACGATTATATATTAGCGACGAAGCCAAAACGAATAATATTTAATCCTGGTGCGGAGAATGCAGAATTGGAACAGCTCGCTATGGAGCACGGTATTAAGACAGAAAGAGCCTGTACTCTTGTCTTGTTGAGTACAGGGCAGTTTTAGATTTTGGATTTATGAAGCAATTCAACCGATAGGTACTTCGTGATAAAATAATTTGTCAGACCCACGGTATTGCTGTCGAGATTTAGACTTGACACTTTGATGTCACAATGTTCCTTCAAAATGGCCATGGTATAGGAATTTATGGCTTGTTGTATCGGAATCGTGATCAATTCATTTGCTTTTGCAATTTTTCCACCCAACACGATCAATTCGGGATTGAGTAGCTGTATTAAAGATGCAAATGCTTTTCCTAGGTTTGTTCCTAGTTTTGAAATCTGATTTATTGCAAATTGATCACCCTTGTTTGCCGCTTCAATAATATGTGTCGGTGTTAAATGTTGTAATTCATCGGGTTGTAATTCATTTAATTTAGTCAGCTCTCCTTTTTGGATTTCCTGTTTAGCATTGTTGACCAAAGCAATTCCGGAAGCTACGGTTTCCAAACAGCCTCTTTTCCCACAATAGCAAAGTTCACCGTTGTCGATAAAGGGCATATGTCCTACTTCGCCGGAGTAGCCATCACGGCCTAGGTAGACTTCGCCATTGGACACGATTCCTAAACCTATCCCCCAATCCATTAGGATAATTAAACTGTTTTTTGTGTTTTTTGCCAATCCAAATTTCAATTCAGCATAAGCTGCACCTTTAACGTCATTCAGAATGAAGACCGGTTTTTTATATATGCGCTCAAAATAGTTTGTTATGGATTGATTGTCGTCATGTAAAAAAGTCTCGTTAGTACCTTCTTCAGCATTGATTAGTCCTGGCATGCCAATAATAATCCCTGTTAGGTTCTCAGTATCAACTGATTTATCGATAAGATATTGATCAACGATTTGTGTGATAGCGGCTAGATTTTCTCCATTTCGAGATAATTCATTATCCAGCTCAACAGTTTCAGCAATAATGTTCTGGTTGTTGTCCATTATGCTCAGTGTGATGGAGAAACGTTGGAGTTCAATCGATAGCACCTGAAACAATCCATCACATAGCTTATATAAATTGGGTTTACGTCCACCAATAGATTCTCCTTTGTCAAATTGACGGATAAAATCATCTTCCAGCAATTCTGCAATAAGGCTATTTACCGTAGGCAGGCTTAAATAGAGGTTTTTTACAATGTCATTTACCGATACAGATCCTAATTCGGCTATTAATTTTATAATGGAGATTTTGTTGAACAGATTTTTCTTTTCAGGTTTACTCTCCAATTTTTTGTTAATCAGTAAGTTTACGGCTTTAGTCATAAAACGTCAAATTTTGAAATAGAATCCTCAGGGCTTTAATTTAGCAAAAGTTTTGGAATCATTTGGTTATTTTTCTCACTTGACAAGCAAGTGGGCTAATTAGCAAAAAGGGGATAAGATTCCTTATCCCCTCTCTACGTATAAGTTTAGACTATTTGAGTTTTTTTACTCGAATATCTTTAAAGAATACTTCGGTACCGTGTCCTAGAAACCCGATATGACCAGAGGTTCGTTTAAGCCCAGGATGTTGTTTGCCATCCAGGGTTCCATTTTTGCTTGCCTCGGCGATATCCGCATCCACGATAACCGCGCCATTCAGTGTAACTTTGATGCGATTTCCTTTCACCACGATTTCCTCGGAGTTCCATTCACCTACGGGTTTTAAATGACCTTTTTTGGCAGGAACAACTCCATAAATTGAACCGTGATATTGGTATTGCTTTAAGTCTTTATAAACATCTGCACCATCATCAAGTACCTGGATTTCCATGGCCTCATATGCGGCATCCCCCTCCAGAGGAGCGCGTATTCCCACACCATTGTTGGCACCAGGCGTTAATTTGAAGTCGAAGCGATAAATGAAGTCTGCATATTCTTCTTTTGTGTAAAGGTTTCCACCAAATTTTGCATTTGGATACACCCAGATATAACCTTCGTCGTTGACAACATAAGCTTGGTTTTCTGTCCACTTGTCGAGGTTTGTTCCATCAAAAAGTACTTCAAAACCTTCTTTTTTCTCTTGATCGCTCAATTTAAAGATTTGTTTTCTTGGGAATTCCTTGATAAAAAGATCTCTATAATAAACAACTGAACCATGCGCTTGTAACTCAATTTGTTCGGTAGGGAAAATTGATTGGTTTCTATCCCAATAGTTTTCAAGAGGAATATTATCGGTTACTAACTGTCCATTTAACCAAACTGTGACTTTATCGTCTACCATTTTGATTTTAAATGTATTCCATTCGCCAGTAGCATTGTCGGCAACCTTCAACGGTTTGCTTTCATTTTTCTGGTTGTTATATAATCCGCCAGAGCCAACTTGGGCGCCGACTCTTGTATTCGCAATATCCCAAATTTGTACTTGGGGAGTACCTCTCAAGTAGATACCGGCATCACCTTCTATACCGCCATAGTTTTCCAATTTCCAGTCTACCAGCATTTCAAAATCGCCATATTTCTTTACGGTCGCCAGATTATCGCCTTTACCACTGAAGGCAATTTCACCATTGGATGCTGTCCAACCTTTGCGCATGATATCGTCGGCTTTAGCTTGTTCTGCTGCTAAAGTTTTCTCGTTCATTTTACTGCGTTTGATCGGATCTGCTACCAAACCTTTCCAGCCACTTAGGTCTTTACCATTGAACATCGAAACATAACCTTCTTTGATCGGCATTTCAGCGAGATAGCGAACAACAGCTTCCTTAAGGTATCCACTTTCACTACCCGACAATTTACCGATTACCTGTTCAAGAACCTCTCTAACCTTTTTGCCATAGAACTTGTTGTCCATTGCAATGTTCATCGCTACATTGGCCGCAGTTCCGCCAAGTTGCGCGTCGCTCATTAAATCAGCGGCAAAAACTAAAGACTGGTATGTTCCTGTAGGTTGTAACGCAGATAATGCTGCTTTTTTCTGATCTGTGGTTTTGGCAACGTTGAATG
The DNA here is from genome assembly GCF_002337775.1 of Sphingobacterium sp. UBA1897. Taxonomy (NCBI): domain Bacteria; kingdom Pseudomonadati; phylum Bacteroidota; class Sphingobacteriia; order Sphingobacteriales; family Sphingobacteriaceae; genus Sphingobacterium; species Sphingobacterium sp. UBA1897. The sequence continues at coordinate 226,200 of NZ_DDGR01000001.1, forward strand.
CATCTCTTAATAACAAAGTTTTCTGTTCAGGCGTATTCGAAGAAGAAGAAATTGATTTAATTAATCCACTGTATACCGTATTGAAAAGATTATCGTCTTTTTCTGTTCGGGAAAGAGATACCAATTCTGGCAGTGCGTTGGAGGTAGACCAGCTAGCCAAAGACTCAATTGCTGCGGACCGTAGACCTGTATTATTGTTGTTAAGGTATGCAGTTACAGCTTTCAATGACTGGGCGTCACCAAGCCCAGCAAAAATAGGGAAATACTTAGCGGTATTAGGCGCTGCAGACTTCGATATATTAGCTGCTAGTTTTTCTGTTAATCCCTTTGAATTTGTGCTTGACTGAACCACATTGACAATGGCACGTTGCAATAGCACGGCAGATTTATTGTCTGTTGTATTGTTTAACCTACCGAATAGTTCTTCTAAGTCCGATTCCTGAGCGACATTTGGGAGTGCTTTGTTGATCGCTTCTTCGACAGCAGGGTTTGCACTCTTTATGGCTAATACAGCTTTGGATGATGCATTGTTGGAACGTTTACTTAAAATATCCAGCAATTGAATCTTTTTGTCGTCGTCTACAGTGGCAAGTGCATTGTTGACATCAGTAACGACATTTGCATCTTTCGATGAAAGGATCAATGCTTTTACCGAATTGTTAAATTGTTGATCAGCGTTGAGCGCCTGGATTAAGGTATTGGTTTCTTTACCCTGAGATAGTGTATTTAGTGCACTTAATCCAGCTAATTTAGTTACGGGAGACTGTGTTTTATTTACTAATGCCTGGATTAGTTTTAAGCTGCTTGCCGAACCATTGTGGGCTAAGTAGTTCAATACACTTTCTTGCACTTCAGGAGTACCCTTGCTTGCTAAAGCAAGCAAGCTTTTTGCGTCGGCGCCTTTTCCGTATTTTCCGAGTAATTGTAATGCAATGTTACGGTAAGCACCATTATCGCTCTTAACAGCTGCTAACAAGTTCTTTTGTTGTTTCGCTGGGTCGATGGTTGTCAATAATTTAAGCGATGCAATTTGGCCGTTGATCGATTTTGCTTTTTGTGATTCCTGGAAAAACTTGTTTAGGAACTTAACCGCATCTTGGTCGTGTTTATTGTCGATCAATGCTTGAGCATAGTCAATACCAAGTCCTACTGCATCCAATTTGTCATAGCTATAGCCGGCAGCATTTAGTTTTTCCTGGAATAGCGATTCAGAAGCTGTGCCCCCGATTTTGCTCAGCGCGATCAATGCTGTTCGTTGGAAGCCATCCGAATTATATTTTTGCGTTAATCCTAAAATGGCACTTTCAGCATTTTTATCTTTTAGATCTCCGAGTGCTGTAACCAGGGCAATGGCAGTTTTCTCTGTTGTGGATGCTGCTAAAGCTTTTTCTAAGGCTGCTGTCGATTCAGGGGTACGAATAGATACTAGGGTTCTCGCTGCTGCATCGGCGAGATAATCGTTTGTCAAACAATTAGCGACAGCTGGTATAGCTGTATTATCGGCGCATTGACGTAACAGGCGTAGGGCAAAGACCTGATTTGTTGGTTCACTCAATTGCGCTATGGATTTTGCCAATCCTTCAACGAAAACTCTTTTTTGTTGTTCTTTACCAGGCTGATTTACATAGAACGAATAGCTGTTTGCCGCAAATTCTATCGGAGCATTGTTGCTACCTGGTGCTTTAAGTCCTTTGAGGAACGTAACGACGTCATCAGAAGAAAAACCTTCCAGCTCATGCATGGCAAGTAAAAACTTTTCTTTTTCTTCAGCCGGCTGTTGTGCCAATACGTCTGCTATTTTAGTTGCAGTCGTTCTATTTTGTGGTTGCTGAGCGTAGGTTGCACTAGATATAAGAAGCAATACGGTCAGCGAATTGAATATTCTTTTCATTGGGATATCTTTTTAAATAGACCAAGGGCCTCTCATTGGTTGGTGAATTAATCTATTTGCGGCGTCGTCATTAATAAATAGCTCATTTTGGGAGTCATATTTTAGTGATCTGTTCAGTCGCAATGCTGCTAATCCCATATTGACCAAGGTACAAGAACGGTGTCCATTGATCTCATTCAGTGCAAACTTTTCTCTTGTGCGAACGGATTCCAAGAAGTCAGTAATCTGTGGTGCAGGTTCAGGGTACTGTGCAAGTTTTCTTTCCAAATCTGGTATATCTGATTGGAATCCTCGATATAATTTACCTTTTGGACCTTCAATATAGGCTGCCTTTTCATCTTTTGCTTCACCGTCTAAAATGATCTGACAACCATCGGCATAGGTAAATGTAATTCGTCTCCATGTGCCCACGGCATCCGGATGTTGCTGCGGAGCATCAACGTCGACGGTAATCGGACTTTCGTTGTCTTTACCTAAGAAGTATTGAACAGGATCCATATAATGTTGCCCCATATCTCCTAGACCGCCACCATCATAATCCCAATATCCTCTAAAAGTGGTATGCACGCGGTGTTTATTGTAAGGCTTATATGGCGCCGGACCTAACCAGAAATCGTAGTCAAGTTCAGCCGGTACTTTCTCCTCTGGTAAATTTTCCTTTCCTACCCAATAGAACTTCCAGTCAAATCCGGTATGTTTGCTTATTGTAACTTTCAAAGGCCAACCTAACATGCCAGTATCAACTAATTTTTTGATTTTGCTTACTGGAACATTCATTCCATAAAAATCATCCTTGAAACGAAACCAGGTATTTAAACGGAAGATATTGCCATGTTGTGCAATGGCTTCTTTCACTTTTTTACCCTCACCGATAGTACGTGTCATTGGTTTTTCACACCAGATATCTTTTCCTGCTTTTGCCGCTTCAATGGACATCAGTCCATGCCAATGTGGTGGAGTAGCAATATGCACAATATCTACTTCTGGAGATTTAATCAACTCCCTAAAGTCATGGTATTCCTTCACACCACCGCCTAAGTCTGCTTGTGCTGCCGCTAGATGGGTTTTGTCCACATCACAAATGGCTACTGTTTTAGTTCCGGCGTAGCCAAAGTGTCCACGGCCCATATTGCCGACACCAATTACACCTTTGGTTAGATGGTCGCTCGGAGCAAGATAGCCCTGTCCTCCGAGTACAAAGCGTGGTACAATAGAAAATGCCGCAGCACCGACCACGGATTTTTTTATGAAATCACGCCTTGATGAATTCTGTTCTTTCATTTTGGTTGGATTAGTTGTTTTATAATTGATCCACTATTAGGCTGTTAAAAATAACGGCATTGGATATTTAATCTTAAAAATAGATAAAAAACTAATAAATGTAAACTGATAACTAAAATTTTACGTATTGTTTATTTGTGTTTTGTTAAAAAATAACAAAAGAATACTGTTGAATTCATTTCTTTCATATATAGCTACCTCATTATTGCCTATGCTGTGTTGTTTTATCTACTAAATTGTTACATTTCAGTGTGGTAGCTATTCGATGTGGTAGACAGAAAAGGACTTGATCTCGATTTTCCTCAATCGTTTTCGTAAAAGAGGCTTGATTTCAGGAGAATAATCCAGCATCTTTATGGTCGCTCTGATAGCATTAAATCCTAATGATGAATCTAAGAATACTGTTTTTACTCGTTTGCATCCTATGCCAGCCATTTGGAGGATCAGCTCAATTTAGAATTCCAGTGTTGGGCCATACGATTTATGAAGGAGTGTTTACTGGAAATGGTCTCCTGGGAACGATGACTTACTTAGCCGGTAAGAATTCGATGCGTGTGGATATTGGAAGAACTGATATTTATGATCATCGAGCGAATTCGGCCGATAAATTGTTTGATCAGGCGCGTATGTCGTTAGGTCATTTTGAAATAGAATTTGAACGCCCGATTGTGCAGGCACAAGGAGAAATTCATTTAAAAGATGCCTATGCTGAGGCGAAAGTCGGCACAGACCAAGGGATGGTGAGAATTCGGACGACCACCTTATCAAATGACAACATTATTTTGCTAGAGGTATTTAAAAAAGATTTTAACGGGAATTACCATCTTACATGGAAACCCGACGAAGCCATCAGCCCAAGGATGGGATTCAGCTATACGCAAAAACCGAAAAACTATCCGACAAATCCAAAAGGAAGTTTTGGCACCCAAGGCGAAATAAAATATTTTGATCAGCCTCTTCTAGCCGGGGGAGGGTATGTGACGGCTTATTGTGGCAGATCCGGCAAAGAAGTGGATACCTATTTAATTACCGTAGATTATAACCAGCAGGGAACCGCTTATGTCAAAAAGGCGATCAATTATGTTCAGAATTTTAAAGAACAAAAGTTAACGAAGGGACTGGCGTCCCATCGCAAGTGGTGGACAGACTATTTTGTAGCATCTACACTGGAGCTGCCAGATACGGTTTACCAGCAGTTTTATGAAATGCAACTGTATAAGCTTGCCAGTGCAACAAGGTCAGATAAACCCGCTATGGATTTACAGGGGCCCTGGACAAGTCCAACTCCGTGGCCAGCGTACTGGCTTAATCTTAATATGCAACTTGCTTATTCCCCTGTTTTCAAAGCGAACCAGCTCGGTATTACAAACTCGTTGATCCAGATGATTGATCGGAATAAAGATAATTTAAGACAAAATGTTCCCGAGCCTTATCGCTATAACAGTTTGGCTGTAGGTCGCTCCTCGGGGCCAAGCTTATGGAGTCCTGTTCTTCTGGCAAAAAATGTTTCATTGGATGCGGCTTCCGATGGTGAAAAGGAGCTAGGTAATCTCGTATGGCTGTTGCATAGTTATTATCAATATTATCGAGCGACCCTGTCGCAGGAAGTATATGATCGCTTATTTCCGCTACTGAAGGAAGCGATAAATTATCATTTGCACTTATTGGAAAAGAATCAAGCAGGAAAATACCATATCGGTGTGAAAACCTATTCACCAGAATATTCAAAAGGGTATGCTTATGATACAAATTATGATCTTTCTATTTTCAAATGGGGGCTCAAGACGCTTATTGAGCTGGATCAAGAAAGAGGCGGCAAGGATAAACTTCATGCTGTCTGGACAGACGTATTGGCCAACTTGATTGATTATCCACAAGATGTCGATGGCTTTATGATCGCAAAAGATCTACCGTATGGCGAGTCGCATCGTCACTATTCGCATCTAATGATGATTTATCCTTTTTACGATATAAACTGGGATCAGGTAAATAATCAAGCTCTTATTGAGCGCTCTATTGCACATTGGCAGAGCAAAAAGCAATTGTTGCAGGGCTATTCATTTACGGGGGCTGCCTCTATGTATGCCATGATGGGAAGAGGAGACTCGGCTTTGGCTTCGCTGGATGTGCTATTGCAGAAATATATTAAAGCCAATACACTATATGCTGAAAGTGGTCCGGTGATAGAAACCCCACTGGCAGCGATGGCCAGTATTCAAGAATTGTGTATGCAGTATTGGAATGGTGTATTACGCGTGTTTCCTGCTATTCCTCATAAATGGAAGGATGTTTCCTTTACCAATTTTTTGACAGATGGTGGAAATCTCGTATCAGCAGAGCGGAAAAATGGAAAAACGGCCAACATCCGGATCAAAAGTCAATATGGAGGTCGTCTACGTTTAAAATCCGATATCGGAATACCAGAGGTAAAGATACAGGGAAAAGGTACGTTTGATATAAGGAGAGATGGAACAATTGATCTGAAGCTTGATAAGGGAGCAATCGCTTTGATTAATGTACATTGATAAAAGTAAGCTAAAGAAATTACGTTGAAACTGAATATTCAAGCTCCTTGAGCCAATTGCTTAATATTCCTCGATCAATTGAAATAAAGAAAAAGAGCGGATTATTTAGGTATAGAATTAAAGCGCTAATGCGCTGACCAAATAAAAATAAAAGAATAGAAAATAATGAAATTAAAACAACTTTCCGTGTTATTATTGGCCATTTTGGGTACTTCGACTGTCGGTCAGGCGCAAACGGCAAAACCGAATCTATCCAAAGCGTTTATTCAGCAGCAGCTAGATGCTGCAGCGAAGCAAATAAAAGTCCTGGCGAACGAAACTCCGACAGAAAAGTTTCCAAAAACTTTCGAAAATGGCAAAGAGGTATTTTCTTCGTCGAGCTGGTGGTGTTCGGGGTTTTATCCAGGGACATTGTTGTATTTATATGAAGGCACCAAAGATGAAGGGTTATTAAAGAAAGCAACCGAGAAATTGACCTATCTAGAAAAAGAAAAGAACAACAAGGGCACACATGATTTAGGGTTTATGTTATTCTGTAGTTTCGGAAATGCACTTCGTCTCACGGGCGATACGCAAAAGTATGGACCAGTACTCAGCACCGGTGCGAATTCCTTAGCATCTCGCTATAGTCCCATTACCAAAACGATCCGTTCTTGGGATCACGGATCATGGCAGTATCCGGTTATAATCGATAATATGATGAATCTGGAGTTTTTGACACAGGTGTCTAAAATGACTGGAGATAAAAAATTCTATGATATTGCGGTATCTCATGCTGAAACAACTTTGAAAAATCACTTTAGAAAAGATTATAGTTCATACCATGTGATCGATTATGATAAAAACACAGGTAAGGCGATTGGTAAAAAGACCCATCAGGGCGCATTTGATGAATCGGCATGGTCAAGAGGACAAGGATGGGCGCTGTATGGTTATACCATGATGTACCGCGAGACAAAGAAGGAAGAATTTTTGAAGCAGGCCCAGCAAATCGCAAAGTATATCCTAAGCAATCCGAATTTGCCTGCTGATCTGGTTCCTTACTGGGATTTTGATAAAGATAAAATTGCGCAGTCAGATAAAATGTATCCGAATAAGGATCTGCGGGATGTATCTGCGGCGGCATTATATGCATCTGCTTTGTTAGAGCTCTCACAATATACGAAAGGGAGCGAAGCTTTGAATTATTTTGAAAAAGCAGAAACTATTCTTAAAAATCTGTCGAAAGCACCTTATATGGCACCTTATGGTCAAAATGGAGGTTATATATTACAACATAGCGTTGGAGCGCTACCGTTGAATTCGGAAATCGATGTGCCTTTGACCTATGCCGATTACTATTATGTGGAGGCCCTGGTCCGATATCAACGCTTATTGGCGGGCGAACCAATGATCAAAGAGATTGCTAAATAAGGCTGTCAACAGCTAAAAGCTTATTTTAGTGGGATCAGATCGTTTAAAAAATGATTTGTTTTAAGTAAGATTCGAACTTGATTAAAAGCGCAGTTAAAGCTAAAAGACAGAGGTGGCGTAGCCACCTCTGTCTTTTTATTGGCTCTTACGGAGTTTATTGGATCTTATAGAGACCACAATTCGATATAGCAGGGTTTAGCTACTTTGGTTAGGCGTCGCGGTCTGTTCCGATGGATTGTATCCAAACTGTTTTTTAAATTCCTTGCTGAAGTATTTTCTGTCGGAAAAGCCCACGGTATAAGCCACTTCACTGATATTCATGGTCGATGTCAGTAATTCTCTCGCTTTGTTTAACCTATACGTTTTGACATAATTGTTGAGTGACAAATTGGATATGGCCTTCAACTTGCGATAGAGAATTGGTGCGCTCATTCCCATTGTACGCGATATATAATTAACATCAAAGCCATCTGACTGGATATTAGCTTCGATCAACTCATTTAGGGATGAGATGAATTGCGCATCAAGTTCATTGTCGAATGAAGCTGTTTTGACCTGAAATTCTTTACTCTTTTTGTGGCTGATAGCCATGAGATTCTGAGCGGAGAGAAATAGTTGTTTATTGTCGAAGGGTTTTGTCAAATAGATATTGGCGCCCAGTTCTAGTGCTAAGGTTTGTGAATGGCTATCGGTTACGGCCGTCAGCAAAATGAACGGAATGTGGCTTGTTACCATATTTGTTTTAATGGCCTGACACAATTGAGCACCGTCCATGTAAGGCATCATGAGGTCTGAAATAATCAGATCAGGGATATATTCCAATGCTTTGGAAAGAGCCTCTTCACCATTGTTTGCTGTAATGATCGTGTAGGTATCCTGAAATAGATTGACAACTGTTGCTAATAATTCTTTATTGTCTTCTACAATTAAAATAGTTTGTTGTAAGGAAGTATCAAGCGTGCTTGGTACAGGTGTGCTAACGTCTTCTGTTTCCTTTCCAAGGAGGCCTATTGCTTGCAGCTCTACTTTCTCGCCAGCTTGTTTCGGTAAGGTTACCGTAAATACCGTCCATTTTCCTTTTTCATCGTCCTGTGAAAAACAACGAATGTCTCCCTTGTGTTGCAGCACAATTTGTTTGGTAAGTGCCAATCCAATGCCTGTGCCGATCGCATCATTAGCTTGTTCTTCACGATAGTATTCTTCAAATATTTTAAACTGATTGTCTGTAGCAATGCCAATGCCGTTATCAACTATGTTTATGGAAAACGAGTCATCACTTTCGATCAACTCCAAGTAAACTGTACCATAATCGGGTGTGTATTTGATAGCATTGGACAGTAGATTAAACATCACTTTATCAAATTGCACGGTATCGATGGATTGTAATCCTACTGCATCCAACTGACGTATATAATAGTTGAGATGTTTTGTTTTGGCAAGGTCATTCAGTAGGTAGAACGTGTCTTCTATGTATTCTCTAAAAGAGATGTCGGTTTTCTTCAGTACAAAGTGTTTGTCATCGAATTTTTTAAAGTCCAGCAGCTCGTTGATAACACCAAGGAGCTTACTGGCATTCTTTTTTATCCGTTTTACTTTGTTTTGTGTAGAAGTCAGATTGGCCGTTTCGGAAATAATTTCGTCTAATGGAGCTGTAATCAAAGTCAACGGTGTGCGAATTTCGTGCGATATCTGTGTAAAGAATTTTATTTTCTTTTCCTGTTCCCGTTCTGAATTGATCAACATCTCACGTTCGACAACAAACTTGATGACAAAATGTACACCCAAGGTAAACAAGCCGGCATACAACAGATAGGCCCACCAGGTTCTCCAAAAGGGAGGTTTAATATCGATATTGATCCGTAGGGGTATACTGCTCCAAATGCCATCGTTGTTACTGGCGAATATGGTCAAAGTATGCATTCCGACTGGAATATTGGTATATCGTATTGACGGAGTACTTGTTTCAACCCAATCCTTGTCAAAGCCATCAAGCTTATATCGGTATCTATTCTTTTGTGGTTTGATGAAATTAGAACCTGAGAAATTAATCGTAACAAAGTTTTCATCATGTCGGAGTTTGAGCTGATAGCTGTTGTGATCGGTCGTTTTCTGAAGCCGTCCGTAGTTCAATGGTGTCTCTTCGAGAAAGATATTCCGGAAGAGTACCTCGGGGATAGTCTGATTGAAAATTATTGTTCGGGTATCCATGGCAACTACGCCATTGAGTGTTGTGACGAATAGTGTTCCTGTTTTGCTGGCAAAGACTTTGGCTCCAAGTAGATTTTTGACCGGTAAACCGTCATACTGATTCAGGAGGTAGCTATGTTTTGTTTTGGGATTATAGCATATTAATCCATTTTTACTGGTAAGCCATACCTGATTGTTCACAAAGATGGGCCAGCCTAGCGAATTGTTCGGAAAGCGAGAGACCTTGGTTAATTGATCATGCTGATCAAAATGATATAAGTATTCTTTGGATGTCAGCCAGATGTCCCCGTTCGGGTGAACATAAAACCCACCTAGCGTTAATGTATCCAGCTGTTTTATTGGGTTTATGTTTGATTCATTTGGTTTTTTGCGAAAAAGTGTACCTCCTCTGAGAAAATAAGTCTGCTGTTTATTGTCCGCTTGGATATCATCAATTGTACCTGTTTTTAATGCAGCGTTATACGCTGCAGGTTTTCCAGGATCGACGATGTAAAGCCCTTTATTGGTTCCGAGGTAAATGCGATGTACGGGATCGACGTAAATGCTATAAATATTGTTTTTGAGATTCAAGACATCTTTTTCCAGGTAAAAGTGTTGTGTGTTTCCAGATTGTGCATCGATAATGGAGTAGCCCCCGCCATACTGTGCCGCATAAATTTTGTTATCTCTAACATATAGATCCTTGATCAGGTTTGACCGGGTCAATTTTGACAAAGGAGAGGTCGTTTCTGTTCTTTTGTCAATTTTGTTGATTCCCTCTTCCTCCGTTCCTATCCAATAGGCATTGTCTGATTCGGCGAAGCTACCGGTGATATCACTATTGAGGCTGAGACCAGGACGCGAACGTGTTGAGTAATGCTGTATGGGGATCAGTTCGGGGTAGATGGCATTGATTCCGCCGAAATAAGTTCCTATCCAGGTGATCTGTTGTCGATCAATAAAAATATCATAGATTGAATTTTGACTCAATGAGTTTTTGACGGAGGTATTATGTTTATAGTTTAAGAAATGTGGTGCCCCATTAAAGATGGAGAGTCCTTTTAATGTACCGATCAGCAGGTCTCCCTGTTTAGTTGGGACAATTTTCCGGATGTTATTGCTGAGCAGATTGCTATTTGTTTCTGTTAAGTTATTCCATTTTTTATCAGCGAAGTTATATTGGAATATTCCATGCAATTTTGTGCCAACCCACAGGATGTTTTTATGGAGATATAGGGCACAGAAAATACGTTCTTTTAAAGGGAGCGCAGGCAGTATCAGATTCTGGATATGGAGGACCTGATTATTTTGCAATGAAAAAGATTCTATGCCATTGTAACTGGCTATTATATAGTTGTTGGGGCTAGTTTGAATAATGGATTGCACCCGCGGACGGTCAAGAATTTTCTTGAGATTGTAGGTTCCAGCTGTCGGGACAGCCTGATAGAGTCCTTTGTCAGTGCACAAAAATATCTGGTCTGAAAGAAACTGAATGTCGGTAACAGCAATTTTTTCCTGAAAAGGTTTTCCCTGTTTAAATACGGCTTTACGTTTGTCGATGTCGAAAATAAATAACTGCGTTGCTGTAGCAATAAAAAGGGCATTATTTGCGTTGATGGCAATCTTGTTAATGTAATCTACCTTTTTAAATACCGTATCCTGTACGAGGATATTGGTGATATTTTGGGAGTCATAGACAAAAAGGTTGGCTCCGCCACCGAACCACAGTTTACCTTGTTTATCTTGAGCAATTGTTAATACCGCCTGTTTATCCAATACGTTCTCCTGGCTCAGTGTCTCAAATTTCAGATTCTGGGCATGACCAATGGAAATGATGGATATCAGCAGTAAAAAATGTCTCGATAAAATAGGTAGTATGCTCATGGTTATGGGGTATTTGTGTCAAATTTAAGATTTTACCCCCAAATATTTATGAATTTCACCCCTCTTAATTTGCTTATAGACTCATCTTTGACCTATTAAACAACCAATTTTTATTATAAAACTAATTTCCTAAAGTATGGCAAAGTTTTACAAAGTTGGACTGTCTGCTATGATGATGTTTACTGTGGGTGCGAGTATGGCACAACAGAAAATTTCAATTACGGGGCGGATTACAGACAGTCAAGGAGCACCTTTATCGGGTGTAACGATTCGAGAAAAGGGTGGAAGTGTTTCTACTTCTACAAATGCAAACGGTACCTATTCATTGTCAGTTGGCTCCAATGCAACAATTGTCGTTTCCTATATCGGTTATCAAAATCAGGAAGTTGTTGTCAATGGACGTAATGTCGTCAATGTAACTATGGATGGTACAAGTGCTGCCATTGATGAAGTTGTAGTCGTGGGGTACGGACAACAGAAGAAGGCGAAATTGTTAGGGTCGGTTGCGACGATTGATGGCAAGAAGCTTGAAAGTAGAGCGGTAACGAACGTATCTTCGGCACTTTCGGGGCTTGCAGCCGGTGTCCAAGTCAAAGTCGGTAATGGTAAGCCTGGTAGTGATGGAGCAACCATTCGCGTACGCGGTACAGGTACCATGAACAATAATGATGCTCTTGTCATTATTGACGGTATTCAGGGGGTAATGGATGCAGTAAATCCGGAAGATATTGAAACAATATCAGTATTAAAAGACGCGTCTTCGGCAGCTATCTATGGTGCGCGGGCCGCGAATGGAGTTATTGTCATTACAACAAAGAAAGGAAAAGGCGGACAAGCGCCGCAAATAAAATATTCAGGTTTGTTTTCGAGAACAACGCCAAGCGCAAAGCCTGAATTTGTAAGCGATTATTTGAGACATATGAGCTTGTTTCAAGAGGCCGCAGAAAATATCGGCGAGAAAGGCCCATATACGCAAAGTGCTATTGATACCTGGACGGCGGCAAATGCTGATCCAAATGGTTTGACTGCTCAGGGCATACCAAATTATGTCGCATATCCCAATACAAACTGGGGCGATTGGATTTATGAGAATGCCTGGTTAAAAAGTCATAATGTCAGTGTTTTGGGGGGGAGTGAAAATATCCGCTACAATCTATCTGGAAGAATACAGGATAACCCTGGCATTATGCACAATACAGGGATGAAACGCTATGAAGGGCGGGTGAATCTGGAGACAGATGTTACCAACTTCCTGACCGTGGGTACACAGACATTTGTTGTTAAAGAAGAACGTTCTATGGCTTCAGATGCCAATCTGTATAATTTTTTGCGGCAAACTACACCAGGTATTTACCCAATGTATGACAGTAAGTTTGGAAGCGCTGTGCTCAGCTCCGGAGAATCATCTCAGCTGAACAATTTATTGACCTACCTTTACGATAATAAAGGAAGTAATGAACGTACACGGCTCAACGCAACCTTATTTGCAAATGTTAAACTTTGGAAGGGTTTGACATTTGAAACGAAATTTAATTACCAGAGCCGATTTGATGAAGTGAAAACCTGGTCTGATCCGTCACCACGGTATGACTTTTCAACCATGACGATTACGTCGACTCCTGTTAACCTTGCGACCTCGACGACTGGACAGTCCTATAATAAAATTTACAGAAAATCTTTTGATAACGTATTGCGTTATAACACGACGATTGGTAAACATACGATTGGTGCATTAGTTGGTCATAATGAATTTTATTACAACGATTCTGGATTTAGTGCTTCTACAAAAGGATTGATAGATGCTACCATTACTAATATCGGTACAGGAACCGAGATGAATAGCATCTCCGGCGCAGAATCTGATAACTCCATGCGTTCTTTTTTCGGTCGCTTTAGCTACGATTATGATGGGAAATATTTAGCCGAATTTAGTTTACGCCGAGATGGTTCATCAAAATTTGGTCTTGGCAAGAAATATGGTACTTTCCCTTCTGTTTCGTTAGGATATATATTGTCTAAGGAATCATTTATGAAGGCGGTAGATCCTTATTTGCAAGATATTAAAATTCGTGGATCGTGGGGTAAATTAGGGAATGATGGCGGAGACGATCTCAACGTATATGGATGGCATGGTGTGTATGGCCAGGTAGGTTATTCTTTCAACGGCGCGCAGGCTAATGGTCTTAGATTGTCACGTTTTGGCAATAACTTGTTGCAATGGGAAGATTCCGAAAATAAGGAGCTTGGATTGGAATTTGCAACATTAAACCGACGCGCATCCGTGGAACTAAGTTTATACGATCGTAAAACTTCAAATATTATTCGTACAGCGCAGATGCCAATTACTGCGGGTACTGCTAGTGCTCCCTTTTATAACCAGGCCGCTATGCGTAATAAAGGAATTGAGCTTAACCTGAACTGGCGGGATAAGATCGGGGATTTCAGTTATAACATTGGTGGTAATTTCTCGTATAATAAAAATAAAGTTACGGAATACGAGGGTAAGCTGGTTCAAGGTATGGTTGATGACGGAACGGGAAAAATGGTATGGCAGACTAATTTAGGTGATGTATCTACAGGTGGTGTAAACCGAAGACTTGAGGGATACCAGTTGGATGAATTCTATTTACGTCAAGTATATAGAGGAAATGGTAGTTATTTTAATTCCGACGGATCCGTCAATGTTAACGGTGGACCTACTACAGGGATGATCCGTACGGATCAGGATTACGAGTGGGCAAAAGCGATGAAAGCTGCTGGTTATTCTTTTGTAACCTCATCCCAAGCCATTGCGGATAGCTATGGTTCGAATGCACGGATGTATTATGGAGACTTGATCTATGCCGATCTGAACGGAGATGGTATTTATGGAAATAATGCCGACCAGTACTTTACCGGAACGTCGACAAGTCCTAAATATATCTATGGATTTAATCTCGGATTCTCTTATAAAGGTCTTGATATGTCTATGATTTGGGCAGGAGAGGCTGGAGGACAGTATTATTGGACAGATGCTGGTTATAATAACAATGTGTTGATCCTTGGTAACCAGGTAACCACTCGTATTGCAGATGACCATTATTTCTATAACCCGGCGGCACCAAATGATCCACGTACCAATCAAAATGGATATTTCCCAAGATTGAAATACGGAACTTCTGCAGAAAATATCAATAATCAGGCAAGCGATTATTGGTTGTATAATGCAAATTTTTTAAAGCTTAGAAATTTGCAAATAGGTTATACGTTTGATAAGAAACTAACTGAAAAAGTTAAAGTACGTAGTTTAAGGGTATTTTTCTCTGGAGAGAACCTATTGATGTTTACTGATTTTCCGGGGTTAGATCCAGAAGTTGGTGCAGGAGCAGAATATCCAACAATGAAACAGTTTGCTTTTGGTTTGAATATTGGATTCTAAAAAGAGAAAGATTATGAAAAATAATATAAAAAAATATAATTTGTGGAGTAAAAAAATATTGCTTAGCGTGACTCTCGGTTCAGCAACATTGTTTTCTGCTTGTCAGAAGGATTTATTGGATACAGTACCTAAAACACAGGTATTGACCAATAATATGTGGCTAACTGAAAACCTTACGGACCAAGGTGTAAATGGTGTATATCAAGGTTTGCGCCTCGGTCAGATGCTTTATGTATATGATTCCTATGTTACTCTCCAAGGCCGGGATAATTCAACCTTGATGAATGCAACGGCAACAAGTTCATCGGGGATTTTTTCATCCACTTGGCAAAATTTATATGAAGGTGTTCATCGGAGCAATAATGCGATCTATGGGATAGCCAATGTGTCACCAGTGGGAGCAGAGAAAAAGGCTAAATTAACTGCAGAAGTAAAATTCTTACGCGCCTATTACTATTATCGATTGAATCAGTTGTATAAAGGAGTGCCTATTTATACCGATCCAATCGAATGGGACAAAGTTGATAAACCAAGGAATACTGAACAGGAAGTTTGGAGCTTTATCATTAAAGATCTCACGGATTGTATCAACGAAGCTCAGTTACCAAATCGCTATGATAAAGGAAATGCAAACTTTGGTAGGGTGACAAAATCTGCCGCTTATGCGCTCCGTGGCAAGGTTTATATGTATACAAAAGAATGGGCAAAAGCAATCGCTGATTTCGAACAGGTTAAAAACTTGGGACACAGTTTGTTTAGTAATTATGCGTCTCTATTTAAAGGAGATAATGAACAAAGTCCGGAGATTATATTTAGTATTCAGAATATCGCATTGGCAGGATACGGTTCGGATTATCAGTTCAGATTTGGGTCGCGCTCAGCATTTGGATCCAATTGGAATACTTATTTAGTACACCCTGATGCGGCAGACCGCTATCAACGCAAAGATGGATCTAAGTTTAATTGGAACGATTACTTGCCAGGCTATAATCAGATGGCACCGGGCCAAAGGGAGGTGTTTTTCCTTCGGAATAATTTGACTGCTACTGAAATATCGAATATAGAAAAACGGACGACAAACAAGCTTGATATGTCTTTGTATTTGCCTACCGGTAATGAAGAACGCCTGAAGAAAGCCTATGAAGATCGTGATCCTAGATTAGCTAGCAATGTCATTCTACCATATTCTACATTTGTGGGAGCCAATGGTGCAACAGATCAAACCTTTACTTCTAGATGGCCATATAGACAGGAGTTTGGTGGCGTGTTTGATTTGAGAACGGATATCGTCACTGATTTTTACTACTACCCACGTAAGTTTGTTTACGAAGGTGCTAATCCAGGTATCCCAAACAGAGAAGCTGGCGCATATGATTATATCGTCATGCGTTATGCGGATATCCTTTTGTTATGGGCGGAGGCATTGAATGAGTCGAAAAAACCAGGCGAAGCTGTGCTTAAGGTAAATGAGGTCAGAAAGCGTGCAGGAGTTGGAGAGTTATCGTTAGGAATTGGTGAGCAGGATCTTCGGAAAGAAATTCGTGAAGAACGCCGTCGTGAGTTGATGTGTGAAGGTGTTATCTATTTTGATGAGTTGCGTTGGAATACATTGAAAGAAACATCCTTTTACACAGGAAACGGCATTAAGCAAGCATGGGGAGGAGTCGTTTCTCCGTATGACTGGAGAGGTGATCAGCTCTATACATTGCCAATTCCACAAGTGGAACGGGAACGAAACACAGCCTTGACACAAAATAGTGGCTGGGACGATTAAGAAATAGGAGAAGATTTTTCTGTCTCCTGTAAAGAAGTTGTTATCAATCGCTCATGCAATCGTTTGCTCGAGCGATTGATTTCTTTTTGTTTGTTTTTTTTAGTTAAAATAAAGATTTTTAATGTTTTGTGTAACACTTCGATTGTGTTCGTTATAAACCAATGTCAATGAAAAGAAGACTCTTATTAAAACTATTGGGCGGTGCCGGGATGGGAGCCCTGGCGACATCTTTTGCTGGTGAAGCGAAAGCCAATGTTACCGCGTCGGAAAGAAATAATTACCGCGAGAACGATCGTGCCTATTGGGTATCTATCTTACACAAGATGGCAGCTCCCATATTGAGCAATATCAGTAAGGAACAATGGCGTAAAAATATGCCGATGGAGGTGAGCCCGACTTTTGATAGTAGGGATCCCGGCGTTGGATACCTGGAAGCCTTTGGGCGTTTGTTGGCTGGAATGGCACCTTGGCTGGAATTAGCGGATGACGCAACCGAGGAAGGTAAATTGCGTAAAAAATTACGTGACCAAGCATTATTGGGTATACAATATGGTGTAGATCCAAAATCTCCGGATTATTTTACTTGGCGAGGACCTTCATCTCAGACCCTTGTGGATGCAGCGCATCTTGCACTGGCTTTTCTGAGAGCCCCAAAAGCTTTATGGCAGCCTTTGGACCAGGCCACTAAGCAAAGAGTCGTCGAAGAGTTTAAACTATTGCGCAAAATTAAACCGAATGAGAGCAATTGGCTGCTTTTTGCGGCAATGACAGAAACATTTCTTTACAGCATAGGAGAGGAATGTGCACGGGAAAAGATCGATTATGCGGTCAATAAATTTGATCAGGAATGGTATGTGGGGGATGGCTGGTATAGTGATGGTGCCCATTTTAGTTTTGACCACTACAATGGTTATGTGATCCATTGTATGCAGGTGGAGTCACTGCGTCATAACATTTCAGCGGGAGGAAAATACAAGGAAATGTATGAGCGAGCCTATAAACGAATGCAGCGTTATGCGCATCACCTGGAACGCATGATCTCTCCGGAAGGGCATTATGTCGTTGTTGGACGCTCCTCAACTTATAAAAATGCCGCATTCCAGCCTCTAGCGACTGTTGCTCTAGAAAATAAGCTGCCCGAAGATATTTCGAAGGGTCAGGTCAGAGCCGCATTGACCACGATACTCCGCCATATTTATATTGACAAAACCTTTGCACCCTCAGGATGGCTGCGTATGGGCGTAGTGGGTGATAAACAATCCAATCTCGCAGATTACTATACAAACGCAGGCTCGATGTATGTGGCCTCTCTGTCATTCTTGCCATTGGGGTTACCGGCAGACGATGAGTTCTGGACCTGTGCTCCACAACCCTGGACTTCCCAAAAATGCTGGAATGCTGAGCAATTTCCCAAGGACTATTATGTAAGTTATTAAACGAAAAAAGAATAAAAAAGCAAAGATTAAGGACTGGATAAAATGAAGATACAACACTATATTACGGGGGCTTTAATGATCGGACTAGGAATGCAGGGAATTTCCTGTTCCAGTCAGCGAAACTTAGGGACAGTGAAATTGGGGCTTGACAAAGAATTTGTCCGTACCAATTTAGAAAATGCACACAAGCAGATCGCCTACCTCGCAGCATCGATCGATGAATCGGATATGCCTACAACCTATAAAGATGGTAAATATGTGAATTGGGGTTCAAGCTGGTGGTGTTCTGGATTTTATCCCGGTACAGTGCTCTATCTCTATGAATATACCAAAGATGAGAAGCTATTAACGGAAGCCAAAAGTAAGTTGAAGGAGCTCGAGAAGGAAAAGAACAACAAGGGAACACATGATTTGGGTTTTATGTTGTACTGCAGCTTTGGTAATGCATTACGCTTGACGGGAG
This sequence comes from Sphingobacterium sp. UBA1897, assembly GCF_002337775.1. Lineage (NCBI taxonomy): Bacteria > Pseudomonadati > Bacteroidota > Sphingobacteriia > Sphingobacteriales > Sphingobacteriaceae > Sphingobacterium > Sphingobacterium sp. UBA1897. The sequence continues at coordinate 244,472 of NZ_DDGR01000001.1, forward strand.
ATTCGGCTGCTTATAAGGAAATTTTAAGTACCGGAGCAGCCTCATTGGCGACCCGTTTCCACGAAGCACCCAAAACTATCCGTTCATGGGATGGGGGCAAAAACTGGGATGGCCAACCTTGGACTTACCCAGTGATTATTGACAACATGATGAACCTGGAGTTTCTGACGGAAGTTTCCAAAATGACAGGTGATAAGCGTTATCGTGATATTGCGGTGCAACATGCCAATACAACGATGGTCAATCACTACCGAAAAGATTACAGTTCCTACCATGTCGTGGATTACAATCCAAAGGATGGAAGCATTATTTCGAGAAAGACTGCTCAAGGTGCGTTTGATGAGTCTGCATGGGCTAGGGGACAGTCTTGGGGACTGTATGGTTATACGATGATGTACCGCGAGACCGGCGACAAGAAATATTTGGAGCAAGCTCGACATATTGCACAGTTTTATCTGAATCATCCCAATCTTCCAAAAGATCTGATACCTTATTGGGATATGGACCAGAACAAGCTTACTCCGGATAGTAAATATTATAGCCAGAAAGATCTTCGTGATGTGTCGACCGCTTCGGTGACCGCTTCGGCTTTGCTGGAACTGGCGCAATACACAACAGGTGGTGAAAGCCAGCTGTATATCTCAAAGGCTGAGCAGATGTTGCGGTCTTTATCATCTAAACCCTACAAAGCAGATTATAAAGAAGCCGGTGGCTATATTTTAAAACATAGTGTTGGTTCGATTCCACATAAAACAGAGGTTGATGTTCCTTTAACCTATGCTGATTACTATTATGTAGAGGCATTGGTTCGGTATGATCGGTTGCTCCAAGGAGAAAAGGTAATCAAGCCATAGAAACTATCATAAGTGCCTAGTCTTTGAAACAATGTTTGATTTATTGTTTCAAAGACATGATAATAATTCTATTGAATACTACAATTTTTAGAGCGAATTTTTTATTAGGTCACAATAGATCATGAACCATAAACATATATCAAATCCTGCTCCTTTGATATGGAAAGATGGTTCAGTTCTTATCGTTTTTAAAGGACGTAGCCGTGGAAAGAACTATCCATTTCAGAGCGAGCTAAAAAGAGGTAAATAGCCAAGAGAAATTTTCATTGGGAGGATCTCTTGTTCAGGGCTGTTCCATTAGTAGCAATAGATAAACAATATGATCTACATCTCCCGGATGTATTAGAGGCATATTGTTCCAATTATAAACTACCAATATCATAAATCTAACAAAGAATGAGAACAACAAACAGTAAACTCAGATTCATTGCAGTCGCACTGATGAGCACACTTTCGGCAATGATGGCCTGTCATAAGGATATGCTGAAGCCCGAAAGCTCTATTGCTCAGCTGCAAAAAAAAGCAGCTACTTTTGATTCCGCAAATGAGGTCAGCCTTTTGCCCGTCGCAGATGCGTATGTTCAGGATGGGACTAACGCCAGTACCAATTATGGTGATAATAGTTGGCTGATTGCCAAAGATGATGCTCCAGGTTATCGAAGGGATATCTATCTGCGTTTTGATCTGACCGCATTGCCCAGCAATGTTGCTAGTGTACAGTCAGCACGTGTTGAATTGGCTGGTGGGGTTTCCAGTGCTGCGGATACAGCAAATGCCAAGTGGCTGTACTACACAACGCTTGAAAAAGATTGGGGTGAGAAAACGATCAATTGGAATAATGCGCCAGCGACAGGGACAAAGCTTGGAGAGGTCAATGGAAAACTAAAAGTTACAAATGGAATTGTCTATCTCGATATTCCCTCCTCAGTGATTCAAGAAGCTTTGGATTCGGACAGAAAATTGTCTATTAAGATTGTCGCACAGCGAAAAACCTCCGGTTCTACTTCATTTTATTCCGACTTTCAGTCTAAAGAAGCACAGGATGTGGGACTTCGACCAAAATTGAAAATTGATTATACAGCATCGGGGCCAAACTTTTATAGCAACCTAGTCATGGATAAAGTAACCTTTGACTCCATTCAGCTTGATCTAGCAACATTATCCGCCGCCCAAACGCTAATAAACAATCAAGTTACTGTTAAAGCAAATGATGCATTGAATACAGTTCCTGTTCCGGTTGCAAAAATTTCAGATCCCGATGGCAAGAATAAAGTGCAGACTGATGCAGCTAAGGTGTATTCGTTGGCGCTACAATATTTTTTGTTTCAGGAGCAGGCAAATGCAGGGCAATATGTTGATAAGGCGAAGGAATTTCTTCTTTCTTGGGCAGCCGTTAACGCAGCAACAAGCCAAACTCCCGATGAAAGTATATATCTTCCATTTCTTACAGGATATTCACTTATTCGTGCAAAAATTGATGCTAACAGCAGGGTGACGATCGACAATTGGTTACGGACAAGATATAACTTTTACAAAACTCAATCGGTCAGAACCAATAATTGGGAAACTATCCGTAATCTGTTGATGATTGATATCGCTTATATACTGAATGATGGAGCGCTTATCAACCAAGCGACGTCAGATTTTAGTACTCATCATAATAAAAATTATCGTGCGGATGGGGCTAGCATAGATTTTCTTGGCAGGGATGCCTTTGCCTATCATGTGTATGATCTAGAGTTTATCGGACAGATTGGTCGCACTTTTTATATCAAACGAGGCCGGCATATGCTTGATAGTTTGGTAAATCACCGTGCTACAAAATGGGTTAATTTAAGAATTAATCCCAATGATACGCCAGTCTTGGGTGGATCTATTAGGGATGCGGTCTCTTTTATGGCCCCTTATGTCTTGGATCCTGACAATAATATTCATCTTGAATTTGTCAACACCGAATGGGCTCCTGACAAAACTAGAGCTGATTATAATAAACCGTTTAATGCGGCAGGATCCAGCTATGCTTTTGTCCAGATGGCATCCATTATGAAGGGCGAGATGTTCGGTTTCCTGAAAAAGTTAAATCCTAGTTTCAACAGATATACTGATTTGCGTTACTATATTAACTCTTATGGGCCATCTTTAAGTACTTCGCCTATGACCAATGTGACATTGTATGGTGATACTCCTTTCCGTGGCTGGTATAAACAGCTTGGCATTGGAAGTTACAGTCTTACTGATTTGCAAGGACTGGGTGTTACGAACGACCAACTGAGCAGTATTAGTATTCCAAAAGGTTTTAAGGTTACACTCTATGAAAATGGAGATTTTACAGGAGATTCTGTGCTATTAACTGGACATACCATTGATTTGTCAATCTTAAACTTTAACGATAAGACATCTTCGCTGTTGATTGAATATCTTTAGTCAATTTATCTAAATGAAAAGGTGTTTTTTGTAATTATAGTGTGTGCTTGACCTATGTCCATTTCTTCTATGTAGAAACATTGGTGCGATATGACCGGTTGCCCCTTGGAGAAAAGGTAATCAAGCAATAAGAGCTATTTTTTTGAGTTTTCAACAAAGTTATTAACACGATGTGGAAAAGTGAAGTATGTAAGGTACTTCACTTTTTTTGTTTTATAGGATTGAACCCGCTCTATCTTACGACATGTTTCTTCATGTCGTATTTGATCCTATTCTCTGTCAAATACAGGCTCTTTCGTCTAGTGCACATAACAATATCTAGCTTATATCAATTTCTATATTAACAGGGCTTTTATAGGGGTATAACAGGGGATTAGCAGGGGGTTAACAGGGGTAATACCCCTATTAACCCCCTGCTAACCCCTAGTAAAAATAGTGTTACTCCTCTTTTAATAGGGAATTTGGTGTTATCTTGGTAATAATTTATATACCAATTAATTATAAACAAAAGGAGAGAAACTTTATGGCAATTTTACAAAATGGTCCGAACGGCCCTATTGTTGGGAAATTTGGTTCGGTGAATGCTTACCTATTGAATGGCCAAAATATCATACGCGGCGGTAAAAGAAAACGAACGTCTCCGCCTAGCGAGGCCGAGCTATTAAATAGAGAAAAACAGAAAATTGCAGGTAAGTTTGCCGCATGGAATAAAAGAATTCTTGAGTTTGGCTATCAGTCTCTAGCGAAAAAGGGAAGTCGTGTAGGTGCTTTCCAATTGGCACAGCGCCACATTTTTAAAGAAACTCTTGAATTAGATGAAGAGAATAAGCCTTTTGTTAACCTTGAAAAGCTATTGCTGTTTTCGGGTCCGCTTACCCCATTAGCCAACTGTCAAGTAAGCTTGGATGGCGACCAGATTGATCTTAGCTGGACTGTAGATGATCAGTATAAAAGTAGCATATATAAAATCAATTTGGGATTGATAAGCTTAGATGCCGAGTCGCATCTAAGAACCTCTATTGCCAATGTCAATCAGGGCACCTGCTCGTTGCAATTTGAGGAGATAAGCAGAAAAACAGGTGATCTCCATGTTTATGTTGGTGTGTGGGATACACTGGAGGGAGACTTCTCGAATTCCATCTATTGTGGGGTTATATAGTTGTTTTCGACGGAATCCATAAGCTGGCTTAGAAAGATGTTATGTGCAAAGATAAGATTAGTGGCAAGGCTTTATAATTTAAAGCTTTGCCATTTTTGAGATTATTCAACTTAAATAGAGCTAGAAGAGATATGAATAATATGTTTTGATATTGTGCTATGAAAAATAAAGATTTATTTATCGCCGATTTGATTAGGATATTTCCAAATTTAGAAGAAGAAATTCTGGATGAAGATTATAGTTTTTCTATTACTTTACAAATGGGAAGTCTTAAACGGTATATTCAGAAAGCTATAGATGATGACAACTCAGATCTATTTGATGCTGTGGTAGCTTTTCTTAACGAAAATTTGCCTTTGGTTGATAAGAAGGTACAGAATACAATTTTTATTAGCTTTTTAGAGAAATTAGACTTCTCAGGTACACCCAAATTTAAACAGAAGCTAGTTGGAACCTTAAGAAGAACTCATGGTTACTGGAAGTTACACGATCGGAAAAAAATACCTGGTTAAATTAAGATTGGACTATGGATATGAATTTAGAATATGATAGTTGTAATTGTAGTTTTCGAATAGCGAATTATCATTATGTTTGAGAGCTAACTTTGCACTTTAAAGCTTAAATCGGTGTATTTTTTGTTGTACTTTTATCCCAATGACCGATATTCAAAAGAGATTCGACCGCATACTTGCTATTTATATGCATCTACAGGCTAAACCTGTGGTCACTGCTGCTGCTTTGGCAGAACGCTATGAAGTAAGTCCGCGTACGATTTATCGTGATATCAGATCCCTGATGCAAGCAGGGATTCCGATTTACGGTGAAGCGGGAAGCGGTTATTCTTTGGTGGAGGGATATAAAATGCCACCTCTGCAATTTACCCGAGAGGAGGCATTGAGTTTTGTGGCAGCGGAGAAACTGGTGGAAAAGTATACAGATCGGAATCTTGCGCATCATTTTACAACAGCATTGCTAAAAATGAAAGCCATATTACGGGGTAACGAAAAAGAACAGGTAGCCTTAGTTGGGGATAACTTTCTGGTGCGCGGTGGGCGTCATCAATTCAATGAGAAGCTAACCCATGGCACCAATATACTGATCGAAAGCATCGCTGCTAAAAAATGTGTGGAAATCTATTATTCCAAACCTTCGGATAAAACTCCAGAAAGGCGTGAAATCGAAGCTGTGGGTATTTTTGTGGAGAGCAAGTTTTGGTATGTCCTCGCTTTTTGTAGATTACGACAAGATTACAGGCAATTCCGTTTGGACAGAATAAACAATATTAGAATACTTGCCGAAGATTTTGGAAAAGAGCATCCCGAGTTATCTTTCTTTCTGAATAAACGTCATGACGTTCCCACGACAAAAGTCGTTGTGCAAGTAGATAAGGATATGGCCCGCTATATGGAATGGGATCGTCACTATTTTGGTTTCCAAAAGGAAACTGTCACCGATAATTATGTAGAGATGCATTTCGAATGCATTAATATGGAGAACGGCTTTGCGCGCTGGTATCTGATGTTTGCTGATAAAGGAACAATTATTGAACCCGAATCGTTAAAAGAGGTCGTAAAGCGTCTGCTTTCATCGGCTTTGGAACAAATCTAAAAGATACTATCCATAACCTAATTTACAGTAGTTTTTTGAGCAACTGCGGATGCAGAGATTCGATATGCCTTCGGTATCTGTTCGAGCCTGCTTCGTGTCAGAGTCAGCTTGTATCCGCGGTGAGTCTGACATGAGTCCGTGGTGACTCCGAGTTTAACTCGGAGTCACCACGGTTGTACTTCTTTCTCACCCCGCATTTATGTGCGATAGGGCACGAATCAGACCAGAAAGAGGGGCGAATAGAAATCGAAGGATGCTCAAATAGTGGGAATAACACGGACTCAAGATCGGCGCAATGGATAATCGGTGCGAGTATGAGTTTTTGAGGAGGTGACTAACTACCCTCTTTCCCAAAAAAATGGAGGTTCTATACCAAGTAATCTTAGATAAACAAATCCTTGGCCACGGTGGTGGATTTCATTATCGATAAAATAAAGGATGCTGTGAATGACTGGCGATTTGTACTGGCCGAATAGGTTGAATTCTTCGGCAAAGCGTTCTTCTGGAATTTGATTGAACAATTCACTGATCTGAGGAGTAGCTTCATCCCAGGCCTGAAGCAATTGTGCTTTGGTCGAATAACTGAGATTCTCATTGAGTTCGCCGCTCTTGTTGGTGACAATTTCTTGGAGACCTGGCGCAGCAATACCTAATAGCTCCTTAATCATATCTGCAAAAGTGCGCATGCCTTCTACTTTGTAATTGAACAATCCTTCTTCTGGAAATTTTTCAATAGTCTGTCTTGTCAGGTTTCTGTGGCCTAACCAATGCTGAAGTAGCTCGTTTTTGGAAATGATTTCTGTTTTCATGATTCTCGTATTTTAAAGTTTTTATAGTAAGCAATACATCGCCTTCTGCGTTGTACGATAGTTCAAAATTAGGGTGATCTGTGACAACTGTATGGCAGCAGAAATAAATGCAAGTAATTTTATTTTTCTGGAGGTGATTTAATCGGAGCGGAGAGCTGGATAGGTATTATTCGGAAATTTGACGCGGATAAAGAAAAGATCTAGAAAATAAAAAAAATAATTCACTAATTATTTGACAGTTATAAAAATGTTTGTAACTTTGCAGTCCCTTAATGGGAATAGTATGTCTTGAGCGAAGCCCTACTGCTTCGAAGGACTTTTAATTAATTAATTTACAACATGTCAGGTATTATTGGAAAAAAAGTAGGAATGACGAGCCTGTTTAACGCTGATGGGAAAAATATTCCTTGTACAGTGATTCAGGCCGGGCCGTGCGTGGTTACGCAGATACGTACGGAAGAAAAGGATGGCTACTCGGCAATTCAACTTGGTTTCGACGAAGCTAAGGAGAAAAACACGACAGCTCCTTTGAAAGGGCACTTTGCGAAAGCAAACACAACGCCTAAGCGTAAGTTGGTAGAGTTTAAAACTTTCCCAGATGCAAAACAACTTGGTGACGTAGTTGACGTTACTCTTTTTGAAGAAGGTGAGTACGTAGATGTAGTCGGTACTTCAAAAGGTAAAGGTTTCCAAGGTGTAATGAAACGTCATGGATTTGGTGGTGTAGGTGGTGCGACTCACGGTCAGCACAACAGATTACGTGCTCCAGGTTCATTAGGTGCTTCATCATGGCCTTCACGCGTATTCAAAGGTATGCGCATGGCTGGTCGTACAGGTGGTGACAGAGTTAAAGTTCAAAACTTACAGGTGTTGAAAGTTTACGCTGAGCAAAACCTTATCGTTGTTAGTGGTTCCATTCCAGGAGCTAAAGGTTCTTATGTAATCGTAGACAAATAGTAGAGATGGAAGTTAAAGTTTTAAATTTATCAGGTAAAGAAACAGGTGCCAAGGTGCAACTTCCTGAGTCGGTATTTGGGTTAGAGCCTAACGATCATGCGATCTATTTGGATGTGAAACAATACTTAGCGAACCAACGCCAAGGAACTCACAAATCTAAACAACGTAACGAAATCGCGGGTTCTACTCGTAAATTACACAAACAAAAAGGTACTGGTGGTGCTCGTGCGGGTTCTATCAAATCTCCATTGTTTAATGGTGGTGGTCGTGTATTCGGTCCTCAACCTCGTGACTACTCGTTCAAATTGAACAAAAAATTGAAACAAGTAGCACGTAAATCAGCATTGTCTTACAAAGCAAAAGATAATAACATTGTGGTATTGGATGAAGTAAAATTCGATGCTATCAAAACTAAAAACTATGTTGCTTTAATCAATGCGTTGAATGTAGCTGATGAGAAAACATTGTTGGTATTGCCAGCTTACGATGAAATTGTTTATAAATCAAGCAGAAACTTGAAAAAAGCAAAAGTTATTGTTGCATCTGATTTAAATACATATGATGTATTGAACGCAACAAAATTATTGTTGACTACAGATTCTGTTAAATCTTTGGAGGAAGCATTAGCTAAGTAATATGGAAATTATTAAAAAACCTATCTTGACTGAGAAAGCTTCTATGTTAACGGAGAAATTAAACCGTTACGCTTTCAAAGTAGATCACAGAGCAAACAAAATCCAGATTAAAGCAGCTGTTGAGGCTATGTTTGGTGTTACAGTTCTTGCTGTAAACACTGCAGTAGTAGCTGGTAAAGCAAAAAGCCGTTACACAAAAGCAGGTTTCGTATCTGGTAGAGCTCCTAAGTATAAAAAGGCTGTCATTACTATTAAAGACGGCGAAACTATTGACTTTTACAGTACTATATAATAAAAAATGGCAGTTAAAAGATTCAAACCGGTAACCCCTGGTACTCGTTTTAGAGTAGGCGCTGACTACTCTGATGTTACTACAAACGTTCCTGAAAAATCGTTAGTAGTAAAAATCAACAAGAAATCAGGCGGTCGTAATAACTCCGGTAAAATGACTATGCGTTATCTCGGTGGGGGACATAAAAAAGTATACCGATTAATTGATTTCAAACGCGATAAAAAAGATATCCCTGCAAAAGTAGCTACTATCGAGTACGATCCAAACCGTACTGCTCGTATTGCCTTGTTGCATTACGCTGATGGTGAAAAACGTTACATCCTTGCTCCAGCTGGTTTAGTAGTTGGTCAAACTGTAATCGCAGGTGATAAAGTTGCCCCAGAAGTTGGTAATACATTACCATTAGCAAACATTCCATTGGGTTCTATCATCCACAACATTGAATTAAATCCTGGTCAAGGTGGTTCAATTGCTCGTTCGGCTGGTACTTATGCTCAATTGTCTGCTCGTGATGGTAAATATGCCATCATCAAATTGCCTTCGAGCGAAACACGTATGATCTTATTGACTTGTGTTGCTACAATTGGTTCAGTATCGAACCATGAAAGATCTAACCAAGTGTTAGGTAAAGCAGGTCGCAAACGTTGGTTAGGTCGTCGTCCAAGAGTTCGTGGTGTTGCGATGAACCCAGTAGATCACCCTATGGGTGGTGGTGAAGGCCGTACTTCAGGAGGTCACCCACGCTCACGTACAGGTGTATTAGCTAAAGGCTTCAAAACACGTTACAAGAAGAAAACATCGAATCGTTACATCATTGAGAGAAGGAAAAAATAATGGCTCGTTCAATTAAAAAAGGTCCTTATATCGATCACAACTTAGAAAGAAAAGTTCTTTCTATGAATGAAACTAACAAAAAGTCAGTTATCAAAACATGGTCTCGTAGATCAATGATTTCACCTGATTTTGTTGGCCATACCTTCGCAGTGCACAACGGGAATAAATTTATCCCTGTTTATGTAACAGAGAATATGGTAGGTCACAAGCTTGGTGAATTCGCGCCTACGCGTACATTCAGAGGCCACGCAGAAAAGAAAAAATAATAGGTAATGGAAGCAACAAAAAAACTTAAAAAGTCTGTCTTAATTAGACAACGCAAAGAGCAAGAGAAAGCTCAAAAAGGAGGAGCTTCGGATGCCAAATTATTGAACTGCCCTACTTCGCCTCGTAAGATGCGTTTAGTGGTAGACTTAATTCGCGGTCAACGTGTTGAAAATGCATTATACATTTTGAAACACTCAAGTAAAGAAGCTGCTGCTCGTGTAGAAAAATTATTATTATCTGCAATCAAAAACTGGGAAGCCAAAAACGAAGGTAAATCAGTGGAAGAAAGCGAACTAATTGTAAAAGAAGTATCAGTAGGTGGCGGTCGTCAATTGAAAAGATTGCGTCCAGCTCCTCAAGGTCGCGGATACAGAGTTCGTAAACGTTCAAATCACGTTACGTTGGTAGTTGATAGCAAATTAAACGTTGAACAAAACTAATTTATTGAGAAATGGGACAAAAAGCAAATCCAATAGGTAGCAGATTAGGAATCATCAAAGGTTGGGATTCTAACTGGTTCGGAGGTAAAAACTATTCCGATAAATTAGTTGAAGACGAAAAAATCAGAAAATATCTTTCTGTTCGTATTGCAAAAGGTGGTGTAGCTAAAGTTGTTATCGAAAGAACTTTAAAACGTATCACTGTTACAATTCACACTGCTCGTCCAGGTATCGTTATCGGTAAAGGTGGTCAAGAAGTTGACAAGATCAAAGAAGAGTTGAAAAAACTGACTAAAAAGGATGTTCAAATCAACATTTTCGAGATCAAACGCCCTGAGTTAGATGCTAAGTTAGTAGCTGAAGGTGTCGCTAAACAATTAGAGGCACGTATTTCATTCCGTCGTGCAATGAAAACTTCAATCGCTTCTACCATGCGTATGGGTGCAGAAGGTATCAAAATCATGTGTTCTGGTCGTTTAGGTGGTGCTGAAATGGCGCGTACTGAACAATACAAAGAAGGAAGAACTCCTTTACACACATTGCGTGCTGATATCGACTACGCTTTAGCTGAAGCATTGACTACATACGGTAAAATCGGTATCAAAGTTTGGATCTGTAAAGGTGAGGTTTACGGTAAACGTGACTTATCTCCAAACATTGGTCAAGCATCTGGTGTAAAATCACGTGGCAACCACGAAGGTGGTGGCGAGCGTCGTGACAACCGTAACAACAAAGGTGGTCGCGGTGGAAACAACCGTGGTGGAAACCGTGGTGGAAACAACCGTGGTCCGAAAAAAGATTAATAGTTATTTAGATTACAACAAAAACCTGCTGAAAAAGCAGATTTAAAAAGTATACGAACATGTTACAGCCAAAAAGAACGAAGTTCAGAAAGATGCAGAAAGGCCGCATGAAAGGTAACGCTTCTCGTGGAGCGGAGTTAGCTTTCGGTTCTTTCGGTATCAAAACAATGGAGCAAGCATGGATCACTAGTCGTCAAATCGAGGCAGCTCGTATTGCGGTTACACGTTATATGAAACGTGAAGGTCAAGTTTGGATTCGTATTTTCCCTGACAAACCTGTTACGAAAAAACCTGCAGAGGTACGTATGGGTAAAGGTAAGGGTGCTCCAGAATACTGGGTAGCAGTAGTACGCCCAGGCCGTATGTTATTTGAAGCAGAAGGTGTGCCTTTGGAAATTGCCAAAGAAGCTTTACGCCTTGCAGCGCAAAAACTTCCGGTTCAAACTAAGTTTGTGATTCGTAGAGACTACGTTGAAGCATAAAAATCTTGGTAATGTCATCATTTAAGCGTTAGGGCCGTTACCCCTAACGCTATATATAAAGCGATGATAACCCAAATAACAACTGAAAAAACATGAAAAATTCAGAAATTTTAGAATTATCTAATGAGGACTTAAAAGCTCGTCTTGTAGAAGAGAAAACAGCCCTTACAAAATTGAAATTTGCACATGCTGTTTCAGCTATTGAGAACCCTAACGTGATCAAAGCAGCACGCAAAACTATCGCTCGTATCAGTACAGAGATCAGTGCACGCAAAGCTGCAGCTAAAAATGAAACAGCCTCTGAGGCGTAAAATTTAAAGTCGAAATGGAAAGAAATTTAAGAAAAACAAGAATCGGCTTAGTAGTTAGCAACAAGATGGACAAATCTATCGTGGTATCAGTGGAACGTAAAGTGAAACACCCGATCTATGGTAAGTTCGTTAAAAAAACTACTAAATTTAAAGCTCATGACGAAACTAATACCTGCGGTATCGGCGATACGGTATTAATCATGGAAACTCGTCCGCTGAGTAAAACAAAAAACTGGAGATTAGTAGAAATTATAGAAAGAGCTAAATAACATGGTACAACAAGAATCAAGACTTAATGTAGCTGACAATAGCGGTGCTAAACAAGTTTTAGTAATCCGTGTATTGGGCGGTACGCGCAAGCGTTATGCATCAATCGGAGATAAGATTGTTGTATCGGTGAAAAGCGCTATGCCTTCAGGAAACGTGAAAAAAGGTTCCGTTTCTAAAGCAGTAGTGGTTAGAACGAAAAAGGAAATCCGTCGTAAAGATGGTTCATATATCCGTTTCGATGACAACGCCGCTGTATTATTAAATAATAATGATGAACCACGTGGTACACGTATCTTTGGCCCTGTTGCCAGAGAGTTGCGTGAGAAACAGTTCATGAAAATTGTATCATTAGCACCGGAGGTTTTATAATTATGGCACAGAAAACAAAAACAACTACGCACAAAATCAAAATTAAAAAAGGTGATTTAGTGAAAGTTATCGCTGGTAACTCTAAAGGTGTTCAAGGAAAAGTATTAACTGTTTTAGTGGATAAAAATAGAGCTATCGTTGAGGGCGCTAACATCGTAAAAAAACACACTAAACCAAGTGCAGCTAATCCTAATGGTGGTATCATTGAGAAAGAAGCTGGTATTCACATCTCTAATTTAGCTGTTATCGATCCTAAAACAGGTGCAACTACACGTGTAGGTCGTAAGTTAAATGCAGATGGTAAATTAGTTCGTTACGCTAAAAAATCAGGGGAGGAAATTAAATAATGACTTACGTACCAAGATTAAAAGTGAAATATGCGGAAGAAATCCGTAAAGCACTTCAAGAAAAATTTCAGTATAAAAGTATTATGCAGGTTCCTAAACTTGAGAAAATCGTTGTTTCACAAGGCGTAGGAGCTGCAACAGCTGACAAAAAATTAATCGATAACGCTATCGCTGAGTTGACTTTAATCACAGGTCAACAAGCCGTTGCTACAAAATCGAAAAAAGATATTTCAAACTTTAAATTACGTAAAGGTATGCCTGTAGGGGCACGTGTTACTTTACGTGACAACAATATGTTTGAATTCTTGGATCGTTTGGTAGCAGTATCGCTTCCACGTATTCGTGACTTCCGCGGTATCAACGATAAAGGTTTCGACGGACGTGGTAACTATAACTTAGGTATCACTGAGCAAATCATTTTCCCTGAGATCAACATTGATAAAATCAACAAGATCCAAGGTATGGATATCACTTTCGTGACTTCTGCTCAAAATGATGTTGAGGCTTTAGAATTGTTGAAACAATTCGGTTTACCATTTAAAAATCAAAATACTAATAACAATGGCTAAAGAAGGATTAAAAGCACGCGAAGTAAAACGCGCTAAATTGGTAGCTAAATATGCGGCAAAACGTGCAGAATTAAAAGCTGCTGGCGATTACGTTGCATTAGATAAATTACCTAAAAATGCTTCTCCAGTACGTTTACACAATCGTTGTAAATTGACTGGCCGTCCTAAAGGATATATGCGTCAATTCGGTATCTCTCGTGTAACTTTCCGTGAGATGGCTTTAGATGGCAAAATCCCAGGGGTGAAAAAAGCTTCTTGGTAATTAAAAAAAAATACTTAATTTTGCCCGGGCAATTCAACTGAGGATTGCCGGGGTTTTTGCATTTTAAAATTGTTTAACAGATAGAAGGTCCCATACCAATGGTTGGGAGGGAAACCGCTGTCACAAATTTTCATATATAATGACTACAGATCCAATTGCGGATTACCTTACACGAGTAAGGAATGCCATCAAGGCCAACCACAGGGTTGTTGAAATTCCTGCATCGAACCTAAAAAAAGAGATCACTAAAGTTCTTTTTGATAAAGGTTACATTGCTAATTACAAATTCGATGAGAATGGCGTACAGGGTACGATCAAAATCGCATTGAAATATAATCCAATTAGCAAAATTCCGGCTATTCGTACGTTGACACGTGTGAGTAAACCTGGTTTAAGAAAGTATGCAAGCGTTGATACTATGCCTCGTGTTTTGAACGGTTTAGGTATTGCTATCTTGTCAACATCGAAAGGTGTAATGACAGATAAAGAAGCTAGACTTCAAAATGTTGGTGGTGAAGTTTTATGTTACGTTTATTAATCTAGGTAAAAGCACAAAGAAATGTCAAGAATTGGAAAAGCGCCTATCGCTATCCCTGCTGGGGTAACTGTTACTATTTCGGACAAAAACTTAGTTTCAGTAAAAGGTCCTAAAGGCGAATTAACACAACAAGTTGACCGTGACATCACGATTGCTCAAGAAGAAGGCAATATCGTTGTAACACGTCCAACTGATCAAAAGAAACACAAAGCATTACACGGTCTATACCGCTCCCTGTTGGCTAACATGGTTCACGGTGTGACTGAAGGTTACAAAACTACGCAAGAGTTAGTCGGTGTAGGTTACCGTGCTTCAAGTACTGGTAATGTATTAGAGTTAACTTTAGGTTTCTCTCACCAGATTGTTTTTGTATTGCCAAACGAGGTTAAAGTATCAACTACTGCTGACAAAGGTAAAAACCCTACAATCACTTTAGAGTGTGCTGACAAACAATTGATCGGTCAGGTAGCGGCTAAAATCCGTGGCTTCCGTAAACCAGAACCTTACAAAGGAAAAGGTGTTAAGTTTGCAGGTGAAGTATTGAGAAGAAAAGCAGGTAAATCAGCTAAAAAATAATAATCATGGCAGGACAAAAAGCATCTCGTAGAGAGAGAATCAAAAAAGGAATCAGAAAAAACCTTGCTGGAACGTCTGAACGTCCACGTTTATCGGTTTTTAGAAGTAACAAAGGTATCTATGCGCAAATCATTGATGACAATGCAGGTAAAACATTAGTTGCTGCATCTAGCTTGTCAAAAGAGTTTGTTGCATCTGGTAACAAGGTTGATCAATCTAAAGCTGTAGGTAAATTGGTGGCTGAAAAAGCAGTAGCAGCAGGTATTAATAAAGTAGTTTTTGACCGTAATGGGTACTTATACCATGGCCGTATCAAATCTTTGGCTGAAGGTGCTCGCGAAGGCGGTTTAGACTTTTAATCATAGAAAGAAATGGCATTAAGCAATATAAAAAGAGTAAAATCAAGCGAAATTGAATTAAAAGATCGCTTAGTAAGTATCCAACGTGTAGCTAAAGTTACTAAAGGTGGTCGTACTTTCAGCTTCTCTGCAATTGTTGTAGTAGGTGATGAAAACGGTATCGTAGGTTACGGTTTAGGTAAAGCTAAAGAGGTAACTGAAGCAATCACGAAAGGTATCGATGACGCAAAGAAAAATTTGGTAAAAGTTCCTATTATCAAAGGTACTGTTCCTCACGCGCAATATGGTAAATATTCTGGTGGTTCAGTTTTGATTAAACCAGCTGTAGGTGGTACGGGAGTTTTAGCAGGTGGTGCAATGCGTGCAGTATTGGAGTCTGCTGGTATCAAAGATGTATTGGCTAAATCATTAGGTTCTTCTAACCCACACAACGTGGTAAAAGCAACTGTAACTGCTTTAGCAGAAATGCGTGATGCGTATACAGTAGCACAACACCGCGGTGTCGATTTGAATAAAGTATTTAACGGTTAATTATCATGGCAAAAATCAAAATCACCCAGATAAAGAGCGTTATCGACAGAAGCGAGCGCCAAAAGAAAACTATTGAGGCATTGGGTTTGAAAAGAATCAACCACTCAGTAGAAGTTGAAGCTACTCCATCAATTATTGGAATGGTACGTAAAGTAAACCATTTAGTAGCTATCGAAACTATTTAATATTAGCATATGGAAGAGGTCTTTGGGCTTCTTCCATTACTTGTTATTAATAATCATTATTTTTTAATCGCTAGTACCTGTTTAGTGAGAGCGAAGGGCTAGCACAATTTAGTTTAAAAATGAACTTAAGTAATTTAAAACCTGCAAAAGGTGCAGTAAAAAGTAGCAAACGTATTGGCCGTGGTACTGGTTCTGGTCGTGGTGGTACTTCAACGCGTGGTCACAAAGGTGCTGGTTCTCGTTCAGGTCACTCTACGAAAATCGGTTTCGAAGGTGGTCAAATGCCTTTGCAACGTCGTGTGCCTAAATTTGGTTTCAAAAACATCAACCGTGTTGAGTACAATGGTGTAAACCTAGATACTTTACAAGCGTTGATCGAGAAACACAATTTAACAGCTGTAGATTTCGACGCATTGAAAGCTCATGGTTTAGTGTCTAAAAATGACAAAGTTAAAATCTTGGGTCGCGGTGAATTGAAAGCTAAAGTTGAAGTAACAGCGCACGCGTTTACTGCTTCTGCTCAAAAAGCTATTGAAGCTGCAGGCGGTTCTATCGTTAAAATTTAATAAATGAAGAAACTAATCACAACCTTAACCAATATTTGGAAAATCGATGATTTACGTACGCGTATTCTAAATACCTTACTTTTTCTTTTGATTTACCGTATTGGATGTCACGTGGTATTACCAGGTGTAAATCCTCATGCTTTGGCCTCTGGTCAAAAAGAGGGTTTATTGGGCTTACTGGATATGTTTGCGGGGGGATCTTTCTCTCGTTCGGCTATCTTTGCTTTAGGGGTAATGCCATATATCTCGGCATCCATTGTTGTTCAATTGCTGGGCATCGCGGTTCCTTACTTCCAAAAGATGCAGAAGGAAGGGGAAAGTGGTCGTCAAAAAATGAATCAAATTACTCGCTATTTAACTTTAGGGATTACTTTGCTTCAGGCTTTTGCTTATGTACGTACTCAAATCGAGCCAAGTGCTAAGACAATAGCTGACCCATTATTCACTATTCTAACTGCTATAGTTTTGACAGGCGGTACTTTATTTGTGATGTGGTTAGGGGAAAAAATTACTGATAAAGGTATCGGTAATGGTATTTCTTTGATCATCATGACTGGTATTATCGCTCAATTGCCAAGTGGTATCACTGCGGAATGGGTTTCTAGAATGGCGAAAGGTGGTGGTGGTCCAATTCCATTGTTGCTTGAATTTGTAGCTTTGTTCTTTGTTGTGATCTTTACGATCTTGATCGTACAAGGTGTTCGTAAGATCCCTGTACAATACGCGAAGAAAATCGTTGGAAACAAGCAAGTCGGTGGAGTACGTCAGTATATACCGTTAAAGGTAAATGCTGCAGGTGTAATGCCTATCATTTTTGCGCAGGCAATCATGTTTGTGCCAATGAGTTTAGGACAGTTCTTCCCAAATCTTCAGTCGGAATTTTTGACTTCGTTGAGTAACTATACGTCTGTAGCATATAACGTGACATTTGCGGTGTTAATTATCGCATTTACGTTTTTCTATACAGCGATTATGGTGAACCCACAACAGATGTCGGACGACATGAAGAAGAACGGAGGTTTTGTACCGGGTATTAAACCGGGATTGGAAACTAGTAATTTTATAGACCGCGTAATATCAAATATTACATTTCCAGGTGCAATTTTCTTAGCGATCATTGCTATTCTACCTGCTATTGCAAGTTTGTTTGGTATTAATAATCAATTTGCGCACTTCTACGGTGGTACGTCATTATTGATTTTAGTAGGTGTGGTGTTGGATACTTTGCAACAGATCGAATCTCATTTATTGATGCGTCATTACGATGGATTAATGAAAACAGGTCGTATTAAAGGTCGTTCGGCCGCGTCTGTTGAGGGAATGGATCATTCGGCAATTTAATTTCTTTAGATGTCTAAAGTATTTTATAAGTCAGCAGAAGATATAGAGCAATTGCGGAAGTCAGCAGATGTGCTTTCGCAATTGCTTGGTGAAATCGCAAAAGTGATTAAACCTGGGGTAAAGACTATATCTCTTGATAAATTAGCTTATGAGTATATTCATGATAACGGCGGGACGCCTGCGTTCTTAAATTATCAGGGATTTCCATATTCTTTGTGTATATCTGTCAACGATCAAATTGTACACGGCTTTCCAAGTGATTATGAAATTAAAGATGGAGATCTTGTTTCGGTCGATGGTGGTGTCAATCTGAACGGCTTTATCAGTGATTCAGCATATACTTTTGGTGTAGGTGAAATATCTGAAGAAGCACAGTTGTTATTGGATGTAACAAAGGAATCATTGTACAAAGGTGTTGAACAGGCGGTGGCTGGTAAACGTGTTGGGGATATTTCTTCAGCTGTTCAGGAGTATGTGAGCAAATTCGGATTCGGAATTGTTCGCGAGCTGGTTGGACACGGAGTTGGTTATCATTTACATGAAAAACCTGAGGTTCCTAATTATGGGAAACGAGGTGCTGGTCCTAAATTGGAAGAAGGTTTGGTTATTTGTATCGAACCGATGATCAATGCGGGGCGTGCGGGTGTTCGTTTTTGGGATGATGGTTGGACAGTAAGTACAGTGGATGGGAAATTATCAGCGCACTTCGAACAGATGGTTGCAATCCGAAAAGGAGAACCAGATGTGTTGCTGACATTCGAACATGTAGAGAAAGTTTTGAACAAAAAGTAGTTGGTTTTCAATTATTTTTATTTATCTTTGCACTCCTGTTCGCAGGCTTTTAAATTAAATTTAATCGAGAATATATGGCTAAACAAGCCTCAATAGAACAAGACGGTATAATTAGAGAGGCACTTTCTAATGCTATGTTTAGGGTAGAGTTGGAAAATGGACATGAAATCATTGCCCATATTTCTGGTAAAATGCGCATGCACTATATCAAAATTTTACCTGGTGATAAAGTTAAATTGGAAATGTCTCCGTATGATTTGACTAAAGGAAGGATTACTTATCGCTATAAATAGCTGTAAGCCCTTGTATTAGCGCAAGCTTTTGAAAAAATAAATATCATGAAAGTAAGAGCATCAATAAAAAAACGTAGCGCGGACTGTAAGATCATCCGTCGTAAAGGTAAAGTTTTTGTAATCAACAAAAAGAACCCAAAGTTTAAACAACGTCAGGGTTAATTCATTAAAAAAATAATAGCTTAATATTATATGGCAAGGATAGCAGGTATTGATTTACCTAAAAACAAAAGAGGTGTGATCGGCCTTACCTATATTTTTGGTATCGGTCGTACAAGAGCTGAATATATCTTGGAAAAAGCTGGTATCAGCGAAGATGTGAAGGTACAAGAGTGGAATGATGAGCAATTGGCAGCAATTCGTACCATCATTAACGACGAATTGAAAGTGGAAGGTGCATTGCGTTCTGAAATTCAATTAAACATCAAACGTTTAATGGATATCGGTTGTTACCGTGGATTGCGTCACCGTAAACACTTACCAGTTCGTGGTCAACGTACTAAAAACAACTCACGTACTCGTAAA
Organism: Sphingobacterium sp. UBA1897; assembly: GCF_002337775.1. Lineage (NCBI taxonomy): Bacteria > Pseudomonadati > Bacteroidota > Sphingobacteriia > Sphingobacteriales > Sphingobacteriaceae > Sphingobacterium > Sphingobacterium sp. UBA1897. The sequence goes on from NZ_DDGR01000001.1 coordinate 263,870, forward strand.
GGTAAACGTAAGACAGTTGCAAACAAGAAAAAAGCTACTAAATAATAAATAAGAAATGGCTAAAACTAAAAAAGCTGCAAAAAAGCGTATCGTTGTTATCGAACCTGTAGGTCAGGCTCACATTAACGCAACGTTTAACAATATCATTGTAACTTTGACAAATAATCAAGGTCAAACTATTTCTTGGTCTAGTGCTGGTAAAATGGGTTTCCGTGGTTCTAAAAAGAACACTCCATACGCTGCTGGTCAAGCTGCACAAGACTGTGGAAAAGTTGCTCACGACTTGGGTTTACGTAAAGTTGAAGTGTTTGTTAAAGGACCTGGTGCTGGTCGTGAATCGGCAATCAGAACATTGCAAACAGTAGGAATCGATGTGACTACTATCAAAGATATCACTCCACTTCCTCACAACGGTTGTCGTCCTCCAAAACGCAGAAGAGTTTAATTAATTTAAAGATAAGATTCATCGGCTATAGGCTGATAGATACTTTAATTGTAAAAGAAAATGGCTAGATATACAGGACCTAAGTCCAAAATTGCCCGTAAATTTAGAGAGCCGATCTTCGGCCCAGATAAAGCGTTAGAAAAGAAAAATTACCCTCCTGGACAACATGGAGCTTCTAAACGCAGAGGTAAACAATCTGAATATGCTATTCAGTTGTTAGAAAAACAAAAAGCAAAATACACTTACGGTGTATTGGAGCGTCAGTTCTCAAACTTATTTGTTAAAGCTGCCTCTAAACAAGGTATTACAGGTGAGATCTTCTTGAAATTGTTAGAAGCTCGCTTGGATAACGTAGTTTACCGTTTAGGTATCGCTACTTCTCGTGCCGCTGCTCGTCAGTTGGTATCCCATAAACACGTTACTGTTAACGGCGAAGTTGTTAACATTCCATCATATAGCTTGCGTCCAGGTGACGTTGTAGCAGTTCGTGAACGTTCTCAAACACTTGAAGCCATCACAAATTCAGTTGCAGGTCGTACTGTAAACAAATTTTCTTGGTTAGAGTGGAATGCGAAAGAATTGACAGGTACTTTCTTAAGCTATCCAGAAAGAGCTGACATTCCTGAAAACATCAAAGAGAACTTAATCGTTGAGTTATACTCTAAATAATAAATAAAATAGAAGAATGCATAGTCCAATTTTTGGGGTATGCATCTTCTATTGTATTACAATTATTATTACAAATAAAACATTAAAAGAAAATAAATGGCAATTTTAGCATTTCAAAGACCGGATAAAGTTATCATGCAAAAATCTACGGATTTTGATGGTACGTTTGAATTTCGTCCATTGGAGCCTGGTTTTGGTGTAACCATTGGTAATGCTTTGCGCCGTATTCTATTGTCCTCTTTAGAAGGATATGCAATTACGTCGATAAGGTTTTCTGGCGTTTCGCACGAATTTTCAACGATCAAAGGTGTTGTTGAAGACGTAACTGAAATTATCTTGAACTTGAAACAAATTCGTTTCAAAAAAACAGGTGAGATTGGTGACAACGAAAAGGTATTTGTAGTAATCAATGGTCAAGAGCAATTCTTAGCTGGTGATATCACAAAATTCTCTAATAACTTTACGGTCTTAAACCCAGACATGGTAATCTGTAACATGGATAATTCAGTGACAATTGAATTGGAATTGAGTATTGCCAAAGGTCGTGGATACGTAAATGCTGATGAGAATAAAGTTGTTGATGCTCCAGTAGGTGTTATCGCAATCGATTCGATCTTTACTCCGATCAAGAATGTTAAATATACCATTGAGAATTACCGTGTAGAGCAAAAGACTGACTACGAGAAATTGTTGTTGGATATCTCTACTGATGGCTCAATTCACCCCGAAGAAGCTTTGAAAGAAGCTGCTAAGATCTTAATTCAACACTTTATTTTATTCTCTGATGAGAATATGCTTCTTGAGTCTCAAACGAAAGAAGAAACTAAAGTTGTTGATGAAGAAATCTTACATATGCGTAAGATCTTGAAAACAGAATTAGTAGATCTTGATCTTTCAGTTCGCGCATTGAACTGTTTGAAAGCTGCGGATATTCGCACATTGGCTGAGTTAGTAACTTATGACGTAGCTGATATGTTGAAATTCAGAAACTTCGGTAAAAAATCGTTAAGTGAAATCCAAGAGTTGGTTAAATCGAAAGGTTTATCATTCGGAATGAACTTGGCAAAATACAAATTAGACGAAGAATAATAATTTATTAAGCGACCACTAGTCGTAATTCCTTTTGGCTGTCTGGATATGTGATCTTCACATAAATGACATATACAAAAACGGTACGATTAGTATAATAAAATCAAAATGAGACACGGAAAAAAAGTAAATCACTTAGGCCGTACGGATAGCCATAGAAAAGCAATGTTGGCTAACATGGCAACATCATTAATCCTACACAAACGTATTACAACTACTTTGGCTAAAGCTAAAGCATTACGTACGTATGTTGAGCCTTTGATTACTAAATCTAAAAACGACACAACACACTCTCGTCGTACAGTATTCGCTTATTTGAAAGATAAAGACGCTGTTTCTATCTTATTCCGCGAAATTTCTGAAAAAGTAGCTAACCGTCCAGGTGGTTACACTCGTATCATCAAAATGGAAAACCGTTTAGGTGATAACGCGGAAATGGCTTTCATCGAACTAGTTGATTACAACGAAATCTACGGTAAAAAAGCTGCTGCTGCTGAGAAAAAAGCTACTCGTCGTCGTGGTGGTGCTAAAAAAGCTACTACTGCTGAAACTGAAGCTCCTGCAGAAGTTAAAGCTGAAGTAGAAGGTGAAGAAAAAGTAGACGGAGAATAGTCTTCTTCTGATCTAGCATAAAAAAGTCCTCTTTTTAAGGGGACTTTTTTTATTTTATGACCATTCCTACCGTTATAACTAATATATTTGTATTGCTAAAATCTGATAGCTTTTTCTATTACTAGCTATTTCGTTTATCAATCTATAATTCATTAAGATGAAACCATTTGATGTTTATCCCATTAATCCCATTAACATAGTAAAAGCTGATGGATCAACGGTGTGGGATGCCGAAGGAAATGCTTACTTGGACTTGTATGGTGGCCATGCTGTGATATCGATCGGACACACGCACCCACATTATGTACAACGCATCACAGAACAATTGAGCCGTATTGGGTTCTATTCCAACTCTGTCGAGATTCCAATTCAGCGTGAACTTGCCCGATTGTTAGGGGAAGTTTCGGGAAAGGTTGATTATGATTTATTTCTTTGCAATTCTGGCGCGGAAGCAAATGAAAACGCATTGAAGCTGGCTTCTTTTTACAATAAGCGAAAAAAAGTCATAGCGTTTTCAAAAGCTTTTCATGGAAGGACTTCATTGGCCGTAGCGGCAACAGATAACCCGAGTATCGTAGCTCCCGTCAACGAGACCGATAATATTGTATTTCTTCCTTTCAATGATGAAGCGGCTTTGACTGAGGCTTTCGCATCATATGGTAATGAAATTTCATCTGTTATCGTAGAAAGTATCCAGGGCGTAGGTGGAATCAGAGAAGCGTCAGTATCGTTTCTTCGATTAATCCGGTCTCTTTGTGATCAATATAATGCTGTGTTTATTGCGGACGAAGTGCAATGTGGGTATGGAAGAACAGGCTTATTCTATGCGCAGGACTATTCAGGCGTTGAAGCCGATATTTACACGATGGCAAAAGGTATGGGCAATGGTTTTCCAATTGGTGCAATCAGTATATCGCCCAAATTTAAAGCGACTTACGGGAGTTTGGGGACGACATTTGGTGGCAATCATCTCGCATGTGCTGCCGCACTGGCTGTATTGGAGATTATCCAACAAGATAAACTGATGGAGAATGCGGCTCAAGTCGGACAATATCTTATTGATGAGCTTAAGCAAATCGAGGAAATTGTCGAAGTGAGAGGCCGAGGATTAATGATCGGTATAGAACTACCTGAATCTTTGGCCCATGTGAAGAAAGATCTCTTGGTAAAGAACCGTATCTTTACAGGGGAGGCTAAGCCTTTTGTGATTCGCTTGTTGCCTGCTTTGAATATTACGAAAGATCATGCTGATCAGTTTTTATCGGCATTGAAAGCACATATCAAAGCAGTAACGGTTGCATAGAACCTTAAAGCTGTCGATCAAATTATCCAATAGCCACACATTGGCTCATGTAAATTTGATTGCGCTGTAGTAGTTAGAATATATACTGAGTGTGACGGGCCTATTGATTGCTCGTTGAAAATGCACTCGAATAAATAAATATAGATGAAAAAGTTTTTCTCTGTTAAGGATGTGTCTAGTGTAGCGGACGTTGTTCAAGAAGCGTTAGCTTTGAAAGCGGCACCATATGACAATCAGGACCTTGGTCAACATAAAACGTTGGGACTTGTATTTTTGAATCCGAGTTTGCGTACGCGTCTGAGCACACAAAAAGCGGCAATGAATTTGGGCATGAATGTGATGGTCATGAATATGGATAAAGATGGTTGGGCGCTTGAAACACAGGATGGTGTTGTGATGAACGGGACAACTGTTGAACATATTCGCGAGGCCGCTGCTGTTATGGGTGAGTATTGTGATATTTTGGGACTTCGTTCCTTTCCAAAATTGAAAGATCGTGAAGAGGATTATAGTGAAGACCTGTTCAACAAATTCATTAAGTACTGTGGTGTTCCTGTTGTTTCCTTAGAGAGTGCAACACGCCATCCACTGCAGAGTTTGACAGATATGATTACCATCACTGAGTACAAGAAGACTGAAAAGCCGAAAGTGGTATTGGCTTGGGCTCCGCATGTTAAGGCATTACCTCAAGCGGTACCTAATTCTTTCGCAGAATGGATGTGCAAAGCACAAGAAGAGGGATTGGTTGATTTTACGATAGCTCAACCTATGGGCTATGAGTTAAGTGAAGAATTTACCGCTGGAGCAACCATATCTAATAATCTTGAAGAAAGTTTAAAGAATGCTGATTTTGTCTATGTGAAAAACTGGTCTTCTTATCAAGAATATGGCGAGGTATATGGTGTTGATGAAGATTGGATGATGGATAACAAGAAGCTCAATTTGACGAATGATGCCAAAGTAATGCATTGTTTGCCAGTAAGAAGAGATCTTGAATTGTCTTCTGAGATTTTAGATGGACCAAATTCACTCGTGATTAAAGAGGCTAGCAACCGTGTATGGGCTGCTCAGGTTGTTTTGAAACGTATGTTAGAGGATTTGGCATAGTCCAATCCTATAGATTATTAAAAAACTATTTTTATTGGGAAAAGTTGCGTAATGGCTAATAGTGTATTAAATATAATTAAAATTGGCGGGAATATTATTGATGATGAACGCCAATTGGATTCTTTTTTGGAAAAGTTCTCTGCATTGTCAGGGAAAAAGATTCTTGTACATGGCGGTGGTAAAATAGCGACTCGCCTGGCTAGTGAACTTGGAATTGAAGCCCAAATGATAGAAGGGCGTCGTGTGACAAATGAGGAAATGTTACGCATTGTAACAATGGTATACGCTGGATTGACAAACAAGACAATCGTTGCTAAGTTGCAAAATTTGAAATGCGATGCCGTCGGATTAACCGGAGCTGATGGGGATGTCATAAAAGCTATAAAGCGTCCTGTAAAAGATATCGATTATGGCTTTGTAGGTGATTTGTTGCATGACTCTGTAAATACCCTGGCCACCAAGAAGTTTTTGGAAGCAGGCTTTGTTCCTGTGTTTTCAGCTATTACACACAATGGCCTTGGACAATTGCTCAATACCAACGCGGATACTATAGCTTCTTCATTGGCGGTGTCTTTGGCTTCATTATATGAAACTTCTCTGGTTTATTGTTTTGAGAAGAACGGCGTTTTACGCGATGTAACAGATGAGAATTCAGTAATCCCAACGATTAAGTCAGAAGAGTTTGAACATCTTAAGGAATCCGGCGTGGTGAATGACGGGATGATTCCTAAGTTGCAAAATGCATTCAATGCTATAAATAAAGGTGTTCAAGAGGTCTATATTGGAAATGCTAATAATTTGCATTTGTTTCAACAAGGACAATTTGGCACTTGCTTGACATTAAAATAAAAATCTAACCTAAACCCAACGATCGCTATGAAAAAGGTCACCATTATCGGAAGCGGTAATATCGGTCTTTCTTTGGCAAAAGGACTTGTAAAAAGTGAATTTGCCAATGCTGCCGATATTACATTGACGAGGAGAAATTTGAATGCACTGGCCGAAGAAGCGAGGCAGGGCTTCTCAGTAAGTAATGATAATAGGCTCGCTGTAAAGGGGGCTGATATTGTTGTTTTCGCAATACTACCTCAACAACTAAAAAAGGTATTGGTGGAAGTCGCTCCAGTCATTGACAAGACAAATCAGATTTTTGTCTCTATTGTGTCAGGAGTCTCTTGTGCTGATTTGAAAGCAGAGTTGGGTGCAGATGCCACAGTTATACGGGCAATGCCCAACACAGCAATAGCAATAGCTCAATCAATGACTTGTATCGCCAGCGACAATGCTTCGGACGATAGTTTGAAGGAGGTTGAGAAGATGTTTGAAACTGTTGGTTCAGTGGTTGTCATTAATGAAGACCTGATGACATCGGCAACGGCATTGTGTGCCTGCGGTATTGCGTTCTTCCTGCGTGCTATTCGCGCGGCTTCACAAGGTGGAGTTGAAATCGGATTTCATGCGCATGACGCATTAAAAATGGCAGTTCAAACTGCAAAAGGCGCTGCTGATTTGCTATTGCATACCAATGCTCATCCAGAAGGAGAGATTGATAAGGTGACGTCACCAAAGGGATGTACAATAGCGGGATTGAACGAAATGGAACATAACGGTTTTAGTTCTGCTTTTATAAAGGGAATTAAACTGTCTGCGGATAAAGCAGGAGGACTATACCATGAAGGATAAACAGCGTCTATTTGAAGATGCGCTGGCCCTTTTAAAACAATTAATTGGACTGTCGTCTTTAAGTAAAGAGGAAGAGTTCACGGCAGATTTAATTGATCGCTTCTTTCAGGAGCGTGATATAAAAACACATCGGAAAGGCAATAATGTCTGGGTATATAACGCCCATTATGATATCACTAAACCTACGATATTGCTTAATTCGCATCACGATACAGTTAAACCAAATACGGGTTATACGAGAGATCCTTTGGCAGCAACTGTAGAGGAAGGTAAATTGTTCGGATTGGGAAGCAATGATGCTGGGGGCTGTTTGGTATCATTGATAGCTACATTTTTGTATTTTTACCAGCAGACGGAGTTGAAGTATAACTTCTGTCTGGTCGCCAGTGCTGAAGAAGAGATCTCAGGTAAGAACGGTGTAGAATCTGTTTTGGATGATATCGGTCCAATTGATTTTGCAATTGTGGGTGAACCTACCTTATTGGATTTGGCAATTGCAGAAAAGGGGCTGATGGTGTTGGATTGTACCGCTTTAGGAACTGCTGGACATGCCGCACGTAATGAGGGCGATAATGCTATCTATAAAGCGATCAAGGATATTGAATGGTTTCAAAATTATACATTTGAAAGGACTTCTTCAACTTTAGGCCCAATTAAGATGTCGGTAACCGTGATTCAGGCGGGATCACAGCACAATGTGGTACCGGCTACTTGTAACTTTGTTGTCGATGTCAGAACCACAGATGCTTATTCGAATGAAGAGACGTTGGATATTATCAAGTCTCATGTAAAATCAGAGGTCACAGCGAGATCGACGCGCCTGAAGTCTTCTTCTATTCCTGAAACGCATCCAATCGTCAAAGCAGGCATTCTACTGGGACGTAAAGTATATGGTTCACCGACGATGAGCGATCAGGCTCTTATTCCTGTCCCTTCTCTGAAGCTGGGACCTGGCAATAGCGCGCGGTCGCATATGGCAGATGAGTTTATCTATATCGATGAAATTAGAGCAGGGATCGATCTCTATATCGCAATGTTAGAAAAGATAGTATAAAAAAAGCTTCCATTTTTATGGAAGCTTTTTTTATACTAGACTAAGCTGATTTGACGTTTGATACTCTCCTCAAGAGAGATGATCGTCTCGGTACGTTGAATCCCTGGTACGGATTGAATATCTTCATTCAATACTTTTCTCAGGTGAACTGTATCTCTACAGATAATTTTTGCAAAAATACTGTATTGGCCAGTACAATAGTGTAATTCGACCACTTCTTTGATTTCTTTCAATTTATCTACCGCATCTGCATATTGTGAACCTTTTTCAAGATAGATACCCAAAAAGGCCGTGATATCAAATCCGACTTTTTGAGGATTGATAATTAGATTTGACCCTCTAATGATACCTAGTTCTTCCATCTTCTTCATTCTAACGTGAATTGTACCACCTGATACAATTAGCTTTTTTGCTATTTCTGTATAAGGAATAGAGGCATCGTTCATTAGAATAGACAAGATTTGGATATCCAAATTGTCTAAATCATAGTTTGCATATTGATTTTCCATTAACAATGGTTTTTGTGTTCATTAATTGGTCGTTGCATCAAGATCTGACCAATAGCTAAAATAATTAAATTTATTTCAAAATTACTAAGAATTTTCGGTTTATAGATGTAAATTTAATAAAAAATACTTATTCATATTGATAATGTTATATGTTTTTGATTGAAAGTGATTATAATTGTTTCATGATGATCTTATTATAGGTTAAGTGATTGTTTTCATGTTTAATATCAAGATTATGATAAATTAATTTAGTATTGCCTTTTTTAGAAGTAGGAAAAACAGTTGGCATATTGAAAATCTAATCAGTTCGAATTTAGCATATGATGGGGCAAAATGTAGCAGACTGTGTGATGTTTGAGTAAACGAAAAATAAAATACGGAATAGAGATGGAAGAAGTTCAAGATGTAAAGATTTCGAAAAAGAAACCAATTTTTGAAGTAGGGGAAGGACTTCATAAATACCTTAAGCTGTATCAGCGAGACGAAAAGTTGCCGATAGGATATAAAGATCTACTGAATTTTACGGAGACAGTACCTGTCATGGATAAATTTGGCAACGATACTTTTTGGGAGACTCCACTGTATCCGCAATATCTTATCGATCAATTGTATGACGGATTGAAGGTGATTTATGCTAAACTGAAAGCATCAGGTAATACGCGAATCGTCCAGCATAAGTATATTGATCGTGTAGAGTACTGTGGCTTTGGCAATACTAAACCATTTCGTATTCGTATCGTAAACCGTTTAAATGATGTGTACGATTATTTTTACATCAAGCAAGCCGATGCGTCGCGAATATATGGATTGGAGTTAGAAGAAATATTGTCGCCAAATCAGGTGAATTATATGGTAGACCATGATACTTTGGTTGAAGAACATATTGTTGGAATCCCCGGGGACACTTTTTCGAAAACACGTATGTTCTCGCCTGATTATAATCTGACCCGGATTTCCAAAGAATTTGTCAAGTTTAATGAACGATGTATTATTACCTTGTTGGGGGATATGAGGGCCTACAATTTTGTGATGCAGATTACACCAGATTTTGATGATTTCCAGTTTCGAATTCGGGCAATAGATTTTGACCAGCAGTTTTATGAAGGAAATCCGAAAGTATATATGCCTCAATTTTTTAAGGAGAATCTTCCCTACGTCAAATTAGCAATGGAGCATCTAAATGAAAAAACTGTGCTGCAATACCAACAGGAGGAGCGTTCTTCCATTGTGCATAGAGTCCGGAGTGAAAGACATCGGATCGCTGATCTAAGGGATGCTTCGCAAACGCAGGTCCTTTCTACGCAGGAGAATATCAAACAGTTACGTGAGGGCTACGCTGAATTTTATCAAAATAACTCTTACCTCAAGTGTAAGACGATGACGGATATTGTTGAGTTGAATGTGAAGAATGTGATTCGTCAGGTACAAATGTAATTACTTGATCCGATCTTTGTTGTCTTTGATAAAGGCGGACCATCCAGTGTACGACTTGCTGCTGCCTGATACTGCATTTTTCTGAAAGGAGTGGCAGACAGCGATTGCCAATCCGTCGGTGGCATCTAAAAATTGTGGTGTTTCCTCAAATTTTAATAGATTTTTTAGCATAGCGGAAACCTGCTCCTTTGTAGCATTTCCATTTCCTGTAACGGATTGTTTTATCTTTCTTGGAGAATATTCAAAGATTGGGATATCTTGCGCCAGCGCCGCCGCCATGGCAACACCTTGCGCTCGCCCTAATTTGAGCATGACCTGTATGTTTTTTCCATAAAATGGTGATTCAAGAGCTACGCAGTCGGGATTGTATTCCTGCATTAGAGCAGAAGTTTTTTTGAATATACGTTGTAGTTTTAGGGCATGGTCATCTAAATGTCCCATTTTGATGACCCCCATTGAGACCAAGGATATGTTATTGCCGACTTCTTTGATGATACCATACCCAAGTATTACTGTTCCGGGGTCTATACCTAAAATTATTCTTTCTTTCGCCTTTTCCTTCTGCATATACAATAATACAAATTTTGCGTTTTATTCGCGGATTGCGTTCGACAAAACTTAATCATTTGGCTAAAATTTAGTAACATTGCTCTCTAATTATCAAAAGTTGACTGGAAGACAAAAAAAATACATCAGTCTTTTATTGAAGATACTGGTTTTCGCCCTAGCGACCTGGTATATCGTTGTGAAGGTATCCGATAGAAGCAATATTGAGAAGTTCAAAACCCTAATTGCCGGTTTGGAGCAGCATTCGGTTGTTTGGACCCTTATTTTAATTGTGGTTTTAATGCTTGTCAACTGGTTGCTTGAAGTTGTGAAATGGCGGTATCTTGCATCTAAACTGGAGCATATTTCATTTTGGAAGGCTTTCCAATCCGTTTTCTGCGGGCTTACCTGGGCTATTTTTACACCCAATAGGATTGGCGAATATGGCGGGCGGGTACTTTTTCTACAGCCCCAACATCGAGCAAAAGGAGCCGTAGCGATGGGCGTTGGATTATTTGCGCAATTGGTGCTCACAAGCGTTGCGGGATCACTAAGTATCGCCTGGTTTATCTGTAAATTTCTTTCTACTCCTTTAACAGTACAATTTGGGGTATGGCTACTTGCTATTATCTATGCTGGAGGATTTGTCATCTTATATTTCAATGTAAAATGGATCGATTTATTGGTCGGGAAAATTAAGTTTTTGACGCGAATTAAGCCCTTCTTTGAAGTATTGGAGCACTATTCAATGCGTGAGCTCAGTATTGTTCTTTTAAATTCTTTGGCGCGATTTGTTATTTTTACTTCGCAGTATATCATCTTGATGAAGCTAACTTTGCCTGAGCTACCACTTTTATCCATGATTCTGATGATTTTTATCCTGTTTTTTGTTCAGGCAGCTCTGCCTACATTGGATATTTTTGATTTCAGTGTGAGAAGTTTTGTTGCTAGCAATCTATATAGCTATATTACCACACAAGAGATTGCTGTAATGGCTATTGTTTCCTGTATTTGGTTCGTTAATTTGATTCTTCCAGCTATATTTGGTTCTATTTTTGTTTTTAAGATTAATTTTTTCGGTGATACAAATTCTTAACTATTTATTGATCATTTTTGCCTGCGTATATGCAATTCTAGTTTTATGGATGCGCAGAGGCTGGTCCTTGATTTCAGAACCTAACCGTTCTATTAGGCCAACAATGACCGTATCTGTGATTATTGCTGCGCGGAATGAGGAGTTAAATATTAGACGCACCATTGAATCCATACTCGGGCAGAATTATCCTAATGAGCTCCTGGAGCTCATTATTATCGATGACCATTCAGACGACAATACGTCTTTGATTGTGAAAGAATATGAAGAGAAAGGTGTTAAGCTTATTCAATTGAATGAAAACGGGCGTTTGAATTCGTATAAGAAACTAGCAATTTCAAGGGCGATAGAATGCTGTCAAGGTGAAATTATTATTACCACTGATGCAGATTGCCGCATGGGGTCGAACTGGTTAGCAACGGTTATCAGCACATTTGAGAAAGAAGGTGCTTATCTACAATCTTCTCCAGTGGTGTATTCAGAAGAAAAGAGTTTTTTTGAACGACTGCAGACCCTGGAATTTTTGTATTTGATAGGTCTGGGCGCTGCAGGTATTGGTAACAAAAAACCAACGACCTGTAATGGTGCTAATTTGGCCTATCGAAAGGATATTTTTAAACAAATGGGCGGATTTAAAGGGATCGACGAGCTTGCATCCGGTGATGATGAACTTTTTTTACATAAGGTAGCAGAACAATATCCCGAGCGAATAACGTTTTGTAAATCAAAAGATGCTGTTGTTCATACGGATGCCAAACCGGATTTGAAGTCATTCATTAGTCAGCGCAGACGCTGGGCTTCAAAAAGTACCAAATATAAAAATAAAGGTGTCATCGCATTAGGGATTTCCATTTGGTTCTTTAATTTATTGATTTTGGTAGCTTCGGTTCTTGCTCTTTTCGGTGTAAAATTCGTTGCTTGGGTTGTACTTTTTGCATTGCTATTAAAGATGGTCGTCGAATTTATTTTTATTGAACCTTTGACAAGGTTCGCAAGCAGAAAGGAACTCTTATGGTATCTTCCTTTATTGAGCTTGGCTCATATCCTTTATCTGGCTTATATAGGCATATTGGGCAATGTAGGGAAGTACGACTGGAAAGGAAGGCAGGTCAAGTAGCTTATTCCTATTTTTCGACCTTTAATTTTATTGCTTCCTCAGCTAATTTAACGATCTCCTCAATATTCTTACCCTCCGTATCCAAAGGTTCTAGCACTTCCCAGGTCATATGAAGAAATGGGGTTAATGGATACATACCATATTGTACCATTTCATATGATCCTCTAATGGCAATAGGAACAACGAGTGCATTCGGATTTTTCTTTAGTAAAGTGGCAATTCCACCAACATGAAAGGCCTTCATTTTTCCGGTTTTCGATCTTGTTCCCTCTGGAAAAATAAACGCGGACCAGTTTTTGGTTTTCATATTATTGGCAAGTTTCAATATTTCAGCAATAGATTGTTTGGGGTCATTGCGATCTATATTTGCGGCACCACCATGTTTTAAGTTGAAGGAGATGCTAGGTATGCCACTGGCAAGTTCTATTTTAGAAATAAATTTCCCATGAAATCTACGCAAGAAATAGATCATTGGAGGAATATCAAAAGTACTTTGATGATTTGCTACAAAGACAATGGGTTGTCCTGTTGGAATATTTTTATTGTCGATAAATGTCACCCGATTAAATAGCGTGTAATAGCAGGCAACGAGGCAGGCATTTAATATATCTACACTCTTTTTATGTGCATTGTATCCACCCAGCTTTAAACATAACCACTGTATGGGGTGGAAAATAATTAGGGATAAACCAAAACAAAACCAAAATATAATAGATAGGAAATAGCCTAAAAACTTCTTCATAAACGTTATTTAATGATACAAATATATCATTAAGCAATGATTTTTGAAAAATATTGATTTTATAATCTTTTGTTTTAACATTATTAATATTATCTTTAATAATGTTAATGATGTTATTATTTAATGAAAAAAATACCGGTTGATTGCCCTTGTTGTGAAGCGAAGTTAAAAGTCGCTAAATTGGTGTGTGACTCCTGTGAAACCGAAGTTGTAGGTAAGTTTTCTTTACCTGTGTTGATGCAGCTTACTGTAGAGGAGCAAGAATTTGTTTTGAATTTTTTGATGCACTCAGGGAGTTTAAAAGAAATGGCAAATCAGATGGGCAAATCCTATCCGACGGTCCGTAATATTCTCGATGATCTGATTCGCAAATTGAAATCGCTTGATCATACAAACAATAATGGCAGAAATAGAAGTATTTAGCAGTCTGGGCAATCGAATGATTGATAAACAAAGAATTATATCAAGATGAAAAATAATACGCTTTATACCGAAAGCCAATCTTTTTTTAGCTGGTGGCTCTGTCTGATCCTTTTATCTGTCAGCGTGGCCAGTTTTTCTGTGCACTGGCATGAGCTCTTGCGGTTGAATTTTGCTCCATTATTTCAATTACCGGGGTTTTGGATCAATTTGGTATTATGGGGATTGTTTGGCGTTCTACGATTAAGAACTACTATTCGTGAAGATGGAATTGAAGTCTATTTTTTTCCATTTAATTTCTATCGTAAAAGAGCACGTTGGACAGATATTCGTGCTGTTGAAGTACGAAAATATAACCCGATTGGTGAGTTTGGTGGATGGGGTTTTCGGAGAGGGCAGAAAGGGCTGGCTTTTTCAGCTCGTGGTAATATGGGCTTACAACTTACCTTGGAAACTGGTAAGATATTACTTATTGGAACCCAAAATCCAGTAGAAATCGAACAGCTGCGCTTATCTCAATTCTTAAAAAATGAAAGTTAAACAGATTTTTCAGAATCCATTTGCGGAATTGCCGGAGTGGAAACTATTCTTTGCTGGTGTTATCGGATTTTTGTTATCAAGCTATATTATTTATTTATCGGGCCAGCAGTTTAATGGATTTATGCATTTCTATCAACCAGATATAGGGGTTTCCATATGGGCTGTCTTGGGCGTTCATGCCTGTATGGTTTTGGCTCCTTTTACATTTCTTTACGGTGCAGGGTTGTTATTAAACAGAAAGACCAGAATCATTGATGTCATGAATGTCGTTTTGATTATACCATTTCCGCTCTATCTTGCCTTATTTTTAGGGAAGTTGTTAAACCAGGATAAATTCACGGATCAAGTATTAAAAGCAGTGCAAAACGGCGATCATACATTGGCCGGAGTTGATAAAACTGAGCTATTTTTATTTGGTATGTTTGGAATAATCAGTTTGTTATTGCTATTCTACCAATTCTATTTATTGGTTAAGGGTATGAATGTAGCCGTTAATAATAAGAAGATTGAAATCAGTATAGTATTTGTGGCATTATATTTTATATTGGATTTATGCATACAGTTTAATTTCTAGTAAAAAACGACAATGAGAAAATTTTTATATCTATTTATCATTTGTTTTCATTTTTCATGTACCCACGCGCAGACATTTGATGGCTCATGGAAGGGCGAGGTTGAGGTTTCGGGGCAGAAGCTGCTGCTGGTGTTCAACATTCAAAAAGATAGCACAGGGAAGTGGAATGGAACCTTTGAGCGTCCGATGCAAACAGCGCAGAAATTTGCAATCACTCAAATACGTATAGAGCACGATTCCATTTGGATGGACGTTAGGAATATAGGTCTTCTGTATGCTGGCTTTTTAGACCGGGATAAAGATGTTATGAAAGGAGTGATGAAACAAGGTCCTTTTGAATCTGCTATGATTTTGGTACGAAGCGAGAACGAACAGAGTGGGCTTTCTCGTAAGCAGGATGTTTTCCCCCCTTATAGCTATATGGAAGAGGAAGTTTCGTTTAGAAATAGTGCAGGCAATGCATTTCTGACGGGCTCTCTGACTTATCCTAAAAATGGAGGGCCATTTCCTGCGGTGGTATTAGTCAATGGTAGTGGTCAACAAAATAGAGATTCTGAGGTGTTTGGTCACAGGCCATTTAAGGTGCTTGCTGATCATCTTACGAAAAACGGTTTTGCCGTATTACGTTACGATGACAGGGGAGTAGGTGGCTCCAAAGGAGAAGTTAATTTAGCGACAACGATTGACTTTGCTTCTGATGCTAACGCTGCAGTTGATTTTCTAAGCAAAAAAGCTGTAGTTGATGTGGATAAAATCGGGATGATTGGCCATAGTGAGGGAGCGCTAATTGCCGAAATCGTGGCATCCGAGAATAGTAAAGTAAACTATATTGCACTCCTGTCTGGACCTGTGATCAAAGGAGATTCTTTGCTGATTTTACAAAGCTATGCTTTAGGAAAAGCGGGCGGATTATCTGAAGCTGCATTGCAGACCAATAAAGCAAATAATCGAAAATTGTATACTATTCTATTGGAAGACGAGCCACCAAAGGCGTTGGCCGAATCGTTGGAAAAAGAACTTATTCAGCAAAATAACGGGAATCCACTGTCTCCTGATATGAAGATTAAACTTAGTCCAATGATGAGCCCCTGGTTTAGAACGTTTCTTCGCATCGATCCAGCTTATTATCTGAAGCAGGTGAAAGTACCGATTTTCGCTTCCTTCGGCGGAAAGGATGTTCAAGTCCCGGCGAATGAAAACATCTATTGTCTGCAACACCTGCATTTAAACACCACCGACGTCATCATTAAGGATTATCCTAATTTGAATCACCTTTTTCAAAATGCGCAAACAGGAAAAATTGAAGAATATTTTGAAAACTCAGAGAGCTTTAATGAACAATTGATGGATGACCTTACGAAATGGCTTAAACTGAAGACAAATTGATTTAATCAACTGAATGCCGCGAATCTTAATATTTTTTCCGGATCAAATAAGCTTAAAGAAATCGGGACCATTTAATCGTACATTAAATGGTCCTGACTATATTAGATCAACCTGACTGTATTAGAACAAGGGATATCTCTTTGAAGTGCGCTATTCCAGTTAGGGTGTTGTATTGGCGACAGGAAGTATTTTCCCATTGAAATAGTGATGCCCATTTTGAGCGAAATCTGCAATATAGCGTCCCATTTCAAAGGCTAAAGTACCCGCTTCAACGCCTGGAAAAGCAGCTTCGAACATTTCAGTCTGTGCAGATCCTAAGGCTAGACAGTTCACTTTAATTCCCTTTTCCTTAAATTCCTCTGCTAAGCATTCTGTAAGCACTGCTAATGCAGCTTTGCTGGTTGAATATGCCGAAAGTCCGGGAAACTTCATGGATCCCTGAAATCCGCCCATACTGCTAATATTGACAATATGTGAGCCTGATTGCATCATGGGAACAACGTGTTGGATCATATTGACGTGTCCCATCACATTGGTTTGTAGCATTTCAGCAAAATCCTTTCCATCAGTTTCCATAAATGGCTTATTGATGAGTGCTCCAGCATTGTTAATCAAGATATCAACCTTATCAAATTTTGATTGGATGAAGGGAACAAGAGTAGCATAGTCATCGTAGACAATATCAAATTGGGCCGGATATAAAGTGCCACCATCATAATTTAGCTGACCGGCAATTTCATGAAGTTTTCTCAGTTTGTCCGCTGATCTAGCCAATGCAATTACTTTATTGTCCTTTTTAGAGGTCAAATCCAGTACGGCTTCAAATCCAACACCACTGCTTGCGCCTGTAATAATAATATTTGCCATGTTTATTCTTCTAGTTTTTGACTTTGTTCAACTTCTTCTGCTGAAGGTAATTTGTCCTCTCCAATTGCCTGCGGATGAAAGATAAAATAAATTCCCGAAAGAGCAACGAGAGCGGAAATAATATAAAATAATAAGGTGATCAAAACCGCATTGTGAGAGTCTACCTGGAATATGCCAGCTCCCCACATAATCACAAGTTCACGCATGCCCAATCCCCCAACAGAAAACGGAATGATTGAAACCAAAGAAGATGCAAGGAATAAAAATAGGTACGGAGAGAACTTACCGCTAAAACCTAAGGCATAAAGAATGAGAATTGCTGCGAGAACCTGCATTGATTGTACACCAATAGCCTTTAAATGTGCTCTTAGAAATGTTGCCTTGTATTCCTTAAAAAACTTGGTTACGATAAAGTAATAGAGAACGCTCCCTATAATAAATAATATGATGGTCAGATAGTTTGGAATCCCTAGCTGTGGCATATAGGTAACCAGCGCTGCAATGATTAGGCATAGTGCCCATAGTCCGCTTAATCTATCTAAAAATAAGGCTGTAAATAATTTTCGTCCTTTAATATTGAATCGTTTCCTGAGGAAGAATATCTTATAACCATCTCCCCCAACGCCACCTGGTAAAATGAGGTTGTAAAATAAGCCAAGTTGGTATAGTTTTAAATTATATTTTTCCGTAACATCCAGACCGATTGCCTTTAAAAAGGTCAATAAGCGCGAAGAGGAAATAAAAATAGAGATACTATAAGCAACTAGAGCAAAGAATAGATAGAGCGGATTGGAGTTGATTACCGCTTCTTTCAGATCCTTTAGAGATACCTTGCTGAATACCCAGTATAAGGCGCCCACAGTAACGACAATCTTTGCTATATTTTTGGCTATTTTTAGCCCTTTTTTTTTATCCATATAAATTATACATCCAATCTTGTTCGGCTGTAATTAGCTTTTTGGAGAATCCAAAGTTAGAAACTTTGGCGAATTGTGCAATTACACTTAAGCAATCGTTGGGTAAATTCTTGAATACAATAATATCAAATATAAAATACCAAAGATAGTAGCAAGAGAAAATAGCCAATTTAGGTCAATTCTGTTATATTTGTGCTTGAGCACAGCGATCATTAATCCAATGATGAAGCAAAATAACAAGATAGGAGCGATGAGAGCTATCTTGTTCGTAAAAGCAAGGCTGATTTGATTCAATTTGCTTTTTGCTTCCTGTCCTAAAAAAAGCGGATAAGAAGCAAAGGCCAATAAAATGATAAATAACCTTAACAGCGTTTTTGCGATTATTTTGCTTATGGTATGATTTTTGGCTGTAATTTTCATGTTTTGTGGATTAATTTACCCCAAAAATACAATTTGAAATTAAAATTTATAGATATGAATCGATTCGTTTTATCATTAGCAACTATTTTTGCTACGGTGACCTTATTTTCTTGTGGAGCACAAAAGCAAGGTACATCAACTGGAAATCCTTCTTCCAACACGAGTGCAGCTTCTGGTCCAAGCGCTTCGGATTGGAAATCCGCTGTAAAAGGTACATGGACGTTGAATACAATCGATAGAGAGAATTTACCTTCTTCATTCACGATTAAAAGTGTATTTGAAGAAGCTCCTGCAGAATGTTTCGTAGGTAGTACATGGAATTTTATTGGAAATGGTAAAGGATCTATTACTTTTAATGCGCAAGGAACTTTATGTGCTCCGGGTGCATCACGTGAGATCTTTTGGTCTATCTATAATCCTGGAAAAGGCTTAGGAGAACCTCAGTTTCAATTTAAAAAGATTTATGCAGGCGATAAAGCGAAGAACGTAACAACAGGTTACCGTTTGGATTTATCTTATTCGGATGGGAATAAATTAGTTATGCGTATGCCATTGACTGTTGCTAACGGAGAAGCCTATTTAGTGTTTAATTTTACGCGTTCGAACTAAACGTAAACGATAAAAGAAGAATAACAGAAAGCTATAGGAATTCCTATGGCTTTTTTTGTTTAAAATTTAATACTTTTACACTCCCAATTCATTATGATTTATTCGTGTCATAGGCTGCGGAATTTACCGATACAGTGAAAAAGCCAACTATGCATGATAATCTTGTGGGCGGATAAGCTTATTTTAAGTATGAAAATGGGATATATACCTAACGATTTCGTCAGGTATTGCTTAATCTAGAGAGAAACATGGCTGAACAAAACACGAAAACTGCTTTAATAACAGGTATAACAGGACAAGATGGTGCCTATCTAGCAGAATTCCTATTGAAGAAAGGTTACAAAGTACACGGTTTAAAGCGTCGCAGTTCTTTATTCAATACAGATCGTATTGATCATCTTTATCAAGATCCCCATCTTGACAATAGAAATTTCACATTGCATTTTGGTGATTTGACGGATTCAACCAACTTAATCCGTATTATACAGGAAACACAGCCTGACGAGATTTACAACCTTGCGGCGCAATCTCATGTAAAAGTTAGTTTTGATACGCCGGAATATACTGCAAATGCCGATGGTATCGGTACATTGCGGATTCTTGAAGCAGTCAGATTATTGGGAATGATTGAGAAAACCCGTATCTATCAGGCTTCTACTTCCGAGCTTTATGGATTGGTGCAAGCGGTTCCACAAAGTGAAACGACACCTTTTTATCCGCGAAGTCCTTATGCTGTAGCAAAAATGTACGGTTATTGGATTACTGTCAATTATCGTGAAGCCTATAAGATGTATGCTTGTAATGGAATTTTATTCAATCACGAGAGCCCTGTAAGGGGAGAGACTTTTGTGACACGTAAAATCACCAGGGCTGTAGCAAAAATTGCGCTAGGACTTCAGGATAAATTATATCTTGGTAATCTGTCGGCACAACGCGATTGGGGGCATGCTAAAGATTATGTAGAAGCAATGTGGTTGATTCTACAACAAGAAACCGCTGAAGATTTTGTGATTGCTACAGGTGTGACAACAACTGTAAGGGACTTTGTTCGCATGGCTTTTGCAGAATTGGGAATTGAGATTGAGTTCAGTGGAAAGGGAGAGCAGGAGAAGGGGGTAATTATCGATATTGACGAGGAGCGCCTAGCCCAGTTAAATATTGATAAATCGCTGATTAAATTTGGTCAGACTGTTGTCAAAGTTGATCCAGCATATTATAGGCCAACTGAAGTCGATTTACTAATTGGTGATCCGACTAAAGCAAATACAAAACTTGGATGGACGCCAAAATATGATCTTCAGATGTTGGTAACAGATATGGTACAATCCGATCTTCACCTGATGAGAAAGGAAGAATACTTAAAACAAGGCGGATTTGAGACCTTGAATTATTTTGAATAATTCATAATTGGTAATAAAAAATAAAACTGGAATAATTTTTGTTTAAACATTCAATAGTATAAATTTATAGATTTATACCTATGAATATGACAGTATATTATGATAAATTCAGAAGTTGTTTCGAGTAAGAAAGAAGAAGAGAAGAAGAAAGATTCTTCGAAGATTTACTTCTTTATCATTGCGATAGCAGCATTACTTGCAACGAATATATATTTTTATGTCAAGTTTAAGACTAATGGTGAAAAGGTCTATACACTTACAGTAGAAAAAGAAAATTTGCAGGTACAAATCGATCGTATTGAAGCTGAATTGGATAAAATTGATGTAGAAAATGTTCAATTGACTCCAGAGATGTCCGTGCAGAAGGATGATTCTAGAGCTGAGATCGCAGAGCTTCGTAAAAAACTTGAAAATAAGAGTATTACAGCAAAAGATATCGATGAAGCACAGCACAAGATCAATCAGCTTAAGAAGCAGGTGGATACTTATCGTGTCAATGTGCAACGGCTGATTCAGGAAAATCAGATTTTATCGAAACAAAACTCCAACTTGAACGAATCTGTTGTCGAAAAAGAAAAACAGATTACTTCATTAGTTACATCAAATTCGGATCTGAAAGAGAAGGTTGCGACTGCTTCAGCATTAAAGGTTTCAAGCATCAGTATAAATGGCCTTGAAGTCAAAAAGAATGGAAAGGAATTTGTAGAAGAACGTGCTAAAAAAATCGATAAGTTAAAAATCAACTTTACCATTGCTGATAATCCGTTGGCTAAAAGTGGAGAACGTGATATATATGTTAGAATTATCGATCCACAGGGAAATCTGGTCGTGCAAGGTGATAATATTTTCTATGTACATGGCGAGAAATTACAATATACTTTTAAACACAATATTTTATTTACCAACAAAGGTGAAGACTATATCGTCTATTGGGCAGCAGAAGAAGGATTCTCTAAAGGGGCCTATACGGTTTTATTATATGAAGATAATGCAATCATGGGACGATCTACTGTTGTATTGCGTTAAAAATAGATACACTATAAACAAAAAAGCT
>NZ_DDGR01000001.1:285591-347009 GCF_002337775.1 Sphingobacterium sp. UBA1897
AGCTTTTTTGTTTATAGTGTACTGTTCTTGTTATACTGATCCTTAAAGCAAAATAATAAGGCTATCCATTAACTGGTTAGTTTTATGCTATCAGTGTTTGAGTTATACCCTAATTGAACGCTATATTTTTATCTACATCAGTTGGTGTGAAGCCCATTTCTTTACACAAATGCTTATTTAGAGACACTGAAGATGGAGCGCATATAAGCTTTCTTCGATGTCTTATTTTTGTTGATTGCTATCTACACATATTAAGACTCTATCTGTTGCAAAGGAAGCAGTATATGGAACGTTGTACCTTCGCCTTCTACAGTCTCAAAATAAATTTGCCCATTACTGGCTTCAATTGTTTTTTTGACAAGAACTAGCCCTAAGCCGTTTCCTGAACTCTTTGTCGTGAAATTAATCTGGAAAATTTTATCCTGCATCTCTTTGGGAATTCCATAACCATTGTCTTTGATGTCTATCTTGACAAATTTGTCTGAGTAGCGTTCAATGGAAATCTCGATCTTCATGTTTTTTCGCCCATAACCTCCTTCAATCGCATTTTTTATTAAATTATTGAAGGTTCTCAATAACTCATTACCATCAGCCTTAACAATAAGGGTTTTGTGATCGGCATTGTTAATGAGACGAATATTTACATTTGGTGTATTGTTGTACAAGGAAATGGACTTTGTTACCTTTTCTACAATATTGATGTTTTCCATTACTGTATTTGGGAATTTTGCGAAGTGCGAAAATTCTGAGGCAATATGCGTCAATGCATCGATTTGTTCGATAAATGAAGTGGAGAATTTATTGAAGCGATCCGGAAATTTAGGGTCTTCATCTTTGTACGATCTACGGAGTTGCTGAATACCTAATTTCATTGGCGTCAGCGGATTTTTGATTTCATGGGCTATTTGTTGAGCCATCTCGCGCCAAGTGGATTCTCGCTCAGTATCTTTGATTTTATTGGCATAGTCCTCAAGTTTTATGATCATGAGATTATATTCTTTGATCAATGTACCTATTTCATCATTTCGTTGCCAAAACAGAGGTTCGTTGGGTTGTCCCAGGCGTAGTTGTGAGATCTTCTTACTGATGATGCTCAATGGATTGGTGACACTGTTGGCCACAAATGTCGCATAAAAACCAAAGCCTATGATGATCAGCGAATAAATGTTCACTATTGTATTTAAAAGAAGATTCTTATTAATATTTTCTTCCTTCTGAAGCGAGAAGTTTGGTATACCTATATAAGCGAGTGTATTATAGTTTTTGTCCCTAATGGTTGCATAACTGGTCTCAAATTGAAAAGTGCCTATACGCTCATCTTCAATCGTCTCCGATTTTTTTAAGATAGAAAGATTCTTCAGTGCAGCTGGATTAATGAAAGTAGAGAAAAGTTCCAGATCGTAGATTCTACGTTGCGAGCTATAAAGCAACCTGCCTGATTTGGAATAAAGATTGAAGTCTTTGGAAATTGTTTCAGATAATGTCTTGAGCATGCTGATAAGCTGCGTCTCGGTGGATGTTTCGTCTGTGTAGCTCAACATATTTTCCATCCGTTTGCCCAATTCGATAATAAAACGTTCCTTACTTGCTTTATTGTTATTATAAAGTTGCTTGTTGATACTTATATACGAAATTACCGCAGATATGAGGATAGCTAGTATTACCGATGAGATAATGGAGGTTTGAATACGTGTAGAGTACTGTATTTTATTTACTATTTTGTAGAACTGATATTTTAAATTACGGAAAGTTAGCTTGGTATTCTTAAGAAAGATATAGAATGATTTTATGAAATGGAAAAACATGAAAATCATAAAAAATACCAGGAACAAAAATGAAGTAGTCGCTAGATAGTCCCAAAAAGAAGGTTTTTGTTTACTGATAACATATGTTGAGAATTTATTGGCAACATAAGCCATATGTAGGTATGCATCACGGTCCAGTACTTGGATATATTCTCCTGGAACACCTTTCAGCCCCCTTAAATTGTTCTCGTAGGTATATTTCCCAAACTGTGTTATTAAAGAACCGCCTTTATAGAGGGCTATCGAATAATCCCCCTTATTATAATATTGCGAATTGTTGATCCGCATATCGGTGAGGATTTCGGGATAGGGAACCGTATAACTAAAATCTTTATTGGAAAGATTGATGATGACATTGACAATCCTATTTTGGTCAATGGTGACAGGAATAATGGAGAAGTATTCATGCGTACCTAATTCCGCACTGGCACGGTAGAAGTTCTGCGTGACTTTTATCGACTTGTTGATTACCTTTTCTCGATATTCATTGATCTTATTCTGACTGGCTGGATTGAGCGGAATATTATTCTGATCATAATAATATGCTTTGAACTCGTACTTGGAAAGATAGCCACTAAAGTATTTTTTCTTGATAAAATCGTTGATCCCCTCGGTATTGGTATAGGGAAGGCTGATATTAAATAAGTGTTTTAATTCTTGATCGTTTGCTAAGCTACTTTCAATATCAGAGAATAATGAGACAGCATTGACATCATCTTCTGATTGTAGATTACTCAACAAGATTTTCATGTCGATTAAGTTCCGTTCCTGATAGAAACGTGCGTGCGTGATCGCACTTATGATTGCCCAAAGTATCAGTACAGCAATATAATTTGTTAATATATGTCTATCGAAATACTTCTCGCCAAATGATTTAATAAGGATGATCAGCGCGAGTAGCAAATTGACCAGGCTATTTTTCTCGATATAAAAGGAAATGATCAGGATGACAAAAATGACACATGCCAGTTGAATATTGAGCAGCTGCGTCGGTTTTAATTCTAATTTTTTAAGAAAAAATAGTACAAGATCAATGTAGATACTTAAAGCCAAAATACCCATGCCAACAATGCCTAGATCTACCCAACTTAAAAAATGTAAATCGACAAGTTTTGTGAAATCAAAATAGATGTTGTTGGAGTGTGTAATCAATGTACCAGCGATGTCATACAATAGACCGAACGATAGATATATACTTAGAATAAATCCGATTGCGATAGGAATTCTAAAGAGCCGGATGTTTTTTATTTTGTCAAAGTTGAGCTCTTTGCGAATTGAATAGATAAATAGAACCAACCATAGCACCAATATGGTGGTGGACATCACGGACCATATATTAGGGAAGAAGCGATTATAGGCGTAATTCCGTGAGTCGAAAATTGAAAATGTCGCATTTTCGGACAGCAGGTTCCACTTAAGATCGGCAAATTTAACAAGGCTAAATATCGACAATAGCAGTATCGCAGACCACCAGGCCCTTCCTGTCTTGGCCATATGTAAGCAGAGGCTATTGAAGAAGATCAGTAACGCGATCCAGGCTAGGAGCCAGCAGAAGAATTGCAAAATTGTATAGGCATTTTCATGCTCTCCATCTTTTAGCTTAACGGAGAACAGATAAGACCCCTCATTGCTATAGATATTTTTAATGGTGACCGTGTCTGTATAGGAGGCGATGTCAATATTTCTGGAGTCGAAGAAGTTTCTCCGCAAAGAGCTATTTAAATAGGGGTTGTTGTTATTTGTATAGCCTTTTACAATAATATAGGCGAGTATACTGATATTGCCAATTGTTTTTTTTCGAACAACGTAAGAACGGTTATCATCCTGAATAAAATTGGATTTTTCTGGAAATCCCTGATCTGTGATAGGCACGAATAGATGTGTGCTCCACATCTTCGGTTCATGGTCCTTAAAAAGAAATAGAAAAACCTTCTCGTTGGTTTTAAATTTTTCAAAAGCCTGATAAACTGCTATCGGATACTGATCGTAGTTTTTAAATGTTTTGAGCAGGAGTGAATCATTGAAAATACGATCGACTTTTTTTTCTTGTTGCGCGATGTAGTCATTGAGTGATTTTGTATCAATGTCTAGTATTTCCTTATTGGTAACAGATTCTTTAATGGTTATAGCTGTTCCTATAAAGCATAAAGTCAAGATAAGTAGGAGTAATCGAATTTTTATACCAGAATTCACGTGCGTCAATTTACATTATTGTAAATATAAAAAAAAGTCCTTGCTTTCTTAGGGCAAGGACTTTTATATTATTTTTCTGAATTACCCATTTTCATGGGCCAGAAAGAATCTTCATTAGGTTTTCGTAGCTGTTGATGCTAGCGAAAACATGAAGGATTTACTATGCTAATTAAACGTGTGGTTCTTCTTGACGGAAGATTTTAGCAGTCAAATACTCACGGTTTAGACGAGCAATGTTTGTTAACTTGATACCAACAGGACATTCTGCTTCGCAAGCTCCCGTGTTGGTACAGTTACCGAAGCCTTCTGCATCCATTTGATCAACCATTGCCTGCGCACGTTCGTAACGCTCAGTTTGACCTTGAGGTAATAAGGCAAATTGAGAGACTTTTGCAGATACAAATAACATTGCAGAAGCATTTTTACATGCAGCAACACAAGCACCACAACCGATACATGTAGCCGATTCGAAAGCTTCATCAGCAATACGTTTGGGGATAGGAATCGTGTTGGCGTCAGGAACACCTCCTGTATTGATATTAACATATCCACCTGCTTGTTGAATGCGGTCAAAAGCCGTACGGTCTGTTGCAAGGTCTTTCAATACCGGGAATGCAGCAGCTCTCCAAGGTTCGATGACGATTGTCTGTCCATCGTGGAAGCTACGCATGTGCAATTGACATGTTGTGGTACCTTCTTTAGGACCGTGAGGGCGACCGTTGATTACTAATGAACACATCCCACAGATACCTTCACGACAGTCGTGATCGAAATATACAGGATCTTCTCCTTTACGAGTCAATTCTTCATTGACAATATCAAGCATCTCTAAGAAAGACATATCATCAGCGATATCGTTTGCCTGATAAGTTACAAATTGACCTTTATCTTTATCATTTTTTTGACGCCAAACTTTCAGCGTTAAATTCATATGTTGTGCCATGATAATTTTCCTTCTTATTTATAACTTCTTTGTGTTAACTGAACGTTCTCGAATACCAAGTCTTCCTTGTGTAATTCCTCAGGTACATTGTCTCCTTTATATTCCCAGGCAGATACATAGGCGAATTCATCATCGTTACGTTTTGCTTCACCTTCTTCAGTTTGGCTTTCTAAACGGAAGTGACCACCACAAGACTCAGCGCGTTGCAATGCGTCAACAACCATTAACTCTCCTAACTCTAAGAAGTCAGCTACGCGACCAGCTTTTTCTAAAGAAAGATTTAATTCTTCGTTCTCTCCAAGTACTCTAACGTTTGTCCAGAATTCTTTTTTCAACTCTTGGATCAAACCTTGTGCTTTTTGTAATCCTTCAGCTGTACGAGCCATACCACAATATTCCCACATGATGAGACCTAGTTTTTTGTGGATATCATCAACAGTTTCTGTACCGTTTAAAGACAACAATTTGTTGATTTTGTCTTCAACTTCCTTACGTGTAGCTTCGAACGCTGGGTGGCTGTGATCTACTGGTGCGAATGAACCTAATTTAGCTAAGTAATCACCCACAGTGTAAGGGATCACGAAATAACCATCAGCAAGACCTTGCATCAATGCAGATGCACCTAAACGGTTTGCACCGTGGTCAGAGAAGTTACACTCACCTAAAGCATACAAACCTGGGATTGTAGTCATCAAGTTGTAGTCAACCCATACACCACCCATTGTATAGTGAACAGCAGGGTAGATACGCATTGGTTGTTTGTAAGGGTTTTCGTCAGTGATTTGGTAGTACATGTCAAATAAGTTACCATATTTAGCACGTACAGCGTCTTCGCCTAGACGACCGATCGCTTCTTTGAAATCCAAGAATACGGCGAAACCAGTTTTTCCAACACCGCGACCATCATCAACAGCTTCTTTTGCATTACGTGATGCTACGTCACGTGGTACCAAGTTACCGAATGAAGGGTATTTACGCTCCAAGAAATAGTCTCTGTCGTCTTCTTTGATATCATTGGCTTTGATCTCACCTTTACGTAATCTTTCTGCCATTTCTTGAGTTTTAGGAACCCATACACGGCCGTCATTACGTAAAGACTCTGACATCAATGTCAATTTGGATTGGTGATCGCCTGTTACCGGAATACACGTTGGGTGAATTTGTGTGTAACAAGGATTAGCGAAGTAAGCACCACGTTTGTGCGCTCTCCAAGCTGCTGTAACGTTACATCCCATTGCATTTGTAGACAAGAAGAATACGTTACCGTAACCACCTGTACACATCAATACTGCATGTGCAGCATGAGTTTCGATTTTACCTGAAACCAAGTCACGAGTTACAATACCTTTAGCATGACCATCGATCATAACCAAATCCAACATCTCATGACGCGTATATGATTTTACTTTTCCTTTTTTGATTTGACGGTTCAATGCTGAATACGCACCTAACAACAATTGTTGTCCCGTTTGACCACGCGCATAGAACGTACGGCTTACCTGAGCACCACCGAAAGAACGGTTGTCCAATAAACCACCATATTCACGTGCAAAAGGAACACCTTGCGCAACACATTGGTCGATGATGTTGACAGATACTTCTGCCAAACGGTAAACGTTTGCCTCACGTGAGCGGTAGTCACCACCTTTGATTGTATCGTAGAATAAACGGAAAACAGAGTCTCCGTCGTTTTGGTAGCTTTTTGCTGCGTTAATACCACCTTGTGCCGCAATAGAGTGCGCACGACGAGGTGAATCTTGGTAACAGAAGGTAATTACATTATATCCTAATTCGGCTAAAGATGCCGCTGCAGATGCACCAGCAAGACCTGTACCAACAACAATAACAGTAAATTTACGTTTGTTAGCAGGGTTAACCAACTTAAGATTAAATTTATGATTTGACCACTTTTGGGCTAATGGGCCCGCTGGTACTTTTGAATCTAACATATCTCTTAATTTTATATTGATCGATAAAGCCTGAGCTTTATCTTAAAAGATTCTGAATTATTTAAAGAAGAAAAACAATGGCATTATTGCAAAGCCAATTGGAATTAATACCCCAAATACCCAAACACCGATTGCTCTGATGATTCCAATATATCTTCTGTGGTTAAAACCTAAAGTTTGGAATGCAGATTGGAAACCATGAATTAAGTGGAATGCCAAAGCTGCCATCGCAATAACATACAAAGCTACCAATGCAACATTTTTGAATGCAAAGTCAACTTGCTTGTACAAATCTCTCGCTTTTAAGATTTGAACATTGTTTTCTACCGTTTCTTGGTAGTCGTGGAATTCAGAAGCTTGAAGTTCTCTCGCTGTGGTTTGTCCAGTTGCCAAATCAGTACGGTATTCGATGTACGGCACTTCATCATTGTGAAACTTCCACCAAAAATTAGACATGTGCGTAGCTAAGAATACTAAAATGACAGTACCTAAGATACCCATGTTGCGTGAATTCCACTTGCTGTTTGCTTGACCATCATATTTGGCATAACCAATAGGACGAGCGGCCTTGTTTTTCATCGACAATGTAATAGCGTAGATGACGTGAACAATTACCGAAGCATACAATAAGTAAGAAACAACTTTGATTGGTGCAAAGTGAGTCATAAAATAGGCGTACTTGTTGAACGCTAGACCCGCATCATCTTTAAATAATTGCAAGTTACCAACCAAGTGAACAACTAGGAATAAACATAGGAAGATTCCTGTTAAGCTCATGATTAGCTTCTTCCCAATCGAAGAACTGAAAACTGGCTTTGATTTACTCATTATCCTTGTAATTTAATTTGAATTAGGCAAATCTACTATTTGCTATTAAATATGATACCATTTTGACAAGAAAAAGCAATAATTTAGAACGGTTCTAAAGTTTATTGAAATAAAAAGTCCGTTTTGAATAAAAACGGACTTTTAAACAGTATATGAACAAGGTTTAAAGAACTATAGGATACTGAATAATCTATAGCCTAAACCGATACTCCACATGTTGATTTTGGGATTTGCCTGACTTTCGTTGTTGACCTTGTTCAAGCCCATTTCGTAACGTAGGTCTACACGTAAGCTTGAAACATCAGCACCTACACCAAAAGCCCAAGCTGTACCACTTTTTTTGTAGTTACCTGGATTCAATTGGTCAATCATCTTGGGCTGATTATCATCTACTTTAAATGAGAAAATTGGACCGGTTTGGATTCTCGCCCCGATTGGACCCAAGCCAAAACGCTTGCCTAATAATACAGGAATATCAACTGTGGTAAACTTAACATCGGTAGTCGTTGAAGCCCCGTCTTCTCCTTGACCTTTCACAGTGGTGTTTTTACCTGTTAAATAAACCTCCGGCTGAATATGGAATCCCAATACACCAACACGTCCATAAAGACCTGCTTGGTAGCCTGCTTTCGTGTCAGAATTGAAATATTTTCCATCGCTTTTAAGTTTAGAGAAGTTCAAGCCTCCTTTTACACCCACCTCAAACCCTGGCAAAAGCTGCGCCTGTGCCGTTGCTACGCTACCACAAATCAAAAGTAATGCTGGTAAAATCTTTTTCATAATCTTTTATTTATGTATATATTGTATCTTTAAACAAACTTTTACAGTTCAGTAAAGATATACAAATTTTATACCTAAATCTTAGTTATGCTGAAAATTAACGAAGAACAGTGGCAAGTAGCCAAAGAAAAACTCCGTCGCAAGTACAACCACTTAAGTGATGAAGATTTAGCTTTTCAAGCAGGAGAGGAAGATAAACTGATCAATAGATTGTCTTTACGTTTGGGACGGAAGCCTTCCTATGTTTTATTTACGATAGGTAAAGAGATTCAGGATATTAGTAGCAACCGATTATGAGTGATGCCATTAGTTGGAGCGATTTTGAGAAAGTGGATTTACGGGTAGGAACTATTTTAGAAGCAAAAGACTTTCCAAGAGCTAAAAAGCCAGCATATCAATTGAAACTTGATTTCGGCGATGAAATTGGTGTATTACAGAGTAGTGCCCAGATTACAGTACACTACAACAAAGAGGAGTTGATTGGGAAGCAAGTTGTCGCAGTTGTGAACTTTCCCAAAAAGCAGATCGCTAATTTCTTTTCTGAGTGTCTAGTGACCGGATTTCCGGACGAAAATGGAGATATTATTTTGACATCTGTCGACAAAAAATTACCAAATGGATCTAAACTTAGTTAAGTTTGTACCATGACATTTATAGATTTTGAAGGAACACAACTCATCGATAGTGACGAGTCGTTCATGCGTATGGCATTGAATGAAGCTAAGGTCGCTTACCAAGAGGGAGAGGTGCCTATTGGGGCAGTTATTGTTCATCGAGGACGTGTTATAGGGAAAGGTCATAATTTGACGCAGCGATTAAATGATGTGACAGCTCACGCTGAAATGCAGGCTTTTACAGCAGCAGCAAATTACCTTGGGGGCAAATACCTGGATGAATGCACATTATACGTTACCATTGAGCCTTGTATTATGTGTGCCGGAGCGGCCTATTGGACACATATTGGTAAAATAGTCTATGGAGCCAAAGATGAAAAGCGTGGCTATTCCCATTTTCACGATAAAATATTACACCCCAAAACTGTCATTACACATGGCGTTTTGCAGGAAGAATGTGCTGATTTGGTAAAATCATTTTTTCGTCAAAAACGGTAGGGAAATAATGGATTTATTGTAACACATAAAAACATAACCGTGTATATTGTGTTATATTTGTATGTATAAACGAAGTAATAAACATTTAAATTAAAATAGATATGGCATTTGAATTAGAAGCGTTACCATACGCAGCCGACGCATTGGAACCACATATTGACAAAACTACAATGGAAATCCACCATGACAGACACCATCAGGCATATGTGGATAACTTAAATAAAGCTATCGCAGGAACAGACGCAGAAAACTTATCCCTATTGGATATTATTAAAAATGTAAGTAAATACAGCGCAGCCGTACGTAATAATGGTGGTGGTCACTACAACCACTCTTTGTTTTGGAAGGTTTTAGGCCCAAATGCAGGTGGAGTTCCAACAGGTGAATTAGCTGAAGCAATCAATGCTACATTTGGTTCATTTGATGAGTTGAAAAAACAACTTCAAGCTGCTGGTGCTACGCGTTTTGGCTCAGGATGGGCTTGGTTAATTGTTGGTGCTGATGGTAAACTTGTAGTAACTTCTACACCAAACCAAGACAATCCATTGATGGATGTTGCTGAGGTAAAAGGTACGCCTATCTTAGGTATCGACGTTTGGGAGCATGCTTATTATTTGAAATTCCAAAATAAGCGTCCAGCGTATTTAGAGGAAATCTTTAATGTTATCAATTGGGATGCCGTAGCACAAAACTATGCTGCAGCTAAATAGTTGATCATTTGATAGAACAATAGAAAAGCGACAATAAGTTATTATTGTCGCTTTTCTATTTTATAAACAACACCTAGTTGGTATTTGTTTATAGGGCATGAATTTAACTCCAATAATTCAGGGAACATAAAAGGAAAGAAGAAGTGTAATTATTTATGAGAAATATTCTGATACTTTTAACAGCACTTTTTGTATTGAACTCCTGCCAGGGGCAGCAGCAGGGGCATCGGGTAAAGAAACCTGATTTCACCAAATTACCTAAAAAAAATACGGCGAGTTTGGATACGGCGACATTTGCTGCAGGATGTTTTTGGTGTACTGAGGCACAGTTTAAGGAGTTAGAGGGTGTTGTACATGTGGTTTCGGGATATACCGGTGGATGGGTAGCAAACCCAAGTTATGCGCAGGTTTGTACCGGGAGTACAGGGCATGCGGAAGCAACCAATATTATTTTTGATCCAAAAGTGATCAGCTACGATAAACTATTGGAGGCCTTTTTTGTAGCACACGATCCAACGGAGCTCAATCGTCAGGGAAATGATGTTGGCACCCAATATCGTTCGGCTATTTTTGTGCACAATAAAGAGCAGCTTGATAAGACGCAATATTATCTTTCGACGTTAGAAAAGGAGCATGTTTTCAATAAACCTATTGTAACCGAAGTAGTTCCGGCAACCGTATTTTATCCAGCAGAGGACTATCATCAAGATTATTATAGATTAAATGGAAAAGAACCATACTGCCAATTGGTGATTAAACCGAAATTGGAAAAATTTAAACGTATCTTTTCCAAGGTGCTCAAAGAAGGACAGTAACTTTGGGTATTCATAAAATTTGAGGTAATTTTACTTCTATTAACGCTATTTAGTGTCATGCTAACAGGTTGAAACCATGGTTTCTGATGAAAATAATGGAATGAACAAACTTGATCCCTTCATGATTCATAAATAGTATTTTTTGGATGAATAATTAATAATTGTAATATGTCTAAAGGATTTTTTACAGTTCCTGTTCCTACCAACGAACCGGTGTACACATACGCTGTCGGAACGAAAGAACGTAAATTGTTGAAAGCAGCAATTGATGAGGCACGTTCGAAACAAATCGATATCCCAATGTATATTGGTGGTAAAGAAATCACTACTTCTAAAAAAGTAAACTTAGCTCCTCCACATGACCACCAACATATTTTAGGTCAATACAATCAAGGCGATAAATCTCATGTAACAGATGCAATCAATGCAGCTTTAGCGGCGAAAAAGGATTGGGAAAATCTTACTTGGGAAGATCGTGCTGCGATATTCTTAAAAGCTGCTGAATTGATTTCAGGTAAATACCGTTATGAGTTGAATGCTGCTACAATGTTGGGACAATCGAAGAACCCATATCAGGCAGAAATTGATTCGGCATGTGAGATTGTGGATTTCTTGCGTTTCAATGTACAATACATGAGCGAAATCTATAAACAACAACCTCCTATATCAGGTAAAGGTGTGTGGAACCGTGTAGAACAACGTCCTCTTGAAGGTTTTGTATTTGCATTGACTCCATTCAATTTTACAGCGATTGCGGGTAATCTACCTTCCTGTGTCGCAATGATGGGGAATGTTGTGGTATGGAAACCATCCAATACCCAAATCTATTCAGCAAATGTATTGATGAAAATTTTCCGTGAAGCTGGTCTTCCGGATGGTGTTATCAACTTGGTGTATGTTTCAGGTCCTGACGCTGGTGATGTGATTTTCCAACACCCAGATTTCGCAGGTATCCACTTTACTGGTTCAACAGGAGTATTCCAGGATATCTGGAAGACGATCGGTAACAATATCCACCGTTATAAAACGTATCCACGTATTGTTGGTGAGACTGGTGGTAAGGATTTTATCGTTGTACACCCTTCGGCCGATTTGAAAGCTGCAAATACAGCTTTGGTTCGTGGTGCTTTCGAATACCAAGGTCAAAAATGTTCTGCTGCATCACGTGCATACATTCCTAAATCGTTGTGGCCTGCATTGAAAGAATCTATGACTACTGACGTAAAATCTTTTACAATCGGTGGAACAGAAGATTTTACAAACTTTTTCAATGCTGTAATTGATGAGAAGTCATTTGATAAATTAGCGAAGTATATCGACAGAGCTAAAGAATCTAATGACGCAGAAATTGTAGTTGGTGGTACATACGATAAATCTAAAGGATATTTCATTCATCCAACAATCATTGAGGCTTCAAAACCAGATTACGAGACAATGGTTGAGGAATTGTTTGGACCTGTCCTGACCGTATATGTTTACGAGGATGCTAAGTTTGAAGAAACCTTAGATATTGTTGATACAACATCTATTTATGCCTTGACTGGATCAATCATTGCGCAAGATCGGTATGCGATTAATTTAGCAACAGATAAATTGAGACATGCCGCTGGTAACTTCTACGTGAATGATAAGTGTACAGGTGCTGTCGTAGGTCAACAACCGTTTGGTGGTGCTAGAGGCTCGGGTACAAACGACAAAGCGGGATCAATGATCAATTTGCTTCGTTGGGTGTCTCCTCGTACAATCAAAGAGACATTTAATCCAGATACAGATTATAGATACCCTTTCTTGGAAAAGGGAGAATAAGAAAGTTCGCATCGCAGCTTTCTTCAATCAAAATAGAAAAAAGGGCGCTTATCAAGCGCCCTTTTTTATTTCTTAAATAATCCCAGTTCTGTGCCATCGTCTCTAGTCATCCGTATGTTCAATGACTTGTTGTTGCCGGCTACATCGATGATAGTTCTTTTCCCAACTTTTGGACCTCCGCCTATAAATACAGGATAATTGTGATCTTTATCTGCGGGGTAGTAGCCATATTGATGTGTATGACCAGAGATCATGGCATCAATTTTATATTTCTGAAACAAGGGATGGAAACATGCTCTGTTATCCAAGGTACCATGCCAGTCATCCGAATGAAAAATCGGTATATGGCTAATGACAACAGTGTGTTGTGCACTCTTTCTTTCCTTGGATTGTAGAACCTTTTCCAGCCATTTAGCCTGTTCTTTTCTGTAGTTATCATAATCGACTGTTCCGGCGTATACCTCATGATTGTCAGGCTTGTCTTCGCCACTGTCCAGCATGATCCAAAAAATAGGACCTCTTTTAAAGGCTTGGTAATACTTGTTGTCAGGATAACCAAAATATCGTTTGAAATTACGTGCGAAGGATCCCCTTGTCTCATGGTTTCCCCGATTCATAATGAATGGTTTGCTTGTCGCAAAAAATTCAATTGGCTTTATTAGTTTCTCTGTAATATCTTGCTGATTGGTGACATAATGGAAGGAATCACCATTCAGTACAAAAAAATCGTAGGGTGAAATATCCTGATGCGGAATAAGGTCACGATAGCTGCTTTTTTCCTCATGTACATCGTTATAGACCAGACAGCGAATCTGTTCTTGATTGTTCTTGGCTAATTTGGCCTCGAAAATAGGGGTTTCTATTTCTTGGCCGTATACGATTTTATAAGGATCGAATTTTTGCATTTCCTTCGCTTTGATGCGATAACGAAATGAACGCGGTGCGTCTTCAATTGTAAAATGAAAGAAATCAGTATTGGCATTGATCATCCCATCTTCGGATTGGTAGATCTTTTTTTGGACATTCCCTCCATTGTCCAGTATCTCGAGCCAAGCAAAGGCATCTTTGCTCAAAATCGTAAAAATACTGATTCCTGTTTCGGTTTGATTTTGTAGATAGGCAGGTACGACAAAGCTAAACTCGTTTTCAATTTCGTTTGAACTGTTTTCTTGAGCGATGCTGATATTGGGCAGTGTAATCCCAGCCAGTGCTAGGGCTTCCAAAAATCTTCTTCTGTTAAAATTCATATTTTAAGGTCACAAGTAGTTATTTAATGTTTATCTCGACATATAATGGCCGATGATCACTCGCATATTGTTCATCCAGAATACGGTGGTTGGAGAACTTTGCGGCAGATGTTTTATTGATCATGATATAGTCGATTTCAGTAGTGGGTTTATCTTGAGGAAACGTAAATCCGTTAGCAATGCTGCTTTTTGTGAATATTTTGCTAAGTTCAGTAATTGCTGGATCATTGGGTTCGGAGTTCAAATCACCGACAAGGATGGTGGGTAGCTTTTCGTTTTTGAAACGCTGGGTGATGAATTTTGCCTGTTCGATTTTGTTTTTGTCTTTCAGGTCAAGGTGTGTATTTGCAAATAAGAGTTTCCTTTTGTGTATCGTGACTTCGATTACAGATAAACTACGTGTTTCGCTTTCCACAGGGGAAGGTAGAAAGTGTTTCTCTACACGTTCAATTGGATTTTTTGATAAGATGGCGGTACCATATTCACCTTTATCCAGGTCTATCCCTTTGGAAAATATATAGTGCATGCCTGTTAATTCGGCTAATTTTTTGGCTTGATTTTCAAAATATGATCTACCGAGATTGACATCGATTTCCTGAAGACCTACGAGGTCAGCTTTTGAATTTTTAATAATTTTGGCAATTGTGTCAAGGTTGATAACTGATTCTTTTTCGGTGGGTGGGTTTCCGTGGTGGATATTAAAGGAGAGTATGCGTATCGTTTGTGCATGTAGATGAAATACTGAGCCTAGCAGTATTAAAAGAAATAGAATTAGTTTACGATTCATTGTTTATATTAAGTTTAGCATTTGGATGTCAGGCGTTTTTAGCTCGACCTGCTAAAATTAATAAAATCTATTAGTACAAATTGAAAACTTTGGACATGTAACAAAATAATCATCTAAGCACTTGAATTTTCGTAAAAAAAATAGCCATCCTAAACAGGATGGCTACCTACATTATACTAATTTTTACAGCAACTAGTCTTCGTTTTCCTCGATGTTAAGCATTGGATCTTCTCCTGTCACTTCAGCACGGATTTTAGCTTCAAGTTCGTCCATTAAATCTGGATTGTCGAATAATAAGGCTTTAACAGCATCTCGACCTTGTCCTAATTTGGTCTCACCATAGCTAAACCAAGAGCCTGCTTTTTTAATAATACCATATTCAACACCTAGATCAATGATTTCACCTACTTTAGAGATACCTTCACCAAAGATGATATCAAATTCCGCTATGCGGAACGGAGGTGCAACTTTATTTTTTACAATCTTCACTTTTACGCGGTTACCCGATACTTCATCAGAATCTTTGATTTGTGATGTGCGACGGATATCTAAACGTACAGAAGCGTAGAATTTTAATGCATTACCACCAGTTGTTGTTTCTGGGTTGCCAAACATCACACCAATTTTTTCACGCAATTGGTTGATGAAAATACAACAACAGTTTGTTTTTGAAATTGTACCTGTCAACTTACGTAAAGCTTGTGACATCAAACGAGCTTGAAGCCCCATTTTAGAATCACCCATTTCGCCTTCGATCTCACCTTTTGGCACCAAAGCGGCAACGGAGTCAATAACAATAACGTCGATTGCACCAGAACGGATTAGGTTATCAGCAATTTCTAAACCTTGCTCACCATTATCTGGTTGAGAAATCAATAAATTTTCTACATCTACGCCTAATTTTTGAGCGTAATATTTATCAAAAGCATGCTCAGCATCAATGATTGCTGCAATACCGCCTTTTTTTTGTGCTTCGGCAACAATGTGAGTTGCTAAGGTAGTTTTACCTGAAGATTCAGGTCCATATATTTCAATGATACGGCCTTTTGGTACACCGCCAATTCCTAAGGCGATATCCAAGCCTAGAGATCCTGTAGAAATAGCTTCGATCGGCTCAACAGCAGTATCACCTAATTTCATAATTGAACCTTTTCCAAAGTTCTTTTCCAATTTATCTAACGTCAGCTGTAAAGCTTTTAGTTTATCTGTGTTGCTCATATTTTTAGTATATATTTCTCAAAATTAAAAATTAAAAATCATAAACCAAATATTTTCACTAAAAAAATTAGTTTTTTGTCTCTGGTATAGCTGAGACACTTTTTATATGGTGATTTTTTTCAAAGTATTTGCACATATAAGTGATAGGGCATTTCTCACACAGTGGCTTTCGGGCCAGGCATATATAACGCCCGTGTAAGATAAGCCAATGATGGGCAATGGCAATCGTATCTTTAGGTAGATTTTTTACCAATTGTTTTTCCACAGCTAATGGTGTTGTTGCACGATAAGTTAGCCCAAGACGGTTTGCAACACGAAAAACATGGGTATCTACGGCCATAGCGGGATTATGATAAACAACAGAGGAAATGACATTAGCAGTTTTTCGACCTACACCTGGAAGTTTCACAAGATCCTCAATTTTTTCGGGTACAATATTGTCGAACTTTTCAATCAGTAGCTGAGCCATCCCCACAAGGTGTTTGGCCTTGTTATTCGGATAGCTTACAGATCGTATATAGCTAAACACCTCGTCTACGCTGGAAGCTGCCAAGCTGTGTGCATCTGGGTAGCGTGCAAACAACTTGGGCGTGACTTGGTTGATCCTTTTATCTGTACACTGTGCAGATAAAATAACGGCAACCAGTAATTCAAAGGGATTACTATAGTTGAGTTCTGTCTGTGCGTCAGGACTATTTTTGGAGAAATAATCTACGAAAGCCTTGTATCGTTCTTGTTTTAACATCGGTTCAAAACTAGCCAAAATTTCCATCAAAAAAGAAATTTTGAAACCTAGTAAAAGGAGAATAATCTGATTTTAGTTTGTGGAAGGTAAGGCGAGTCACAGCTGTTTTACACTATAGCTGATCATGGATGTCGTAAGGTGAAAAAGAAAGGCCTAATCTCTAGATTAGGCCTTTCTTTTTTCTAGTTGTTTAGAATATGCAAGGATATTCTCAACACATCTTTTGCTTGGATGAAGCAACATTTTTGGTAATTGAAGTTTCAATTCATTTTCTATGTCCTCGTCTGTCATTACCTTTTCGTTTTGGGTTAGCAAATTTTGAACTTCGTTTTCTGATTGGGTAAAGTTTTCTACCATAAGCATCTGTTGTTTTGTCTCTGTAAGTTAATTAATTAAACGGACAAAAGATAGTTTTGGTATAAAAAACGAGAAAATATTTATTTTTTCTTTCTGTTAGTATATTCCTCTGCTTTTATAATAGCGTTATATGCATTAACGATTCCTCCAGTGACCGAAATGTCTGCTAATCGAACCGTTTTGCTGGCATCTTCACCAACTTTTACCTGTACCAGTTGATTCGGCTTTTCTACCGATTCCATAATAATTTGTTTCGTTTCCACAGCGCTCAAATTAGGGTAATAAGAACGAATCATGGCGGCCAGACCAGCGACAACGGGAGCAGCCATACTTGTGCCCTGTTCTTCTTTATACTTGGAATCTGGTACCGTTGAGTTGATGTGGACGCCAGGCGCGAAAACATCGACAGTTTTTTTACCATAATTGGAAAAATCGGCTAATAGTTCATTGTCCAAATGAAGGCCGGTTGCACCCACTGTGATCCAAGCATTAGCAACCCCGGTTGTATCACCTTTTACATCCGTATAATACTTCATCGGAAAATTAGGCTCTATATCGTTATCTTCACTGTCATTCCCTGCGGCATGTACCATCAGGACATCTTTGGATTCAGCATATTTGATGGCATCGTCTACGGCCTGTTTATTATAGGCATAACTTTTCCCAAAGCTCATGTTAAGTACTTTAGCGCCATTGTCTGCTGCATAGCGAATGGCATTTGCGACGTCTTTATCACGTTCATCACCATCGGGGACAAGTCTAACTGTGAGTATTTTAACATTGTCCGCTACGCCGTTGATACCAACATTATTATTACGTTTTGCACCAATGATTCCAGCGACATGGCTACCATGTAATGCGTCCGGTCCTTTTACATCTGCATTTCCGTAGTATCGCTCTGAAGCATCTTCATAATTATCTCCAACAATAGGTCGAGAATCGTATGCTTTGTTTAAATGATAATCAACTTGATTGTTGAAATATTTTGCACCTTCGGTGATATCATCAAAAAATTTGGCGAAGCCGCCGTTGTTGATTTCATCCTTTGCATAGCCAAGTGCGATACGTTGCGTGTTTGTGGTTGCTTTGAAATTGTCTATATCCTCCTGTGTGATATCTTCGGGCTTTTTACCTATTTCACGTACCACAGCGTCTATGTTACGTTTGAGCGCATCGTAGGAAAATTGGCCCATCTTAGCTTCTTCTAGCTTGTTTTTATATTTGGCAAGCATCTTTTGATAACTAGCGAAAGATTTTCGACCAGCTTCATTGAGTTCTGTTGCCGCTGTGATGTTTGCAAACTTTTTGTCCAGAACCCTAAGCTGTCTTGTCAATTCCAGGTTATCGAACTGAACGTCCTTTCCATCGGCGTTTCCAATAAAATTCCAGCCGTATTTATCATTAATATAGCCATTACCATCATTATCTATACCATTCGTGAGACTATCTTTCGTATTGATCCACACAACATCTTTGAGATCCTCGTGATAAACATCAACACCTCCATCCAATACCCCAACAATGATTGGAGTAGATTTTCTTCCTTTCAATAACGTTTTATATGTTTTTTCGGTACTGATTCCCATGACCCCATCTGTTTTATAATCCAAATTGAACCAATTTGCTGGAATGGTATCGGATTGTCCGAAAGAGATAAGGGGCAATGAGCCTAAAGCAATTAGATATAGTGATTGTTTTAAATTCATATGTAAATAATTCTTAATGAAGTGTCTGCTTTCATTTGTTGCAATGCACGCGTTCCACCTGGTTATTCTCTCCTGTTTATTTTAAATTTTCTTCATGAGCGTGTAAGCTCGCATATTCCTGCCTATAGCAGAATAGCAAAGATAATGCTAATGCCTCTTCTGAACTGTTAATTTTTATTAAAAGTATTTATAATCCATATCTCTTAGCAAACTGTTGACGAAATATCTTAAATTCAAACCATTTCTAAGAGTCTCCTGTTTTATTTAGATGATCTAGATAGCTAGGATAAGAAAGAGTATATATTGATTAGCGTATAAAAGAGCGAATGCAACAAAATAAGAAAATAGTTTGGCCTAATGTGATGGCCCCAGTGGCGGCAATTTACCCTCATGTCAGAAAGATACATGATGATACTGTGCAAGATGATTATTACTGGATGATTGATTACTTTAAAAAAGGAGAAAAATCGCAAGAAGTTATTGACTATCTGGAAGAGGAAAACAATTATACCAATTTAATGCTTCAAGATACCGAAGATTTACAGGAAAATCTTTTTGATGAATTGAAATCCCGGATTAAGGAAAAGGACGAGTCTGTGCCTTATTACAAAAATGGCTACTATTATTATAGCCGGACGGAAGAGGGAAAACAATATTTTAAATTCTGTCGGAAAAAGGGGACACTGGAGGGCGAAGAGGAAGTGCTGTTGGATGTAGATCAGCTTGCCGAAGGGCATGCATATTATACGGCAAAAGGATTTTCTGTTAGTCCGGATAATCGTTTGCTTGCCTTTAGTGTGGATACTGTCTCTCGGAGAGAATATACC
Source organism: Sphingobacterium sp. UBA1897 (assembly GCF_002337775.1). Taxonomy (NCBI): domain Bacteria; kingdom Pseudomonadati; phylum Bacteroidota; class Sphingobacteriia; order Sphingobacteriales; family Sphingobacteriaceae; genus Sphingobacterium; species Sphingobacterium sp. UBA1897. The sequence goes on from NZ_DDGR01000001.1 coordinate 305,420, forward strand.
ATATTTATCAAAAATATCGAGACCGGAGAAATCTATCCCGACCAGATAAAGAATACAGAGGGAGCCGCTATTTGGGGAAATGATAATCGAACCTTGTTCTATACGGCCAAGAATCCTGTTACCTTGCTTAGTGAAAAGATTATGCGACATACACTGGGGGGCGATCCGGCAGCAGATGTGCTTGTGTATGAAGAAAAAGATAACACAAATTATATCGGAGTTGGTAAATCCAAAAATGGAAAATATGTTATGATCAATTCTGAAGGGACATTATCCTCAGAAATTTGGTTATTAAATGCTGACTCACCGCAATCGGAATTTCGTATTTTTCAGCCTAGGATACAGGATGTTCTCTATTCGGTTGTTGCATTGGAAGATCGGTTCTTAATACTTACCAATGATGGAGCTATTAATTTCCGAATCATGCAATGTCCCTTAGATCGTACAGATCGCAGCCACTGGCAGCCATTCATAGACCATCGACCGGATGTATTGGTCAGCGATATTGAAGAGTTTAAGGATTTTCTGGCGATTGCTGAAAGGAAAAATGGATTGACCCAATTGGCAATTTATAATTTAAAGAGTCAGCATCAGCACTATTTGGATTTCGGAGAAGTTGCCTATACGGTATACCCGGGTATTAATGTTGAATACAACAGTGATAAGTTACGATATGGCTATACTTCTTTAGTGACACCAAGCTCAGTCTATGAATATGATATGGCTAAGCAGAAGAAAATATTATTAAAGCAACAGGAGATTTTGGGAGGGTATGACCAAACCGCGTATATCACCGAACGTGTTTTTGCAACAGCAAGAGATGGTGTTCAAGTGCCCATCTCTATTGTTTATAAAAAGGGAACCAAACTTGATGGTTCAGCTCCATTATTGCAATATGCCTACGGATCTTATGGTGCGTCGATGGATCCCACTTTTTCGAGCAATCGACTAAGTCTGTTGGATCGTGGATTTATCTATGCCTTGGCACATATCAGAGGCGGTGAGGAAATGGGGCGCCAATGGTATGAAGATGGAAAAATGATGCACAAGATGAATACCTTTTATGATTTTGTGGATTGTGGTAAATACCTGATTGATCAACATTATTGTATGCCCGAACATCTCTATGCGCAAGGGGGAAGTGCCGGAGGTTTGCTGATGGGTGTAATCGCTAATATTGCGCCTGAGCAATATCATGGCATAATAGCTCAGGTACCATTTGTAGATGTGGTGAATACCATGTTGGATGATACAATACCGTTGACTACAAATGAGTATGATGAATGGGGTAACCCCAATGAGAAGGAAGCCTATTATTATATGAAGGCCTATTCTCCATATGAAAACATTGAAGCAAAAGAATACCCTAATTTATTGGTCACAACCGGGCTGCACGATAGTCAGGTGCAGTATTTTGAACCAGCAAAATGGGTAGCAAAACTGAGAGCTACTAAAATAGGAGATGCGGTTTTACTGTTAAAAACAGATATGGATTATGGTCATGGTGGTGCATCTGGTCGATTTGACTATTTAAAGGAAATTGCATTGGAATATGCTTTTCTCTTTAAATTGGAAGGGATTATTCCAAATTATACAAACGAACAATAAAAAAGCGGCATTAGCCGCTTTTTTATTGTTGAGCATGATTAATGCTATCCTGTTGTTTTTGTAAACGCTCTTCCCGCTCGATCTCTCTAGAGTCGATCTGATGCTGTTGATAATTGTCCATGGCCACTTTACTGGCTTTCTGCGATACGTAGATCGCTAATAGGGCAACAATAGTAATGATTGCTATTCCCCAGGCATATTTATGTTTGTCCTGTTTGACGAGCCAATACATAAAGATAATGTAAGGGACGGCAAAAATAATATAGAAAATTAAACTCGGTGACATACTATTCTCCATTAAATGATCCCTACAAAAGTATCGTTTTTGACTAAAAATAACGAACCGATAGAAAAAACAACAATTTCAATTGATAAAGCCTTAAACCTTTATCCGTTTTATTGTCAAATTAATATCGCTAATGTGATCGTTCTATTACCGACTTGTTGTGGATTAATTGCTTGAAAATGAAGCTTACAGGAAGGTTTTGACGGTGGATTGTAAATTTTTAATTTTTGCAAAAAATCAATGAGAATATTGTGGAAAAGAAAAAAATATTTTTATACATTTGCATCGTCAGAAACAATTGACAGAGCATAAAAAAATGAAACAGAACAAAAAGAACGATTATTCTTATATTCAAACTTTTGAGAAGTTTATGAAGAAGGTCTTTTGTGCTTTCATTTTTGTAGAAATACCTGTTTTACGCCTCCGACGACCTATACTACCTCGGGCTTGATTTGAGGTAGTGAATCTTTCCAAGCAAGACCATGATTGTCCGATGGTTTTGAATCCATTATTTTAATTTATTTAGTAACAAAACACGACAGTAGTTGTTGTTTTATTATTAGGGTCGTAAGTCAATGACTATATCAGATTTTTTAATTATCCCGGCTAAACCTGAGCATGCACATTATGCAGAGGTTATTTGCGACGAAATGTTCGAGTCTGCAAAGGCTCGTGGTACTGGTATTGCGCGTCGTAAACCAGAATACGTTGCCAACAAGATGAATGAAGGTAAAGCAGTGATTGCTTTACATAGAGATGGCCGATGGGCAGGTTTTTGTTATATAGAAACTTGGGGGCATGGGGATTATGTCGCTAACTCAGGTTTGATTGTCAATCCCGAATTCAGAAAAGTCGGTTTGGCAAAAGCAATCAAAAAAAGAGTCTTTGAGCTTTCACGTGAGAAATACCCTAAAGCGAAGATCTTTGGTTTGACAACCGGATTCGCCGTGATGAAAATCAATTCAGAACTGGGCTATGAACCGGTTCCCTATTCCGAATTGACTTCCGATGATGAATTCTGGAAAGGCTGTCAAAGCTGCGTGAATTATGAGATCCTGATGAGTAAAGACCGTAAAAACTGTATGTGTACCGCCATGCTTTGGGATCCCGAAGAGAAAGAACGTGAATTGCGGGAGAAGATCCAGCGCAAGCATGAAGCGAAAGAACGTTTGGAAAGAATTACACAAAAACAGTCTCTGCTAAAGCGTATACAGGCGAAGTTTTGGAAATCGGCCAATAAATTTATTGCTGTCAATTTTCCGAAGCATAACAAAGTCGCAAAAGGATATTAAGCTAAGGCTGAGCGATTATATTGAAAATAGATGTAACAGGTAACTGAAGATGTTCGTAATAACAAGATCAGTTCAAGGTTCTCTCAACATAATAATAAAAAACCGAGTGAAACGAGCTTAAATCAGCCGTTGAAAACAAACACTCATAAAATAACATTCTAATGAAAAAAGTAGTTTTAGCATTTAGTGGCGGATTAGATACTTCATTCTGTTGTATTTATCTTACACAAGATTTAGGTTTAGAAGTTCATTCCGTAGTTGTAAATACAGGTGGTTTTTCGGATGAAGAATTAAAAAATATTGAAGAACGTGCTTATGCTTTAGGTGTGAAATCACATACAGCTATAGACGAAACGGCAGACTATTACCGCGAAACTATTAAATTTTTGATTTTTGGCAATGTGTTAAAAAATGCGACTTATCCATTGTCAGTATCTGCTGAGCGTGTATGCCAAGCAACCGCAATTGCAAACTACGCAAAGAAAATTGGCGCTGAATGTGTTGCTCATGGATCTACAGGTGCAGGAAACGACCAAGTACGTTTCGATATGATTTTCCAGACCCTGATTTCAGGAGTGGAAATTATCACCCCAATCCGTGATCTACAATTGTCGCGTGAAGCCGAAATAGAATATTTGAATAAGCATGGTGTAGAGTATTCTGCTGAAAAAGCAAAATACTCCATCAATAAAGGTCTTTGGGGTACTTCTGTTGGTGGAGCAGAAACATTGACATCCAACCAATACTTACCAGAGTCGGCATGGCCAACTCCAGTGACTTCTTCAGAGCCGCAACAAATTACAATCGATTTTGAAAAAGGAGAGCCTATTGCATTAAATGGTGAGAAAATGGCTTCCGTTAGAGTGATTCAAGAATTACAGACAATAGCTCAACCATACGGTATTGGCCGTGATATCCACGTTGGTGATACAATCATTGGTATCAAAGGCCGTGTGGGTTTTGAAGCCGCTGCTTCTGTCATTTTAATCAAGGCACATCATGCCTTAGAAAAACATACCTTAACTAAATGGCAATTGTCCTGGAAAGATCAAATCGCTGCTTTCTACGGAAATTATATGCACGAAGGCCAAATGCACGATCCCGTTATGCGTGATATCGAAGCATTCTTGCAATCCTCACAAGAAACAGTGACTGGCCGAGTGATTGTTGAACTTCACCCATACCGTTTTGTCGTCATTGGTGTCGAGTCTGAACACGATTTGATGTCCAATAAATTCGGCAGCTATGGTGAAATGAATAAGGGCTATACAGGTGACGATGTGAAAGGTTTCTCCAAAATTTTTGGAAATCAAACCATCATTTGGCACAAAGTGAATAAAAAATAAGCCGTGTTTTATGCCATGTATTTTTTCTTAAAGTAAACTTGATAAGAAAAAGTACATGGCATGATAGGTGATAACGCATACCTAAATTCTAAATTCAAAAAAATGATAAGAGTAGGAATAATTGGTTCGGCAGGATATACTGGTGGTGAATTATTACGTGTATTGATTTATCATCCTGAGGTGGAAATCGTATTTGCTAATAGCGCTTCCAATGCAGGAAATAAGTTATATGAAGTTCACAATGATCTATTTGGTGATACTGAATTGACCTTCTCTTCGGACTTTCACTCAGCTATTGATGTATTGTTCTTATGTGTTGGTCATGGTGATGCACGCAAATTTTTAGATGCAAATCCAATCGATGCATCCGTGAAGATTATTGATCTCTCACAAGATTATCGTCTTCGTGCGAATACAGCTTTCCAAGGTCAACAATTCGTGTATGGGCTTCCGGAACTAAACAAAGAGGCAATCAAAACGGCTCAGTATATTGCTAATCCAGGATGCTTTGCAACAAATATCCAATTGGCTTTATTGCCATTAGCGAGTAAAGGCTTATTACCTGATCAAATCCATGTTAATGCAACGACTGGATCAACAGGGGCAGGACAAAAACCAGGTGCAACAACGCATTTCTCCTGGCGTAACAATAACCTTTCTGCTTACAAATCTTTTGAACACCAGCATTTGCAGGAAATTTCAGAGTCCTTGGATCAGCTACAAGCGGGATTTTTGCCGGTGTCAGACGGATCATTGTTGGAACGTGCTGCTGCAAAAATTAATTTTGTTCCTCAACGTGGCGATTTTGCCCGCGGAATTTTTTCGGCAATTTATGTAGACACCGATTTGTCTGAAGAGCAGGCCTACGCATTGTATGACAGCTATTATGCCGCTCACCCTTTTACACATGTCAGTCCTAAAAATATTGACCTCAAACAGGTCGTTAATACAAATAAAAGTATTATCCACCTCGAAAAGCACGGAAATAAGCTCCTTATTTTAAATGCGACCGATAATTTGCTGAAAGGAGCATCTGGTCAAGCTGTACAAAATATGAACTTAATGTTCGGTTTAGACGAGCGTACAGGATTAAACTTGAAAAGCGTTGGTTTTTAGCCATTTTTAAAATATTAAACAGCAATATCAACAAGTTGTGAGTAACTTGAGGGATCACCTTAAAAGCGAAATGAGGTTTTCAACATTTTATTAACATCGTGTGGAAAAGTGAAGGGTAGACCCTTCACTTTTTTATGTTTATCGTGGTCGTTATTTTGGAAATCATCGTTTTTTAAATCTATTCCGTTAGAAACACAAAACCACCAAAAGGCCAGTTGCCGATAAGCATTCGATGTCTAAATTTTTTGAATCTGGTAGATAAAGACCATCAGATGGATAAAGAATACGTTCTTCAACTTCAAAATTACCATCTAATGCAAATGCAAATGCGCTTTTTTGGTCTTGGCCAATCTGTAATTCAAAATCATGTTTTCCGGCAAATGCACCGAAGTAGAACTGAAAATCAGTAGCTAAGTCGGTGCCTACAGGATACATCTTGTTTTTCTCAAACGAAGATGAAAGTGGAAGATTCGCAATATGAGGTAGTGTAGGAGTGTTTATTGCCGAATTAAGCACAAATTCTTGAAAGATCGCAGGCTCCCCAACTTCGGATGATGCCTTTATGTGAATTGCCGTATTATTTTCAAAATTGTGTACTAAGATTGTTCCGACAGGAACGGTATAGGTTTGGCCATCCATCGTCACGAGTAGATCCCCAACCAAAGGAATCAAAAATGAGACTGTATCCTGATTGGTCGGGAGTTCCAAAGTCTCTTGAAGCGCGACTTGCCAGCTATTGACTTGTTGCAACCGGCCAATAGCCTCCCGGTGAGGAGCAGCAAAGGAGCCATAATTGAGTGTGCTCCTGACTAAATGTGTTCCGATTGATGTTTCCCCTCGCTGTTCCGCGATATAGATTCTAATATCCTGCATGATCAGGCTGTTAAGCATTAACATGAATCGTCATTTTCATTTGGAAACCTTCAGATAAGGATCCTGTGACCGTAGACATTTCTTTGGTAACACCATCGCTGAATACGTTGTCATTGGCATTATAGGTATATCCTGAAACACCTTTTTTGTAACCATAAGAAGAACCTGTGTTATTGACTTCAAGACACAGACTATCTTGAAAGGCGATTTGCGTCACTAATAGCGATTTACCTGTAGCATCATATACATGAACGTGAATATGTGTTGCTCGACCTTGATACCAGCCCGGAAAGATGGTTTGGAAAGAAACAAGTCCATTGGCATTCGTAACTTGTCTACCGCGGTACCAATTGACAGACTGGTAGTTGCTGGATTGCATCTGTGTTCCGCCATATTGGGAATAGTTACCTTCCACATCACAATGCCAAATATCCACTAAAGCTCCTTCTAGTGCCGCACAGCTATTGTTTGTATTAACAATGGTAATTAAACCGAGCATATTCGCCCCAATACCATCACCTTTGCGTATATCTGATCGGACATAACTTGAAGGTGTTTTTGTCGGAAAAGGCCCTTCGGTTTCCGAAGGTGTTACACTGCAGCTTGAATCGACATTTACGTCAGTGCCCTCATCCGTAATTGATGTGGTATCGTCTTTCTTGCAAGCTGCCCAGACCATTGGCCCTGAAAATGCGAGCAATGATAGGGTTTTTATAAAATTTTTGCGTTCCATATCTCTTCTTTTTTATTTATGGAAGCAAGGTAATAGACGGAGATGTAAAATAATGTTAAGTAACGATAAAGAGGCTTATTGCATCGACGAATCACGTAGACATTGGATAACCTCATTATAGTAACCATCGCCGACTTTCAATGTGAAGTTGGGTAATTGTACTTTACGCTGTGAAAATGTAATGATGTGTTTGACTGCGATAACAAAGCTGCGGTGGATACGGATAAACTGATTTTTTGGCAAACGCTCGAGCATGGCTTTCATTGTCGATAGAGTCAATATTGTTTTTCCGTGTATAAGGTGTATTTTGATATAATCTTGCATGCTTTCCAAGCACTCAATTTCGTCAAGATAGATCTTGATTCGTTGATATTCTACACTCACGATTAAAAAGGGGCGATGGCTCTGTGTAGCTGAACGTGTCATCGCTTTATCGATGGCCCGTTCAAAACGGACGAAGTCAAATGGTTTGAGAAGATAGTCTACTGAATCAAGTTCAAATCCATCTATCGCATACTCCTTATGTGCTGTGGTGAAAATCAATAAAGGTCTTGGTTTTAAGTTCTTTGCAAAATCAATACCATTGATCTCGAGCATATCAATATCCAAAAAAATCAAATCAACACTGTTATTGGCGAGATATAGCTTCGCTTCATGGGGGTTACTGAAGGTTGCAGCAAGCTGTATAGCAGGATGCTTTGCTGTGAACGTCGAAATAATACGAAGAGCCAGGGGTTCATCGTCAAGAGCTATGCAAGTTAACATCGATTAAATTAAGATAAACTGCTTTTGTATATATAATCGTATAGCCTAATATAGAAACAATTTATGAAGAAATGTAAAGGATAAGCTGAACGAAAAAAGAATGATCCTCCTGCTGGATCGTCAGGCGATGTTTGTTGGCATAAAAATGTTCCAATAGACGTTTAACATTTTTAAGACCTGTTCCTGTTCGGTGTTGTTCGGTTGACTGTGTAGCTATGCTATTCTTTACATTTAATACACAGGATGTTGGCGTTAGAATGACTTCAAAACTTAATTGGGAGGGCTCTATTGTGCTTAATCCATATTTGAACGCATTTTCAACAAAAGGAAGCAACACAAATGCGTGTATCGTTTTAGGGTGTTCTAGCCCCGCATAGTGTTCACTGATAGAACAATTTGGGCCAGTGCGTAGCTTTTGGAGATTGATAAAATCTTGTATAGCCTGTATTTCAATCTTGATGTCAATCGTATCACTATGCCGTTCATCCATATAATAACGCATTAATTGTGAAAGACGATGAATACTACTCGCGACGGCATCATCGTTGGTCAATGCTAATGCATAAATATTATTTAAGGTGTTGAACAAAAAGTGGGGGTGGACCTGGGCTTTTAAGAAGGAAAGTTCGGCCTTCATCCGGTCTTGTTCGACCAATTGCATCTTTTGCTGAGTTTCCATCCAGTAGGTTACGATTCTATAGAGTGCGGCAAGGCTAATGGTTAACAGGAAAATATACACGGAAGCAATATCGATGGGTTGTGGCCGTTGTCCCAAGGTCTGCCCCGGACCTCGGTCTGGGGAATGCCTAGCAGATGGCGGCGGTGGAAAATCAGGGTGATGCCTAGACGAAAATTCTCTTTCTCCAGGGGTAGGTAATTGCTGACGTCCAATATGCATCAAGCGATCGAAGGGCTGAAGATAACAGGCTAATAACAAGCCTGTCAAAATAATGGAGATTCCGTAACTGATAAATTTTCGTTTTCTTATCGCATAAGGAATTAGCAGGTAAGCATTGACATAGAATAGGATTAAAAAACAGCCTGTGAAAATCCAAAATGCCGGCGCAAAAAGTATTTCCTTAATTTCCAATTGACCGTTGTTAAAAAATAATACTGGAAAGGATAAGAAAATAAGCCAGGCGAGTCCATGGATCAATATGGAGATTTGTTTTTGTCCTAAGATACGTTTTGATGTGCTATCAGCAGATTTGTCCATGGAGCTTGCTATTTTAGCTTTTATAAAAGGGGACTCTGATCCTAAAAATACACAAAAAGATTAGATCGTATTTTTAAAATGTTAAAATATACATCTCATTTTATAATAGTTCATTTAAATGGAAAGGAATGGTGGTCAATTATTGCTGTTTTTTTACACAATCGATTGATATACATTTCCTTTCTTTTTCTGTAAATCTAAGCCTTATCTTCATCAAATAATCCAGTTTCACAAACCGATACCATCTTTATTCAATAGTAAAGTGCAACAGAAAGATAGCTGATAAACTGAGTTTCAGAATAGCTAAAGGAGTTTGGTTTCGTGAAGTATTCGAGTTTAGCAGCATCTCGAATTCATGGCAAGCATTAATAACCGCAGGTAGTATAACTAGCCTAGGTTTGATATATAAATTGATAAAAAAAATAAAGTATGAAAAGAAAACACTTTATCCAGTATCTCTTTATGGGAGCTTTATCCTGTCTTTCGATAAGCAGTATAGCGCAAACAGTAGGGAAGACTTATGCCGTACCACTTGCCGGGAATGCTTTCATTACCGCAGGACAAGTTGGTGAAGCGGAAATTTCCGGTCGTAATGGCCTTGTAAAATGGTCAAGCGATCAGGAAGTGGTATCGGTTTATTTTAGGGCTCAAAAGGCGGGGAAATTGACTTTGAAACTGAAGGCAAAAAACGATGCTGGAAAATCCAAAATAGCAGTAGACGCTTTAGGAAAAAAGGCGATCGTGAATGTGGAAAGTACTGAGCTGTCGGAAACAGCGCCTCTGTCCATTGATGTAAAATCGCCCGGTTACGTTCAGGTTAATTTAAAAGGCTTAAGTAAATCGGGAAGCAATTTTGCCAATGTAACCGAATTGCTTGTGAGCGGCGAAGCGGCTTCGGGAGGTCTTCTGTTTTCCAATGATCCTGAGTATTACTATTGGTCCAGAAGAGGCCCTTCTTGTCATCTCAATTATACTGTTCCTACGGAGGGTAACGTTAGTTACTATTATAACGAAGTAACCGTCCCTCAAGGAGAAGATAAAGTTGGTTCCTATTTTATGGCGAATGGTTTTGGCGAAGGCTACTTTGGTATACAGGTTAATTCAGAAACCGAGCGACGTATCTTATTTTCCGTCTGGAGTCCATTCCACACAGATGATCCGAAAAGTATTCCAGATGAGCAAAAAATCCATCTACTAAAAAAAGGAAAGGATGTGCATTCGGGTGAGTTTGGAAATGAAGGGTCAGGCGGACAGAGTTACCGTAAGTACTTTTGGAAAGCAGGGGTAACCTATAAGTTTCTCTTGAAAGGCGTGCCCGATGGAAAAGGAAATACTGATTATACGGCTTGGTTTTTTGTACCCGAAGAGCATGCATGGAATGTGATCGCAAGCTTCAAACGTCCGCAGACAAACACCTACCTGAAACGATTCCATAGTTTCTTAGAGAACTTTAGTCCTAATCAAGGCTACCTGGGTAGAAAGGTTGAGTTTGGCAATCAATGGGTCTATGATGGACAATGGAAAGCTGTACAGGAGGCTTCTTTCAGTGTCGATAATACCTATCGTGCAAATCAACGCATTGATGCAATCGGCGGCATTACCAAAAACGGATACTTCCTTAGAAATGGTGGTTTCTTTGATGACGTTGTTAAGCCAGGAAGTAAGTTTGAATTCCGGAATAAAAATAATGCACCGAAAATTGATTTTGACAAACTGCCTTAATCAAAAAGGAATAAAGACAATGTCTTTTTGTCGCTCAAAGTTTGTCCTAAACACAAAAGAGACGCATTTTAATGCGACTCTTTTGTGTTTAGGACAGCCCTCAATTTATTTTTCAGACAGTTTGATATCACGTTCTACCGAAACATTATCTCCGGTAACAGCATTACCATCCTTATCCACTAGAGTCAATTTTACTTTATTGTTGCCCATTGGCAGCCCTTTTATCTCATATGGCCCCCATTTGTCCAATGTAAATGTCTGGCCATTGATATCTGCAATTATCTTGTTGCCGTCTGGAGCAAGTTTGGTATTGACTACGTAAAAATCTAACAGGAGATTTTTTGTTTCATCTCCTTTATACTCACCTTTAGGTCGAGAATAGAAAAGTGATGGTTCCTTTGGTGTTGCATCTGTCGTCAATTTACCCGTTGCATCAATCTTAAATTTTACCAATTTAGAAGCTTCAGTGGTTTTTATGGATTCATGATAGGATCTTGATAAAAATGAGAGCAGGTAATGTTCCGAATTTAACGGTACTGTTACGGAGTTCTCGGGCTTGTAAAGAGCCGTGTAAGGTTTATTGTCTAAAATAAAATGGATATGTTGTCCATCATGCGAATTTGCCATATGGGCAGCATGGGCATCATCGGTCATCTCAGTCAATTTGAAATTCTTGATCGCATATTTTACAGTTACTTTTGCGGAGTCTGTTCCTACCTTTTCTGCAGTGATCGAGGCGATCTGCAGATCAGCTCCAGGAAATTCTTTCGAGTCTGCAATAGGACTGACGGTGATTGAGTCCATTTTTTGTGCAGTATTTGTGTCGATACTGCTGCTTGAGTCAGCTCCACCTGTACTTTTCGTAGAAGAGTTGTTACACCCAACAGCGCCTACTAGGAGTGCTACTGCAGCAGTAATACCTGTAATTCTGTAATACTTCATAATTTTTTTTGTTTAATTTTTTAATCATTCAGCATCTTAAGTAACAGTCTATGTTCCTATTTTGTTTGTAATAAGGTTAAAAATAGGCTGTTTGGGCTACTTATTGAAGTTTAATACACAGTGAATTAAATATTTTTAAAAAAATAGTCATATTAGATGTAATAAATCGATCTGCTGAAATGTCTTGATTATATAAAAGGCACGGGTGATATTGAGATGGAGCATAAGCCGATTAAAAATTAAAATAGAGTAAGTCTCAATATTGACGATAACATGAATCAAGAGCAATTTAAAAATACCGTTTTCATCCATAAGGATAAGCTATTTCGCTTTGCGAAACGGATCTTGATTGATGATGACGAGGCTTTCGATGCGGTACAAAATGTGATGATGCGGTTGTGGCAATTAAAAGATCAGTTGCTTCAATACAAAAATATGGAAGCTTTCTGCATGCAGAGTGTGAAAAATGAAGCACTCAATCGTTTAAAAAGAGATAAGGTCCGGGCGGATTTTGTTGAACAGCATCAGGTTGTTGCGATGACCGAACATACCGTTGGGAATACGAAAGAAATTATTCTGGAGATGATCAATTCTCTTCCCGAAAAACAAAGGCTTGTTATGCATCTGCGCGATGTTGAGGATTATGATATCGATGAAATCGGTGAAGTATTGGAGATGGGAGAGTCAGCAGTCAGAGTTAATCTGATGCGTGCAAGACAAAAGGTAAAAGAACAATTGACAAAATTATTCGATTATGAAACCACGCGGATTTATTCAGGTAAAAAATAAACCCGATTGTTTCATCTTCTTTGAAAATAAGATATACAGTGATGAAAGATAAGAAATTAAAAGAATTGGAAGAGAAGTACTTTAATGGCCAGTCGTCATTAGAGGAAGAAAGAGTATTGAAAAACTCGGATAATGCTTTTTTTCAATCATTGAATCAGGAAAAAAATAAGACAATGGACTGGTCCTTTGAGGACTTCCAAAGTGAGATCAATGATGATAAGAAACGTATTGTGTGGTGGAATAATAGCTGGATAAAATATGCAGCAGCAGCCATGTTGGTAATGGCTATTGGAATTGCACTATTCCTAAATCAGGAATCAGCAATACAAGGACCTGTGCTCGCCAAAAAAGAAATGAGTGAGTCGAAGCCTGCCGATAAGAAGCTGCTTGACGATCAAAATATAGAAATAACAGCTCCCAAACTTAATGATGAGGTAAGTGCGGAGGACAGTGGAAAGGCGATGCGAACAGCAGAAACTTTTAAACGTCCAAAAGTAAAAAAACAGGCCAAAAATTGGATAGTGAAGAAAGAAGTCGTGACTGAAAGTTCGGAATTGACAACAGAAGAGTCCTACCGGGCAGATTATGTTGTTTTGAATGGGAAGCCTGTCGCGAATGAACAGGAAGCTGTTGAACTGACCCTAAAATCTTTGGGCTTACTGGCAAATAATCTGGAAAATGGTGTAGATAAAGCAATGAATATAAAACAAATGTCAATAACGATTAACTAAAATAAAATGAAAGGTTTTTTAATAGCTTGCCTTCTACTTGTAGCAAGTATGGCAAATGCACAAATTTCAAAATTGGATAAACTTTTTGAACAATATCAAGGAAAGAAAGGTGTAACGACACTCAAGATTGGGGCGCCGATGTTCAAACTATTGGGTAATTTGAAAATAGACGATGAGGATATGCAGACAATTACACCACTGCTTAAGAATGTTAAATCGTTGCGGATGCTGATTGTTGAGGATGGAGAAGATAAAGCTTTAACAGGTATTATTCGGGGGGCGGTGTCTAATTTAAAATATGAAGAGCTTATGTCACTCAACAGTGATGGGCAAGATATCCGATTCATGGTAGAAAATATGTCCGCAAATGCCGATATCCTAAACAATCTGTTACTTACAATCAATGGAGATGGGCAAAACCTATTTATGATCCTGGACGGGGCTATACCGTTGAAAGATGTGACTAGCTTGGTAAACGACGGGAATAATAAAGTGAATAAGAACAAAGGAGATAACAACAAAAAGTAGAAAATTATGAAAAGATTACTAACCTTGTTGTGCCTAGTTGGCGTTCTTTTCTCCATGCAATCATGCATGATAAAAAAAGCGTCCAATATGGACTTCGTCAGTCGGTCTAATGTATCTGACGATGCTGAGATTGTTGCGATTAATTTACCGATGTGGTTAACAAAACCCTTTATGAAAAAAGCCTTAAAGGATGATAATGATGAAGATACTCGTGCAATGGCCGAAATTGTAAAGAAATTGAAGAAATTCAGAATGCTGACACTGTCAAATAATGATAAAATAAAGAATGCGCGTATTTTGGACGATTACCATAAGTTTTTAAAGAAAAATAAATTTGAGGAACTTCTGGTTATTAACACCGATGGCCAGGAAATTTCGCTAAATGCTCGTATTGATAAGAACAATGTCATTCAGCGGGTTTCTTTATTGGTCCATGATGATGAAGATGAAAGTGTATTTATGGATATCAAAGGTAAGTTTTCGTTGGATGAGCTTATCGCCGGATTAAATAAGATGAAATCCAAAGATAAGAAGTTGGCAAACAAACTTTAATAAGTATGTTGATTTAAATCGAAACTTCCGCTAACCTCTAAAAAAAGCCCTCCAGTAATATACTAGAGGGCTTTTTTATAGTAGTTTGATTTTTATGCGCTAAAGACAATGTCCAACGCATCAAAAATATGTTTTTTTGCCAGGTCAAGATCCGCTGCTGTATGTGCATCAGAAACAAAACCTACTTCATAGCCTGAAGGGCCAAAATAAACGCCGCGATTTAACAACTCGCGGTGCATAATTTTATAAGATTCCATCGATTTAGGATCGATTTCACTCGCTTTTTTAATTTCTTGCTGTTCTGTAAATGCAAACCAAAAAATAGAAGCAACATGGAAAAGTTGAACTTTATATCCTTTCTCGGCAATATAAGTACGCATATCATTGACGAAAGCTTCTGTTTTGGCATTTAAATTTGTGTAGAAATCCTTTTGAGCCAAGATACCCAATGCAGCAATGCCGGCAGCCATAGCAACTGGATTTCCGGATAAAGTTCCTGCTTGGTAAACTGCACCATCAGGAGATATACAGGCCATCAATTCTTTTGAGGCTCCATAAGCACCGACAGGCATTCCGCCACCAATAATTTTACCGTAGGTAATAATATCAGGTTGTACATCATAGTAAGCTGAAGCACCTTCAAAACCAACACGGAATCCTGTGATCACTTCATCCATAATCAACATTGCACCATGTTCTTTGGTGATATTACGTAAGAAGTGAACATACTCCTTAGATTGCAACAATAAGCCATTGTTTGCAGGTATACCCTCAATGATAACTGCCGCAATCTGATCTTTAAACTCTGCAAAAGCAGCTTCTAAAGCTTGCTTATCGTTTAATTCGATAACAATGGTTTCGTCTGCAAATGCTTTAGGTACACCGGCCGAAGATGTCTCACCAAAGGTTACCAGGCCAGAACCAGCTTTCACCAAAAGAGAATCGGAGTGCCCATGATAACAGCCATCAAATTTGATGATCTTATCACGTTTCGTATAGCCTCTAGCCAAACGGATAGCAGACATTACAGCCTCGGTGCCAGAACTGACAAAGCGAATTTTCTCAATAAATCGATTGTTTTCGATAATCAACTCAGCTAGTTGGTTCTCCAACGCAGTAGGAGCGCCAAAACTTAAGCCTTTCCCGAGTTGTGCCGCTACTGCTTCACGAACTTGATCATTATTGTGCCCTAAAATTAGGGGACCCCATGAACAACAAAAATCGATGAATTCATTGCCGTCCGCATCCCAAAGATGCGCCTTATCGCCACGTTCAATAAATAATGGGGTACCATATACGGATTTGAAGGCCCTAACAGGAGAGTTTACGCCTCCAGGGAAATATTGTTTTGCTTTTTCAAATAGCTCAGCAGATTTTGCTCTTGAAATATCAGGTGCTTGCATAGTCTATGTATTTGAATGCGAAGTTATCTTTTTTTGAGAAGATAAGTCTCATAGAAACGTAAGGAATCCATAATAGCCTGATATTAGCTATTTAAATTGAGTAATAGTTTCCTTTTTTAGCAATTGTATTTCTTGTTTATTGACAAACAGGATAATCTCATTGGCCGATTTAATTTCAATCTCAAAAGCCGTCTTATTATCATTATATTTTCCAAAAAGGCTTGGACTAAAAAAGTACCCACTGAATTTTTTGCTATCTAATATTGCAAAATTGCCCACTTTTTGATGAACTGAAGTTGGGGGACTTTGATGGTTTGAATTTGAAAAGGTGAAAAAGGCGTCGCCATTCTTATTAAATATGATTGATTTCAATTTAGCGTTGGCCGCAATCCAATTGCCTTCTAAAAAGGAGTAAAATGTATGTTCATGTACGGAAGGAGCCGATAACAGGAAACTGCTGATTATAATACTTTTTAACATAATAAGGTGGATTATAATTTTCTGTTTGACCGCAATGTAATAAAAAGGTTTAAATAATATTTTAAAAAAAGCAGAAGCTCGGAAATGAATTCCCGAGCTTCTGTTAGTTATATTCCGATTATCGAAGATAATTTGGAAGTTGTTAAATAAAACCTTTCTCCAATACTTCTTTGGAATGGTAGGATAAGATTGCTGTAGCGCCAGCACGTCTGAAGCTCAATAACGTTTCTAGAATGACACGTTCGTCTAACCAGCCGTTTTGAATAGCCGCCTTTAACATCGCATATTCTCCGCTGACATTATACACCGCAATTGGCAGATCGAAGTTGTCTGCAAGAAGTTTAACGATATCTAAGTAGGGAAGTCCTGGTTTTACCATCAGAAAATCTGCTCCTTCCTGTGCATCGAGCTGTGCTTCGATAAGAGCCTCTTTTGCATTGGCAGGATTCATCTGGTAGGTCTTTTTATCGCCATGCTTGGGCGCCGAGCCTAAGGCATCTCTAAAAGGACCATAATAGGCCGAAGCATATTTTGCCGTATAGGACATCAAAGAAACGTTTGTAAAACCATTATGGTCCAATAGCTCACGGATGTAACCGATGCGACCATCCATCATATCTGATGGAGCAATGATATCTGCACCTGATTGCGCATGTGCCAAAGCCATCTTGCCCAATACCTCTAATGTCTCATCGTTTAGGATCTCACCGTTTTCGACAATTCCATCGTGCCCATCACTGCTGTAAGGGTCCATAGCAACATCCGTTACGATACAAGCTTCCGGAAAATTTTTCTTTACAGCTGCAATCGCACGTAAGTATAAACTTCCATCACGGTAGCTTTCTGTAGCATATTTGTCTTTTAAGGACTCTTCAATGTTAGGGAAAAGATCAAATGAGCGTAAGCCCAACTTTAGGCAACTTTCCACTTCTTTCAATAGATTGTCTATTGAATAGCGATAGATGCCAGGCATCGATTTAACCTCAGTTTTTTGATTTTGCCCATCGACGATAAAAAGTGGGAAAATCAAATTTGACGCGTCTAAACGTGTCTCTTGAATCATGTCGCGAATCACGGCAGATTTACGATTTCTTCTCGGACGTTGTAACATTATATTAAGATTATTTATGATCTATGTTGTTTATTTCAACGTCAGTGGAATCGTTTACCGACGTTGAAATACAAACTACTTTATATGATTCTAATACTCCAATCCAAAAACGGCTTCAGAAAGACCTATTTCATCTGGAGAATAAGGAAGTGTATAAGGGACATTCATCTCATCAAACTTTGCACCGGTAGAGCGGCCAATACAGATTACTTTCTGGCCCGGTTCCAACAAATTGTCCGCAAAATAAGCTTCCACGTTGCTTGGGCTGGTAAAGACCAATACCTCCGCATTGGATGGATCTACAT
Organism: Sphingobacterium sp. UBA1897; assembly: GCF_002337775.1. Lineage (NCBI taxonomy): Bacteria > Pseudomonadati > Bacteroidota > Sphingobacteriia > Sphingobacteriales > Sphingobacteriaceae > Sphingobacterium > Sphingobacterium sp. UBA1897. The sequence continues at coordinate 323,218 of NZ_DDGR01000001.1, forward strand.
TTTCTTCTAAGACCGTTTCGTATACCGGTATATTGATGATTTTCGTCTCTGGGCTTAACGCTTTTTGAATTGTTTCCAAAGATTCTTTCGCACGTGGAATAAGCACGGTACCACCATTGGCCAATTCAGCAAATTTCTTCGCAATTTCCTCCATATTGATGCCCTCACTGTCGCCAGAGAAATCAGCAACGCGGTCATATTTACGCAAAATCTCCTCCGAGCCGCGGCCAATGACACCGATCTTTGTCTTTTTGCTCAAACGAGGCTCTAAATTGAAAAAGTGCTCAATACCATTTTTGCTTGAAAATATAATCCAGTCAACATGTTTTAGGATAAAAGGATCCAGTTTATTGATAATAGGGAATATTTTGATCAAAGAGCGGCCCTCAATAGTAATATTGTGCTTGGCCATTGCTCTTGCGAAATAGGAATTTTCGTCTACCTCCCGGGAGATAAATACAGATTGTGGCAGCTTTCTATCCTTTGCATACTTATTGAAAATGCGCTCCGCTAAACGTGTCGCATCGGTATCTCTAAGGTAAACACGATCAGGGAAATCTTCACTTGTTTCAGCAATAGAGGCCCAAGCTTCGTATTCGTCACCGCTTTTGCGGCAATAACAGCCAAGTGGCGCATGACATCCTGCATCAAATTTATTTAATACCAAACGTTCTACGGAGATTGTTTGTGCTACTTCTTCATTGTTCAAGGGCTGTAAAGCTTCAAAAAGTTCCCTGTCAACCTCACGGATCTGAATAGCAAGTACCCCTTGCGCTGGTGCCGGAATAATTTCAACGGGAGGAATCTCCTCCACATGAAAATCTGTAATATCCATTTCAATACGGCTAATACCTGCTTTTGCAAGTACTATGGCATCATATTGCTCATCACGTAGTTTTTGGATTCTTGTCTGCAAATTACCACGGAGATCGTCAAATTCTAGATCAGGACGTAGTGCCGAGATCTGCGCTTTTCTACGGTTAGATGATGTTCCAACTGTCGCATTGTGCTTTAATGAGAGACGTTTTTTGATATCCACACAATCTTTGTGGATAATTAATAATTCAGCTGGATCTTCGCGCTCAGAAACCGCTGCAATGATCAATCCTGGAGGATTGACCGTAGGTAAATCTTTGTGTGAGTGTACAGCTAAATCAATGGTCCCGCTTAAAAGCTCTTCCTCAAGCTCTTTAGTGAAAAATCCTTTGCCTTCTAATTTATCCAAACGAAGGTGTTGAATAATATCACCTTGTGTTTTAATGACTTTTAATTCTGCTTCAATTCCGATTTCTGCCAATCGATCTTTTACAAAATTTGCCTGCCACATGGCAAGAACGCTTCCCCGGGTACCGATAATTAGTTTTCTATTCACGTTAATTTTACTTTACCTATTAAAACAATCACAAAGATGTTCCACCGGTAGCTACGTATTCAACTAGCACAGAATGTGTTTCAATTCAATTGAGCCCCGGAAAATGAACAATTTCGGAAAAATGTGTTTAATACCATTAATCAGAGCAAAAATAAATAAATAGAAGGAATATGTTGACACGTTACTGTCATTATATGTCAGGAAATAATTGATAAACCGAAATTTATGGGAAACAGTCAAAGGGTAGCTCCATGGGATGTGAGCAGAGCACATTCAGCGAGCAGAATAACCTTAGTACAAAACCTAGGGTGATAATAAAAAGTAGAAGGAAATCACTGCTCCAAGAGCAGGTTTAGTATTAGTTCTTTTCCGTTTCTGGAGTTTTAACCAAAATTTCTTTCGCCATAACCATTGGAACCTTGATGTATTTCTTTTCCATATAGTTGATGACTTTTTCCAAGACCTCTCTCGCTTCGGGGGTTAGGGCTTGAACCTCTTGGGCAAAAACCTCATTTAGAGCGAATGATTTAATTTCTTTAATCTTCTCAGGAACCTCACGCATAGCAACTTCTACGCGTCGCTGTTTGATTAAAGGTAAAAATTCTTGGATATTGTCCTGGATAATCTTTTCGGCACTCTCCAATTCATTATAACGCTCTTGGATGTTTTTCTCCGCAATAGCTTGTAAGCTGCTCACTTCGATATAATGAATCGGATTATTTTGGAGAACTTCAGCATCAACATCATTCGGAACGGCTAAGTCAATGATAATTTTCTTATCAGTCTCTCCGTTTAATAACGATTGGTAAAGTGTGTTGTCAATAATGGAGGTAGGCGCACCTGTACAAGTAATCAGAATATCAAAGCCTTCTTTGTACTGATCAATATCGGCCAAGGGGTAAGCTTCAGCATTTAATTCTTCGGCTAGGGCCTTTGCATTCTCCACTGTGCGGTTGAAAATAACGAACTTAGCTTTTTGGTTCTTCTGGAAATATTTTGCTAAATTCTGATTGGTTTCTCCAGAACCAATGATGACGATTCTAGGGTTTTCAACCAGTTTTAATTCGCGTAATTTGCGATAGGCAAGAGAGACAACTGAAATTGGGTTTCTGGAAATTTTAGTATAGGTGTATACTTCTTTAGCAGTTTTTACGAGACGATCCATCATCAGACGTAGAAAATCTCCAGTAAAACCAGCTTCTCTACAACGATCATATGCGCGACGTACCTGTGCCAAAATTTCTTTTTCACCAACAACAAGACTTTCAAGTGAACATGACATCCGAAGCAGGTGATTTAAAGCATCCATACCCTCGTATTTGTTGACCTGTCCCAAGTAACATTGTAGTCTTTCCTGAGGAACACAGAAGTTTAATTTCCCCATAAAATCAGCAATGAATTCATGGGTCAATTCATGAGCACCATAAAATACAAACTCTACTCGGTTACAAGTACCAATATAAAAGATCTCTGGAATGTCTAGGCTATGCTTTAGATTGATGAGGCGACTTTCTAAATCCTCATTGCAGATCACTAGATTACCTAGATCTTTTAGTTCGACATGTTTATGAGTAAACGCTAATACTTTAAGATTTTTCAAAGCTCTAATCCCTCGCTTATATTTAACGGTACAAATGTAGCTTAAAAGCTTTGTGCTTGTGTCAAAAATCTGTCAAAGGGATTAATTTAGAAAGATTTTAAATAGCTGTTTTTTCTATTTAATAATCTGTTTTATAATTACTTATGTTATAGCTTGATGCTAAATGATTTTCGTCACGATAGATCGTGACGAAAATTTTAAGCGATAAAATACGATAATCTATTCTTTAATACCCGTATTTGTGCTTGCAGAGTCGATGGTAACATCTTCCAATTCTTCCACATAAGGTTCTTCTTCAGAAGTAGTAGCTTCTTGAATTTCACTATCACTATATTGATAATAGCTGTCGAAGGTCTTGCTGCTTTTATTGTAAATTAATGCGTACTTGGAGTTTTTGTTCTTGACAATAATTCCATCGGCAGGAGCAGGTACTAACTTCATCTCGTCCATAAAAATTTTCTGTCCCTTTTTGAAGCTGTTAATGAGTGGCAGTTCGCTTGAATATTCCTTCCAGAATAAAATATCGCCTTTTGCCGATATGATCCAGATGGCACTACTCTGGTAGTCGTTCTTTTCTACTAGGAAAGCCATTTCTTTATTCCAACTGTCTGAATCGTTGCGATCTGTAAAGTTTCCATAGCAGAAAACAGATTTAGCCCGATCTTTTATCCGGGTAAACTTGTATATAGGTTTATCATCTACGGGCTCTAGGTAGCTATTGCCCATAAATATCTTTGTAATCCCCCTTCTGTAGCGTAATGGAATGTTGTCGTATTCCGGAAGAGTGAAGATTGCATTATTCCAATGTTGATAGTCTTCTAATGAACTCCATCCATCAGCATCTTCCAGGTCTTTGGGATCGGCATTGTCAAATCCGACGGCAGCCGTGGCGGCACTGTCTACCTGCAAGCCGTCGAAAGCTTGTCGCTGGCTATAATTGTAATACCCGCCACCCGCTAGAATAACCAATAGGACGGCGCCAATAATGATATATACCCTTTTCTTTTTATTTGGCTGTGCGGGTTGTTCTGCAGCGATTTCTTCAACTTCTCTTTTCATGTTTATTGTTCGGCTTAATGCTAAAAATTATACTCATCTCTTTTAAACAAGAGAAAAATAAGGTTTAAATTACTGATATTCTTTTTGTTAGCTTTGTTTTTTATTTGTTCTAAGCGTTAATTGCGCTTAAAAATAGAATAATTTTTCAAAAAGTGAAATACAAGTTATATATGTGTCAATATTCAACTTATATTCGTAGCAGTTTTAAAGGAATTTGAATCATGATTATTATCAAAAAATACGTTGCCATCGTTGGACTAGTCATTTCTTTTTTGTCCAGCATGACGCCGTTCTTAAAAGTGCCTATTAAAGGAAATTGGAATTTATATCAGGTAGATGCCTATTTATTCTTTATTACATTACTTATTCTGGGGGTAACTGCCCTTTTATTTTTTGTTCGTGCAGTTCGAGCTTATCAATGGATGACTCGATTAGCCGCCTGTTGGTACCTGTTGAGTATAACAGCGGTCTGGTTTAAGATCAATAACTATTTCGGTTGGGGATTTGCCGATAAATTGCTTTCTAAATCCTTGCACATGCGCTGGGGCTGGGTTGTCTATTTGATTGGAATTTTAATGTTATTGTTCAGTACCAAGAAGGTTTCTGCGACAACTGAATAAAATAAAGCCGTTTGTCCAAATAAAACTTTCATGACTTCGCAGACACCAACAGCAATCAAAGCGGACTGGAGGTTCTTTCTGGCCAATAAGATCAAGCAGTTTCAGAAAAAAATAAGCTAGATGAAATTCATCTAGCTTATTTTTTATTTGGACGATGCGGTACGAAATGACTTTTTAGCTTGTCCAGTCCTAAATCCTCTTCAATCTTATCCAGTTCGTAAGACCATATTTTTTCATCCAAAATTTCGTTAAGGACTTTTGGATTAGTAAGATCTACAGGACGTACACGTTGTTCTCTGTTGATTGGTGAGGTCAGTTCCTGCAAACTGCCGCTATGACGTATGATCTGAAAACGGAAGGTAGGCCATTTACCAACATTTGCAAAGTTGCCTGTGTAAAACTGCATAGAGTCATGCGGTGGTATCTTATTACTGAAAATACCTTTCACTTTATTCGCTGTAGCTTCAGCGACGGATACCAGAAGCTCAAAACTCGTTTCATTGATGATGTGTAATTTGGCAAGTCCATCTTTGTGATCTCCCGAGATGGCCAAAAGTATTCCTTTTTCGATAAATCGATGTGGTGTCAGTGGTGTCGCATGTTGGTCAAGTTCATCATCTGCACGGCGCATATTACCGAAGACAAGGGTAATTTTATCCATGGGTACCGGAATCTCAAAACCAGTGTCGTCTGTAACGCCTACAATATCGTTGGGCTGCATGGATGTGATATGCCCCTCAATGGGTTCATCGACAAACCGTACTAAGTCGCCTATTCTAAATTTCATGTTTACTTTACTTTTGTGTCAATAATATATAGTAGCTTCTCAAGGTCCGCGTGATCATTGTATAAATGAAATCCGACACGGATTCCCGAACCTCGGGGAAAGCATTTTATGCCCTCATCCAGGAGTGTTTGATAATTGTCGGGGTTGATCTGAATATTGAAAATATTACTCTGTGGACGTCTATTGATGATGCTGTCCAATAACAGTTTTCTGTCGGCAAGTTCAGTGCGGGCATCTTCGATCAATTTTTGGGTATAGGCCACAGTTTCGGCAAAGCCCCATTCCTCCAATTGAAGAAGAGACTGCTGTAGCGTTCCGTGCGATAGTGTGTCCAAATGCCCTGGTTCAAAACAGAGTTGTACCACAGATTTATTCATCCATTGATTGTTGAGGAAGCTGTAATTTTTTTGGATATCCGCATAAAGCATCGCTTTGAGTCTTTCACTTAAGAGGACAAAGCCATTACCAAAGCCAGCCATAAGCCATTTGTATCCACTTGATAATACGGCGTCAAAGCCAGAAAGTGCGAAATCAAAAAGATCTGTCCCTAAGTATTGGGTGCCGTCGCCTACAATCAACAACTCGGGATGCTGATGCTTTAATTCCTGTATGAAGGATAGATCTATTTTTAACCCCGAAATATATTGAACAATGGAAAGGATGAGAACATCTGGTTTGAATGTTGCTATTGTGTCCAATAAATTCGTTTCCAATTGTTCGTCCATCGTGACAAATTGGTGTTCAAAACCACTTAATATCGTCGGAAAATTAACGGAAGGATAATCATTATTCAGTAATAAAACCTTAGCTTGTTTTGGTAAACCTGCCAATAGCGCATTGAAGGCAAAGGAAAAACAACTTGATAAGAAGACATTTTGGGAAGGGCAATTGAAAAATTTACCGAGCGTATCCCGACAGGCATCTAAAGTTGCACCTTGCTGTTCACGTAAGGTGCTGTTCGCGTCGAAGAAATCTTGGTCTCTTTTGGCGCGCCAGGCCTTTGTTTCACGTGAAAGTAAGCCGGATCCTGGTGTGGTGAGGTAAGTTACCGCTGAAGCGATGTCAAAATGTTTACGATAGGGATTACTCATGTCTTTGGTCTTTTGTTAGTATTGCTAAATAATCTGTCAAGGAGAGGTATTCTCCGCCCATGCTTTCCAAATGATCCGTGTGAAATTGGCAATCAATTAAACGAAGTTCAATTTCTTGGGCGATGTAAATCAGAGCCGCTTTCGAAGCGTTGGCGACTTTTGAAAACATGCTTTCGCCACAAAAGACCCCATTGATTAACACGCCATAAAGCCCCCCAACCAGTATACCATCTTGCCAAACTTCCACCGAATGTGCATACCCCAGCTCCGCAAGTTTACTATATGCTTCGATCATGTCCTGTGTTATCCAGGTTCCAGTCTGATCTTTTCTATTCATAGTTGCGCAAAGCTGAATGACTTCTTTAAAGCTGCGGTCTATCGATAAGGAAAATGTTTTTTTCCGGAGAACACTCGCCATGCTCTTGCTGATCTTGATCTTGGACGGATCGATCACAAATCGGGGATTTGGGGCATACCAAAGTATCGGGCTATCATCACTGAACCAGGGGAAAATTCCGTTACTATAGGCCAGTAGCAAACGATCTACCGAAAGATCTCCTCCTACGGCGAGTAAACCATCTTCTTCTGCATAGCTTGGGTGTGGAAACTCCAGTCTTTTAGTATCCAGTTCAAATACCATGGTTACTTAACATGCTGCGATAGATGGTATTATTCTGGTTGACGCGGTTCTTTGCCTATCTCTTCAAATAGTTTATCCATGTGTTCAACATATTCGTTGGTATCATCGAGGAAGAACTCCAATTGAGGAACAATCTTTACCTGGTTCTTAATTTTTGCACCCAGTTTAAAGCGTATTTCAGATGTTTTGGAACGAATGGCCTTAATATCCTCCTGTGCCGTTTTTGTGTTTAAAAAGCTCACGTAAACGCGGGCAATCGCTAAATCCGGCGTAACACGAACCCGTGTAACCGTAATAAATGCTCCAGGAGCCCATGAATTACCTTCGCGTTGAAATAATGCTGCTAAATCCTGTTGAATCACCCCAGCAAAACGTTGCTGTCTCTTGCTTTCTGTTCCCATCGTATACGTTTTATGTTGAATATTCTCAATTATGTCAAACAAAAATAGCCAAAATTTCAATTAAAAGAGAAATTTGGCTTGACCTCTTGTCGCTTACTTGACAAAAAATATACAATAAACCATCGATTGGTAGCGAACGGATTATAGCTTTGAAAACAATAAAATAAGCAGCACAAGAAAAAAGGCACATCTTGGTTTGACGTGCCTTTAAATTTCGATTCACAATTGGTTAGGTAATTTCTTTCAAGTTTTAAGACTTTGGGGTCTATCATATTTGGTTTGAAATTTCGGTGTATTTAAAGCGGTAAGTATTTACTAACCTTACCATCTTCTATTTTTTCATCTCCCTTACACTACAAACATAGGAATACTTAAAAAACTGACAAAATAACTTTTAAAAATAAAGTGAGTGGTTACTTATAATGTGTGTTTATTGCGATTTAACAAACTTTTAACATTTAATTTTTTTTGTAACGGCCCTTTTATTTTACCAGATTTTTTGTTTTTCATCAAATTGTCCGAGCAAAATGTATGCAATCTTTGCATTGATATAACCATTTGCAATTGGTATTTTTGTAAAAATTGTATGTGATAGAATTATCAGGAGCTTCAATCAACGCTAAACCGACCAAGGGCTTTTGATAATAACGGGATCAAAAAGAAATTATACGAATGAAAATCTGGCAAAAAAATATAGATGTCGATTCTTTTGTAGAATCGTTTACGGTGGGCAATGACCGCGTAATGGACCTGCAACTTGCTGCTGCGGATGTTTTGGGTTCATTGGCTCATACACGCATGTTGAATAGCATAAATCTGATGACCGATGAGGATCTAGTGCTTGTACAAAAAGAACTGAAAAATATCTATAAAGAAATTTTAGCCGGTGACTTTCGTATTGAGGACTCGGTAGAAGATGTGCATTCACAGGTCGAAATGCTGCTTACACAGCGTATTGGAGAGGCAGGTAAGAAAATTCACTCCGGCAGATCCCGTAATGACCAGGTTTTAGTCGATCTAAAATTATACTTCCGCTCAGAGATTCAGCATATCATCCAGAATACAGAAGCTCTTTTTAATGAATTGATCCAACTCAGCGAGCGATATAAGCATATTCTGATTCCGGGATACACGCACTTGCAGATTGCAATGCCTTCATCGTTTGGATTATGGTTTGGTGCTTACGCAGAAAGCCTTGTTGATGATCTGGAGATGATGCGTGCAGCCTGGAAGGTTTGTAATAAGAATCCTTTAGGATCTGCTGCAGGCTATGGATCATCTTTTCCATTAAATAGAACGATGACGACGCAATTGCTGGGATTTGAAGACCTAAATTACAATGTGGTTTATGCACAGATGGGGAGAGGTAAGACCGAACGTATCTTGGCACAGGGCATGAGTTCCATCGCGGCGACATTGGCCAAATTTGCAATGGACGTATGTCTGTATATTAATCAAAATTTTGGCTTTATCTCCTTTCCGGCACATTTAACCACGGGGTCGAGCATCATGCCGCATAAAAAGAATCCAGATGTCTTTGAGTTGATCCGTTCACGCTGTAATAAGATACAGGCATTGCCAAATGAAATTGCGTTGATGACTACTAACCTGCCGTCTGGTTATCATAGAGATCTTCAATTGTTAAAGGAAAATTTATTCCCGGCTTTTAAATCGCTGAATGAATGTCTTGAAATGGCAGCTTTCATGTTGGAAAATATTTCTGTTAAAGAGAATATCCTGAACGATCCAAAATACGATTATTTGTTCTCTGTTGAAGTCGTAAACAACGAGGTTCTGAAAGGGGTTCCTTTCCGGGAGGCCTACAGGACTATCGGCATTGATATCGATGAAGGCCGTTTCAAGCCATCAAAAGAGGTAAACCATACGCACGAAGGAAGCATTGGAAATCTATGCAATGATCAGATTCAACGTATGTTCGGAGAGGTCAAAGCAACTTTTGGTTTTGAAAAAGTCGAATCAGCATTGGATGATCTTTTAAAATAAAAATGTGCTGTGACCTTACAAAGTAAACAGCACATCAATATAATACGGCCGATAAGCACATGCTTACCGGCCGTATTCTTTTCTTATTTTTTTATAGAGAACTTAAAATGTGTCTCGGAGTCGAACGATTCGCCCGCTTTTAACAGGGTTGAAGGAAATTCCGCCTGATTGGGCGTATCCGGAAAATGTTGTGTTTCCAGGCAGAATCCGGCGTAAGGCAGATACTTATAACCTCTTTTGCCAAAATCATTTCCCGTCATCCAGTTTGCTGTATAGAGTTGTACACCCGGTTCCGTTGTGAAAACATCCAGCTGAATGCCCGTGTTTTTTGAATAAACTGTTGCACAAGGCTGCGAAATAGGCTGGTTGTTGACATAACAATGGTCATAGCCTTTGGCGGCGATCAATTGTTCGTTATTTGCAGTAATATCTTGAACAATTGGTTTGGGGGTGCGAAAGTCGAAGGCGGTGCCCTCCACAGGTACTATTGCATTTGGTATCTGGTTGTCGTCAACAAATAAGACCTCATCTGAGTTGATCTGAAGGATCTGCTGCAATACGTCGCCACTGCCTTCCCCATCCAGATTGAAGTACGTATGATTGGTCAAGTTGATGTGTGTATCAGCATCCGATTGCGCGTGATATTTGATAATGATCTCGTTATTTCTGGTCAGGGTATAAGAAACCATAACTTTTAAGTTTCCTGGAAAGCCCTCTTCACCATCTGGGGAAACATAATAAAATTCGACGTGCGATTGGTAAGTTACCCTTCTGTCCCAAACCTTATCATGAAAGCCCGAAATACCGCCATGAAGACAATTATTGCCATTGTTTTGCGGAAGCGTATACTGTTTTCCGTTGAGCTCAAATTTGCCATCAGCAATGCGATTGGCAAAACGTCCGGCAGTACAGCCATGGTATTTTTCATCAGAATCCAAATACGCCTGAATGGAATCGAACCCCAGTGCAACATCCACTAAATTTCCCTTGTTATCAGGTACCAAAATGCTGACAATACGTGCACCGTAATCCGTTAAGAGTACTTGCATGCCGCCTTCGTTTTTTAATAAGAGCAAATGCGTGTTTTTGCCTTCGATTGTACCTTCAAAATGTTTTGGAATAAGTGTTTGATATTTCGTCATGATGGATCCCTATTGGTATTTAGGTTAAAGATACAGAATATAACCTGTATAAAAATGACTTTGATACCAGCTGTATGTAAAATTTGTCATTTTGAAATGCAATCATCGATAATGTTGCAAAAATGACTCCTGAATAGGTGAATAACAGGAGTAATATATAGCGATATACGGACAGTCATTCGGGTAATTTCCGAATCGTTCTTCTATGATTATAATTGTATTTAAAGGCAAATTTATCTAAGTTTGCGCTATGTCTGAAAAAATGAATTGGAAAGATTTGCTCTCTGCAAAGCGCTGGGGTTACGAAGATCGGAGCGTAGATAGTTACCTTGTGGCCCGGTCGGAATTTCAACGGGATTATGATCGTTTGATCTTTTCATCCCCATTTCGGAGATTACAGAATAAGACGCAGGTTTTTCCACTTCCCGGCGCTGTATTCGTGCATAATAGATTAACTCATAGTCTAGAAGTTGCCAGTGTGGGCCGCTCTTTGGGGCGTATGTTTTATGCGCAGCTGAAAGAGGAAAATCCAAACCTGGATAATGATTACCCCTTTTTGCAAGAAGTCGGAAATATTATCTCGGCGGCATGTCTTTCACATGACTTGGGCAACCCAGCCTTTGGCCACTCGGGTGAATCCGCCATATCTACGTATTTCACAGATGGAGATGGACGTAAATACCAAGAGCAGGTCACAGCCGAAGAATGGGCAGATCTGACCCACTTTGAAGGAAATGCAAATGCCCTGCGGATTTTGACGCATGCCTTCCAGGGCAAGGATCCCAAAGGTTTTGCATTGACCTATACTTCGCTGGCTTCCATTGTAAAATACCCCTGTTTGGCAATTGATGGCCACCTTAAGAAGAGCCATCACCGCAAGAAATATGGCTTTTTTACAGAAGAACAAAAGGCGTTTGAGAAGGTTGCCAATGAATTGGGACTATTAAAAGATCCCTCTAATCCAAAGGGCTATCTGAGACATCCCCTGGTTTATCTCGTGGAGGCTGCAGATGATATCTGTTACAATATTATTGACTTAGAAGATGCTCATCATCTTAAAATATTGTCCTATCAGGAAGTCGAAGAATTACTATTGCCACTATGTGGTAAAGAAAATCTTCGTGACAGACTCGATGGATTGCTGGATACCCCAAGTCGCGTAGCATTGTTACGTGCCAAAGCGATCAATACCTTGATTAAAGGATGTGTTGATGTCTTTGTACGTGAACAGGACAAGTTTCTGTCAGGAACTTTCGGATCAGCGTTGATGGATGCCCTAGATGAAGATATTGTTACACAAATGAACAAAATCTCGAAGATTTCCATTGCAAAAATCTATAATGCACCCACAGTTGTACAGATTGAGATTGCTGGCTACAGGGTGATGGATGCCCTATTGAAAGAATTTGTTCCGGCATACCTGAAGAAGAACAAGAACAATTACGATAAAAAGCTAGTTGCGTTAATTCCTGAACAATTTTATACGGACAAACAAGATTCGTATTCGAAAATTCGTTGTGTATTGGATTTTGTTTCAGGTATGACTGATGTTTATGCGATAGAGCTGTATCGTAAAATCAAAGGAATAACGATACCATCCATAGAATAGGGACGTTTAAGGTAAAGGGTTAAAACATCAATATTAAATTGAGACTAGCTGTAATACCCTCGGGCATTACAGCTAGTCTCGGATCGAAAATCTAACATCTCATATCTAAAATGAAGGTTGTAATTGCTGAAAAGCCCTCCGTGGCGCGTGATCTAGCTCGAGTGATGGGGGCGAAGGAAGTCAAAGACGGTTATATCGCCGGCAATGGCTATGCTTTTACGTATGCTTTTGGTCATTTGGTTCAACTCTGTACGCCACAGGCTTACGGATACAATTCGTGGACAATCTCGAACTTGCCGATCATTCCACCAACATTTAAGCTGGAGTCAAAGAAAGTGAAGCGTGATGGCAAACAGATGGATGATAGCGGAGCAGTTAAGCAACTCAACACCATAAAATCCCTTTTAGAACAGGCCGAAGAAATCATTGTGGCTACCGATGCTGGACGGGAAGGGGAGTTGATCTTTCGTAATATATACTATTTTTTGGGTTCTAAAGTTCCTTTTAAACGCCTTTGGATATCGAGTCAAACAGATAAGGCCATTAAAGAAGGATTTGCCAATCTGAAAGCAGGTGCGGAATACGATAGCCTATATATGTCTGCCCGCTCACGTTCGGAATCAGATTGGCTCATCGGTATCAATGCGACGCAGGCCATCACCTTGGCGGCGGGAAATAAAGGATTACTTTCTTTGGGCCGTGTACAGACGCCAACTTTGGCCATGATTTGTTCACGCTATCTGGAAAACAAAGATTTTAAACCCCAGGCATTTTATAAAATCCAGGCCGGGTTTGAAAAAGACAATATCAGTTTTAAGGCAACCTCCAATAAGATCGATAAAAAGGATGTTGCCGAGCAAACCATTGCGCGATTGACCGTTGGTTCCAATGCCCGTGTGGCAAAGGTGGAAGCCAAAGAAACAAAAGAACAGCCACCCTTGCTATTTGATTTGACATCGCTGCAACAGGATGCAAATAAAAAATATGGTTATTCGGCAGATCAGACACTGAGTATTGCGCAAACACTTTACGAAAAGAAGGTCATCACTTATCCGCGTACGGGCTCCCGTTACATCGGTGAGGATGTTTTTGAAGAAATTGGCGCACTTTTTCAACATTTAGCAGATACCGCAGATGAATCCATCGCGTCTATTGCAAAAAATCTGATCGGCGCAAAATTGAACAAACGTTCTGTCGATGACAAAAAGGTAACTGATCACCATGCCTTGTTGGTGACGGATGAAAAGCCGGGGCCCATGCTCAAAGAGCAACAGAACGTTTACAATATGATTGCCAAGCGTATGGTGGAAAGTTTCTCGGAAGTTTGTATAAAAGATATTACCACCGTGACAATTGATGCGCAGGGAGTTGAACTTATCGCCAAAGGTACTGTGATCAAGCAATACGGCTGGCGTCTTTCCGCGGAGCAGATCGAAGCGCCTGATGAAGATAAAAACAATGACGATCAGGATAACGAAAATGCGCAATTACCGAAGCTATTAGCCGAGGAATTATTGCAGATTCTGACCCTCGAACTTGCCGAACGTTTTACCAAAGCAAGACCCATACATACCGAAGCTTCGTTATTGAAGGCCATGGAAACCTCGGGAAAGGAAATTGAAGACGATGAGATGCGACAGGCTATGAAGGACTGTGGACTTGGTACACCTGCTACGCGTGCTGCAACCATCGAAACACTTTTCCAACGTGATTATATTAAGCGCGACAAGAAAAAACTGATTCCAACGGAAAAGGGGCTTGCGGTATACAATCTTGTAAAAGATCGTTCCATTGCCAAAGTAACCTTGACCGGTAAATGGGAGCAGAAGCTGGAGGAAATGCGGGCCAATAAAGTGTCTTATGATGTTTTTATGAAACATATTAAGGACTATACCGCCAAAATCACAAAAGAATTGTTGACACTGCGGATTTCTCTCGCGCAAGAGGAAGTTAAACCTCAACAAAAAGGAAAGATAAAATGTCCGAAATGTGATAAGGGATTGATTTTGCTCTACGATAAAGTGGCCCAGTGCGACCATTATGCCCGTGGATGTGATTTTAAGATCTGGCGGACATTAAATGGTATCTTTCTGGACGAAAAAGAGATGAAGAACCTATTGGAGAAAGGAAAAACCTCCGAGTTTAAAGGCGTAAAAAATAACGAGGGCACTATTGTCACTGCGCCACTTGTATTTGAAAATTTCAAGGTTAACGTGGGATAATTTGGTTTACCCCACGTATTGGTTTACCCCACGTATTTAACTTTTTGGTTTTTATCCTCGCTGCAGAATATCCTGCAAAGCTGTTGAAATCGTTGGAAACTTGAAGGTAAATCCACTGTTCTCCAACCTTTCAGGTAATACCCAACGGCTTTTTAAAAGCAGCTCTGTCTCCGTCCCGATTAAAGCCGCACCTATTTCCAGTAGCAATTTTGGAGATGGTAGGCCAATTTTACGGTTCATTACCTGTCGAAAAGTTGCCATAAAAGTCTTATTCATAATCGGGTTGGGTGCCGCACAATTGACGACACCATACAAATCTTCATGACCTTTTAAGAACAGAATAAGCTGAAATAGATCTTCAATATGAATCCAGCTAAAATATTGCCGGCCATTTCCCTGTATACCCCCTAGTCCGGCACGTACAAGATTTTTAAAAGGAAGGATGACCCCTCCATCTGCGCCCAAAACTATCGCCATCCGAAGCGCCACCTGTCTTGTCTTTTCCGATTTGAAGTCGAAAAAGGTTTTTTCCCATAATGTTGCAACATCAACGGAAAAACCTGTTCCGATCTCCCCCGAATTTTCTGTCATTGGACGATCTTCGGCGTGACGATAGATGGTGGCGGTACTCGCGTTTAGCCATAGCTTTGGTGGATTGGTACAGCCTGCTGTGAGCTCGCCGAGAAGCGTAGTCGTTGCTGTTCGTGAGGAAAATATTTCGGCCTTATTTTTTTCGTTATACCGACAGTTGACAGATTTTCCGGCTAGATTGATTAGCATCGCTGCATTTTCCAGTGAATCGGAAATAGCGGATCGATCGGTCCAAAGGATATTGCCCGGCCGACGGCCAATGATGATCACCTGATAGCCTAATGTACGAAATCTCTCGGAAAGATATTGTCCAACAAAACCTGTTCCTCCAGCGATGACTATTTTATTCATGGCAAGTGTATTTACAGTCTGTTTTAATTATGCATTGAAGGTTGTATCCATGTTTCTTCGTTGTTTTGCAATCCGTTTGCCTCTAAAGAAGAGAAACATATTAAGAAAGAGCATTACACCAAGATATATGCTAAATCCACCGATTTTATAACTCAGGCGCTCAATAAGTTCCTGAATGCTCGGCTTGTACAGGCTGATTTCAAGTATGTAGAGTGCAAATCCCAAATTCATGAGGTAGAATCCAATGCGAAATAAATTATTCGTCGCATGGGCTACCTCCGGCCTACCGGCAAAGATATCATTCATGTAAACAATGCTATTTTTAAAAAGCACGTAGGCAACATAATAGGTTAATCCTATTGCAATGGGTAAGTAGATAAAGTACCCGATAACTGTTAAATTTCCCATGATATTAATGTTTAATGGTTAATGAATTCTTTTTTTTTGCGAAGAAGTAAATACTGAGCATATTGAAGTAATGTAACCCAACAAGGACAAAAAGTAATCGTCCTGTTTTAAAGGCAATGCTGCAGATCATTTCATCAAATGATTCAATTTGTCGCCAATAACTAAACTGCAGGATTGCATAGCCGATGTTGAGTAGGTAATATCCAAGCAGCAATAGATTATTTGTCGTATCGGCCAAGTTGACCTCCTGGCGGAAAAGCGATAGGATGAAAATCCGGCCATTTTTATGGAATAACCGACCGACCCAAAGAATAATATAACAGGTGAGCAGGCCGTAGATTGCGTACGCTAGGATATTGAAGTTCATGACGCTACATCATTAGTTTGATCAATTTGATTAATAAATCTCCACCGCTTGTATTGAAAATCTTGTTGGCAATAGTTTCGAGTTGATCCGTCAGATTTTGGATGTCCTTTACCGTTTTATGGAACTCCTTACCTTCTGCAGTCTGGTCCTTTTCGGTATTCTGGCTTATATCCTTTAGAATATCCATTACGGGGTCAAGCTCTTTCTGCTTACGCATCACTGCAATTTTCATCGCCCATTTTAAGACCTCTTTCTCTGCGACGAAATATTCCTTTCGATCACCAGCAATATGTTTTTTGTAGACAATACCATAATCGATCAATTGCCGGATACTCATATTGGCATTCCCGCGGGAGATCACTAACTTTTCCATAATCTCATCTGTAGACATGGGATTGCTTGCAGAAAGGAGTAGGGCATGAACCTGAGCAACAGATTTGTTGATCCCCCATTCAGAACCTAATGCGCCCCAGGTGTCTATGAACTGTTGTTTTGCTTCTTGTAATTCCATCGTGCTTTTATTTTGCCAATACCTCAATTTATTTTTATCGGACTATTGAACCGATCGGCTTTCCCATCCTTTTTGTGATTGCCTATATCAAAGGTATTTAAAGTTTTTGAATTTTCAATAATTTCTGAAAATAAAATAAGTTTAAGAATGCAAGTCACCATATCGTAATAAGAATTTGCTTTTCTTGCGGACTTTTCGATTTGTTTTAACTTTGCCAGCATTATGGCGACAACTTTGTATAATCCATTCAAACAATTTCAGTTTGATTCAGATATTTGTTTTTTAACAGGGAATAAGCTTCAGTCGGAAGAAGAATCCATTCAGGTGTTTCCTGTATGGATGATGAAATCTTTTCAATTGGAAGATAAACCTTTTAAAATGCTGGATGAGAATCTGGTTACTTACAAATCGTTGAAACTACCGTGTTCCATGGCTGCAGCCGAAGCTATTGAGCAAATGGAGCGTGCGGTAGAACAGTCGTTTGAACAAGGCTATGAAGCCGTCAAACAGCTGGATCCATTACTATTGTTTCAATGGATGACAAAAATCATCTATGGGGTGGTTTTTAATGAAATTCTTGCGGGAATTCAGCAGCAAAAAGCTTCTGGTGAAGATATGAACTTTTCTCAGGCGCTTGCACAGCGTTTTACGAATCTACATGCGATGTTACAGTCTCTGGTTGTACCGATGGAGTTTGAAAATACATTCCCATTTTCATTGGTTGTTGTACCTGTTGAGAATGCACCGGATACATTTATGTATCGTGATGAAATCAATACATTGATCTTCTCGATCCGTATGAAGGACTTTGCTGTAGTTGCCTGTCTTCAAGATAATGCGACAAACAATATTTATCACGAAGATATTCTCAAAGTCATTGCGGGCAAAACATTACACCCGATCCAGTTTGAAGAATTGTGTGCACGCTATTTTTATTCAGCCTACTTATTTAATCGTCTGCCAGATTATACCTATCTAAACACCCCGCAAAAAGTCTATGTTGAACCTATGCCATTAGCGGATATGTCGATGAAACCTATCTTTGATCATTGGCAAAATAAGACTTATGGCCAAGTTTTGGAAAATTTTTGGAAACCTTGGGGATTGACTTTATTCGAGATTATTAAAAATCCGGAGCATCCGATCAGTTTTCTTGTTGATGAAACAGGGGCGTTTAATGCAGAGGTTGCTATGCCGCTCAATTAGTCCGGAGGATTTAAAGCAATAAATTATCTTATACAAGCGTTAAATGGTACGATTATGGATAGGATAGATTATGTATTTAACTGGATTTAAGACTTTTTTTTCAATTCTACTTTTTATGGTATTGTGTACTTCTGCAAGTGCACAAGTGATTGCTAAACGGGATATTCCTGCAGACAGTATTGCACAGAACGTTGATGATTTTCCCTATTTCAAGGGCGGGGTGGTGGCCTGGTCCAGATTTTTGCAAAATAACCTGGATTTGTCGGGAACAATCAGGGCAATGGACAGTGTGGCCTATGCAAAATATGGATCTCGGCAGACGGCAATGCTGAAATTTATTGTTTGTGAAGATGGAGCGATCTGTAATATTGAAATCGAGAATCCCGATAAAGTGAGTCCCGAGTTTGCAAAGGCTGTGTTATCTGCTATGCGCAGATCGCCACAATGGATGCCGGGACAGGTCAAAGGAAAACCAGTTAAAACAAGATTTAGACAGCCTGTAGTAGCTGTAATTGAATAAATTTGAATAGAAAATAATCGCTAAAATTTTCACCATTTATAAGATAATATGTCATTTTGGGATAAAGTCAAAAAAATTATGAGCGGCGAAGAGGAAGAATCTCCGTCCGAAAAAAAAGATACAGAAATTACTGCTGGAGGGTCTACGGTCTACCGTTATGAAGATCAATCTGATGATAAGGATCCAAAAAACCTATTTCCGGAGGTACAATGTGTTTATCTGGATGAAATCGAGGAGCATTTGACCAAATATATTGCCGAACCCGATATGGTGTTCCATGAAATTATCTCCGAACTTGTTCATATCGATGTGCATTGGATTAAACCAAGTGCAAACTATCCATTCCATATATTGGTTACTTCAGGCATGAGTGATTTGGCTATGCATGTTCCAGATGAAGTGGAAAACAAAGAGTCTTATGAACGGGCGGAGCTGATGGTCGTGTTGCCCGCAGATTGGAAGATCGGAGAAGAGGAATTTCAGGATGACAACAATTATTGGCCGGTCTACTTTTTGAAAAGATTAGCGCGGTTTCCACATGAGTACAAAACCTGGTTGGGATATGGGCATACCATTCCCAATGGGATGGAAGCCGAGGATATTGCAAATACAGGTTTCGGTTGTATGTTGCTGCTTCCACCTATGCTAAGTTTTGATGAGGAATTTTTGGAGTTAAAGACCAAAGATGGTAATCTGATCAATTTTTATGCAATGATCCCTGTATATAAAGAAGAGATGGATTACAAACTTGAAGAGGGTACAGATGCACTCTTAGACCTGTTTGATGAGTATGGAATTTCAGAACTGGTCGATATTGACCGTCCCAATGTATGTAGAGATAGATAGTTTATAAAAAAATAAGCAATACTATAGGCTACATTGAAGCTTTTTAGCATTGCTTATTTTTTAGGAAATACTCTTTTCTATAATTGCTATCGTTTTATTGATATCCTCATAACTCACATTAAGGTGCGGTCTAAAACGTATACTTTTCTCTCCACAGCCTAACATAATCAGTTTATTTGCATAGGCATTTTTGATAAATTCATTGCGTGCAGCTTCCGATGTGAAATCCAATGCAACGAATAAACCCTCTCCTCGTAAATTGGACAGCTGCGGTTTTTTCACTAGCAGTTCCTGGAGCTTATCTTGTAGATAGTGCCCTTTTTCTGCTGCATTTTGAACGAGATTTTCTTGTTCTATGACTTCAAGAATTAATTTAAAGCGGAGCATATCCATAAAATCACCACCAAATGTTGAATTGATACGACTGGACTCTTTAAAGACATGATGTTCCACCTGATCAAATTTTTCCTTACTCGCCAGTATACCACATACCTGTGCTTTTTTGCCGAAGGCAATGATATCGGGAATTACGTTGTAATGTTGGTAAGCCCACATTTTCCCCGTAATACCCAATCCGGTCTGTACTTCGTCAAAAATCAATAGAATCTGATTTTCATCACAGATTTGACGAAGCTGTACGAAAAATTCCTTTCGAAAATGGTTGTCGCCACCTTCGCCCTGTATCGGTTCAATAATGATACAGGCGATATCGTTGGGGTTGGCGGCAAGGGCTTGGCGTATTTCTGAGACAGCCTTTTCCTCCAAAGTAATGGTCTGCTCAATATGTTCGCTTGTTAAGGGGTAGCTCAACTTCGGATTGGTAATGCGTGGCCAGTTGAACTTTGGAAAATAAAGGTATTTTCTGGGGTCTTGTGTATTTGTTAAGGACAGGGTATAACCGGATCTGCCATGAAAAGCCTGTTTAAAGTGAATGACCTGGCTGGCTTCCTTTTGTATCCCCTGTGCAAAATTAAGCCTTGTTTTCCAGTCAAAGGCAGCTTTTAAAGCATTTTCCACGGCGAGTGTTCCGCCTGATATGAAAAAGGCATAGGAGAGTTCTTTCGGTATGGCTACCCGGTCAAACGTGTCGACAAAATCAGCAAACTCTTTTGGGTAAATATCAGACATAGCTGGCTTATTGACGGCCATTTTGCCTAAGAAGTCACGTTGTTTTACCAAATGTGGATGATTGTAACCCACGGCCATGGAGGCAAACATACTGAACATATCGAGGTATTCATCCCCATTTTCATCCACGACATAAGAACCATGGGATTTTTCCATATCCATAACCAAAGGAAATCCATCGGCCAATATATGTTTGCTTAATCTTTCATGTACGTTGCTCATAATTTTGTGTGTAAATGGTTTATAAATCAAATTTGATACCTTGTGCCAACGGTAGGTCAGTCGTATAATTGATGGTATTTGTCTGACGGCGCATATAGGCTTTCCAGGCATCTGACCCAGATTCCCGACCTCCGCCAGTCTCCTTTTCGCCTCCAAAAGCACCTCCGATTTCGGCTCCTGATGTGCCGATATTGACGTTGGCGATACCGCAATCAGAGCCAGCAGCACTCAGAAATAGCTCGGCTTCCCGTAGGTTGTTCGTCATGACGGCAGAAGACAATCCCTGTGCGACGCTGTTTTGTAGGTCTATGGCCGCACTGATATCTCCCTTGTATTTGATTAAGTAAAGAATAGGGGCAAAGGTCTCATGCTGTACGATTTCATAATGATTTTCGACTTCGGCAATGACAGGCTGCACATAACAGCCACTTTCATAGCCCTTGCCTTCAAGTACCTTTCCTTTGATCAGCATTTTCCCCCCTTGTGTTTTAATTTTGTCCAGTGCGTTTAAGTATGATTTTACGGCGGCTTTGTCGATCAATGGTCCTACATGATTTTTCGTGTCCAAAGGGTCACCAATTTTTAACTGACCATAAGCTTTGGTCAGTTGTTTTTTGACATTGTCATAAATGTGCTCATGGATAATAAGTCTTCGGGTACTCGTACAGCGTTGTCCGGCTGTACCCACGGCACCAAATACAGCGCCGATGATGGTCATTTTTAAGTCTGCGTCTGGAGTAACGATGATTGCATTGTTTCCACCGAGTTCCAAAAGTGTTTTACCGAGGCGTTGTGCTACGGCGACGGCGACTTCTTTTCCCATGCGCGTGGATCCTGTTGCAGAAATCAAAGCGATGCGGTTGTCTGCCGAAAGCCACTCGCCAACTTCTCTGTCGCCCATAATGAGGTTGGATATTCCGTCGGGCAGCCCGTTGCTGTGTAGGATTTCTGCAAGTAATTTTTGGCAAGCTATGGCACATAGCGGTGTTTTTTCGCTGGGTTTCCAGACGACAGTATTGCCGCAGACCAGGGCGAGGGCGGTGTTCCATGCCCATACCGCCACCGGGAAGTTGAATGCTGTAATAATACCTACAACACCCAAAGGATGATATTGGTCATACATGCGGTGCCCGGGGCGTTCCGAATGGATGGTGTTACCATAAAGTTGGCGAGATAGGCCTAACGCGAAGTCACAGATATCGATCATCTCTTGCACTTCCCCCATGCCTTCTTGGTAAGATTTACCCATTTCATAGGAAACTAATTTTCCGAGAACGGGTTTAAGCTCGCGGAGCTTGTCACCCAATTGGCGAACGATATCTCCTCTTTTTGGGGCAGGTAGTAGGCGCCATTGTAAAAAAGCGTCTCCGGCTTGCTTAATGACCGCTTCGTAGTCCTGACGATTGCTGCCTTTTATCTTTGCAATGCTTTTTCCATCGACAGGTGAAAAGGATTCGAATTCTTTACCCTCAGAAAACCATTGTTGTCCAGTTGATGATCCTAAATTCTGAGAAGATATTCCAAGTGTTTTAAGCGCTGCTTTTATCATAATGGTTTATTTTATTCGTGGAATAGTTTAAATATATGAAATAAATTTTTTATTGACAAGTTTGTGCTGAATATTGTTCAGTGAAAAATAATCGTTATCTTAGATAAGCTAATGTAGACTATATCATGATCAAACAGATTAATATCGATTATTACCAAGTGGACGATTTATTGTCCGAAGAACATAAACTGATACGGCAGTCTGTCCGTGATTTTGTGAAAACAGAGATTAAGCCTTTTATTGAAGACGCGGCGCAGGAGCACCGTGCTATTGCGGGCTTGATGCCTAAATTGGGAGCAATTGGAGCTTTAGGGCCTTATATTCCTGCTGAATATGGCGGGGCGGGATTGGATCAGATTTCCTATGGTTTGATTATGCAGGAATTGGAAGCCGGTGACTCGGCAATTCGTTCTGCAGCATCGG
This sequence comes from Sphingobacterium sp. UBA1897, assembly GCF_002337775.1. NCBI lineage: Bacteria > Pseudomonadati > Bacteroidota > Sphingobacteriia > Sphingobacteriales > Sphingobacteriaceae > Sphingobacterium > Sphingobacterium sp. UBA1897. The sequence goes on from NZ_DDGR01000001.1 coordinate 345,887, forward strand.
TGCAATCCTCTTTGGTGATGTTTCCGATTTATACCTATGGTAGTGAGGAGCAGCGCCGTAAATATTTGCCGCGGTTAGCATCCGGCGAGTTGGTCGGTTCTTTTGGGCTTACTGAGCCTAATCATGGATCTGATCCGGGTGGAATGGAAACGAAATTGACGGCAAAAGGAGATGGTTTTTTATTAAATGGGGCAAAGATGTGGATTACAAATTCGCCTGTCTGTGATATTGCCGTCGTTTGGGCACGAGATGAGTCCGGAAAAGTACGAGGAGTAATTGTTGAGCGTGGAATGGCTGGTTTTGAAACGCCAGAGACCTTGCATAAGTGGTCGTTGCGCGCTTCCAAAACAGGTGAATTGGTTTTTCATGATGTTTATATCCCTGCGGAAAATGTGCTTCCTGCTGTAAATTCAATGCGTGGACCGCTTTCCTGTTTGAATTCAGCCCGCTATGGAATTTCATGGGGGGTGATTGGAGCAGCAATAGACTGTTATGAAACTGCTGTTCATTATGCGTTGGAGCGACATCAGTTTGATAAACCAATTGCTGGTTTTCAATTGCAGCAAAAGAAGCTAGCGGAATTTCTGACGGAAATTACCAAGGCGCAGTTGTTGTCGTGGCGTTTAGGGCAGCTCAAAAATGAGGGGCGAGCCACGCCACAGCAGATCTCCATGGCAAAACGGAACAATGTGAATATGGCGCTGCAGATTGCGCGTGAATCTAGGCAGATCCTTGGCGGAATGGGGATTGTTGGTGACTTTCCAATAATGCGGCATATGATGAACCTAGAGTCTGTAGTTACCTATGAAGGGACACATGATATTCATTTATTAATCACGGGACAAGATATTACGGGGCTGAACGCTTTTTCATAATGTAAACTTTTGTTGCGGAACGGAGCTTTTCGGCTCATGTATCCTATGCGAGTCCGAGTGTTGTTGTCTTTTGGTTATTCTTTGTTATTTCTACGGCAGGGGGTCGGATCCAGTTCGACTTGTTTTCGGCTGCGGTGCGACTCATGTTTGACTCTGAAAGAGCCTGGACAGGGTTTAGATAGGTCTTAGGTTCGCCCTGTGAGCAAGGTGTGTCCATCGTAAGCGGATTCTGTCTCCATGTCGGGGTC
>NZ_DDGR01000033.1:0-12353 GCF_002337775.1 Sphingobacterium sp. UBA1897
CATTTGAGCTTGTTTTTTCACATTGAAAAAATCATTAAATAATGCCCAGTCGTACACCCCTTCATCAATTGGATATGCTGTTAAAACTCCTGATAACTTATGTTTATATATCCATATTTCCGCCTTTTCAATTGAAGTAAAAACTCCACTTGAAAACCGCCCTCCTTCTCCATGAAAAACCCAAATTGTATCTAACATATTGCTTATTTTATTAAAATTACCCTGGAAATCTTGTATGCAGGACAGTCCGACCTGGACTCTTTTCTATCTGCTCGAAATCATCTATTTTTCTACAATTATTGAAAATAACCATTTCGATGTGCTTACATTCGTTTACGTCCTTGACAGATTGTAAGTTTCTGCCGTAGTCGATACGAAATGTTCTTAGATTTTTGAGCCTCTCGATACCTTCCAAATTTTGCACATTAGTATAATGGACCAATATTTCTTCCACATTGGGAAAAGCATCCAAATTCACATGGAGGAAGAATTGCTTTATTATAAAATTTTAATTTTCCACATTTCTATATTTTGTCTCGATTTATTGCGGATAGTTATATAATTGTTGTCATCCCATTTATAATCTAAATAATAAACTATTTCACCACCGCTAGGCTCGCCTTCAGTTATCAAATCTCGATTGATTTCACGACCAGTCTTGTCAAATAAAACCCAAAATAATTTAAAAAAGTTAATCTCCCATTCACACCAAAGTCCTAATTTCCATTGACAATTTGGTGAGCGTTTGTATTTACTATTTATAAAGAATTTGTAATTTAAATCGTTGTCAAGACAGTATTTATATGCTTTCAGTAATGGTTCAGTATCCCACTTTTCCAATCCACAAATAGTTGTCATTCCGGAATGAATCAAATCAAGCTGTAAAGACTTCTTTTCAAATGGATTCATTTCAAAATACTGGTCAAAATTTATTTGCTTATAAACTTCGCGAAAACCTTTATGCGATGTTATTTTATCCACCTCTGAAGGATCCTCTCCAACAGAAATCATACATTTTCTGACATCATCAGTATTATATTCACGAAGAAATGACCAATACATTTCGGCAATACTCCAACATTCTTTATTAAATTCTCTAAAATTTTTACCTGGTAAAAATTTCGCTCTCAGACTAATTTGACTTAATTTCATTATATCCACTATTTACTTGGAAGCGAGATATAGTTATTTCCCTATGCATCATGAATCGCGTAATTATAGAGTAATTCTGCCAGTTCTTCATTAGAAAGGGATCTGTTTTGACTATTATTTGCATCTTCAATGGCATCTAAGAAATAATAAAAATCAAATAAATTATGGTAATTTATTCCATTATCTGAATATGCTATACTACCGCCAGTTTTCTCGATTTCAAAATATCTCAATTCATTATGAATATCCAATGGGATCTCCATAAAAATCTCAATCACTTCGGATTCCTCATGTAATGACTGCAGATGGCAGAATTCTTTGAACGAACCACCATCCCTAAAAAAATCAATTAATTCTAAAAGCTCCATGATAAAGATTGTTAGGGGGTAATACTTTTAAATGCTCCAATTTTTCGGGGAGAGGTAAGTTTTAGTGCAATAGTCTAATGTTAGAAGTTTCGGTTATAAACCCCATTATTTAGTACGCCTCCAGAACTTTTCAACTCTACCGCATCCATAATCTTTTCAAAATAACCAGAAACATACTCCCTATCCTCCGTATCTAAATTAAAAGTTTCGAACCTTTGGAGGCTTTCTTTTAAAAGTTCTTTATATTCAGCCTCGTCAAAATTATCCTTTGTGCCTTCAATAAAGTCATCAATACTGTCGTTAAGCAAGTCTGATAAAACTTTTTTGTCATGCCTTTTTTCTAAACCTGGATAAAAAGCACTTGCCTGAAATTTGGGTTCTTTCTTTAGTATCTCAAGGTTTTTTGTATGTTTAATTGAATAGTTTGATTTCTTGTTACAGGCAAATACAATCAATATTATTGAAATTGCTGTAATAAATACTGAACTTACTTTTAATTTTCTCATAAATTAGAATTCCTGTTTTATCTTTTTATCTTAAAAAATCTCTCCAAATCCGCTTTGAATTTTTATTTATTGAAACCTCGGCACACACTCCCGTCGTACATCAATTTGACAAACCGGTATTATATACGATATTACTTTCATGCTCTGACTTCTTTAAATATTCCTCTATCAGAGAAATCACTACTTTCTATTTTACTTTCTGGACTAAGAAAATAGGCAACTGTCTGAATAATCTCCTTATTTAGAGGGTTTAAAGTTGTTTGGTTTATTACAATTCTAGTTATTTTTCCAGCTTCATTTTCACTTAAATAAACTTCTCCCTTTTTTAGTTTCAATTCATCTAAATGCGTCTTATACACGCTTTTAATATCATTAAGATTGAAGAAGTAAATACTATCTTTTGTTTCAATAAACTTTTCGAAAACAAAATCGCCTCTTAATCCTCTATCTTTTTCGCTTAAACCACGATATTGAAATACAATATTTTCAATAGCTATTCCTTCAGATTTTAATTTATCTATTCTAAGTGGTAAATAATTTGGTTTTGTTTTATAATACTCGTCACCACAATCATTTTTACATTCGTGTTTTATACCAGAGATTTTATTTTTGCTTGGAATTTCTGAAAGATTATACATAGGAAGAGTGTTATCTAAATTAATTTTAAAAGATTGTGTAGAATCGATAATTATAAAACCAGATATGTGAGAATCTCTTCCCCCCCAAGCATCATATTTATAAAGTAATTTAGACGACCCCTCTATTTTTTGTACATATAATTCAGTAATATCCCATTCACTAGATAGGTCAAAACCACAGCTATTTAAGAGGATAGTAAGTATAGATAAAAATAAAAACTTAAATTTCATTTTTATGAGCAGTTTTTCTATTTGCAGTATTCATTAATTCGTTCTTTCGCATATTCTGCTCCGTTGTCCAATGCTTTATTCCAATTTTCGCAAGCTCTCTCTTTGTCTTTTATATTGAAATAAGTGTTGCCTAAATTAAAATATGCCTGTTGTTTTGCTTCCTGCTCCAGTTTGTCAAGTTGCAAAACTGTCTCATAGTCAGCGATTGCACCTTTATAATCTCCATTTTCGTCTTTAAGTCCACCACGATTTATTAAAGCACTCGCAAATTTTGGTGCAATTTCTATTGCTTTGTCGTAGTCTTTAAGTGCCAATTTCCAAGTGTATAGCTCGTTTTTTACGATAGCTCTTGAATAGTAAGCATTTGGGTCTTTGGGGTCAATTTGGATTGTTAAGCTCCAATTAAATATTGCTCCGCTTAAATCTCCATTGTTATAACATGCTAAACCTTTGTCAAAATAATAGTCCGCCTTTGTTGAGTCAATTACTGGAAATTTCTGCTCCTTTGGATCAAAAGGTCCACCGTAAGCATCAAGTTTTGCGTCAAATTCAAAACCTCTTTTATACATATCCAAATCCCAAAAAAGTAAGTTGTCGGCTGTCATTGGAATTTCATTTGTCTCTCCGTTTAGTTCCCATAATTTTCCGTATTTCTTAACTTCTTGAACAGTGTATGGATAGTGTGCCTTGATAAATTCTCCAAGCTTTTGTAAGTTCTCACTTTTATCTGAGATAAAAGTAAAGTCCATTTTTGTTAAGCAGTTGTCTTTAAGACCACTCTTGACCATACTATTAAAAACGTCTTCGGCAGAAACCATTTCTTTGGCAAATCCGCCAACAAAATTGTCCCAGGTGAAGAATGTCTGTTCCATTTTCTTTTGTCCGTAGGATATTAAGGTTGTTAATAAAAGTAATAGTGTCAATATCTTATTTCTCATTCGTGGTGTAAGTTTTTAAATCGACCAATAAAGCTGTTCGCTTAGCAATCTGATATGTCCCTTCAATTTTTTTGATTGATATAGTGATCATCTTTATAACTATTAAAATCAACATAAATGCTACTGTTATTAGTTACTATTATGGCATTATACTTTTCAATCGGGCAAGGTTAATACCCAAGACTAATATACATTCTTTATTCTGAATTAATAGGTCTACAGCTATTAACTTTCAAGGTTAATACAAACTGTAAGGCAAAGGTATTGATTTGAAAGTAGGATTGGTTACAGGAATCCGTAGGCTCTAGGCATTCAACCCTAATTTAGTATGCAAAGTTGAGGCGACATTGAACCAAATCATCCATGATGTGCATAGAATGGCTACGGGAAAACGTAAGAATATTATAGACTATACGATAAACCCAATAGGAAAATACGGGGCATCGTATAGATGATTTTTTCGGAACTGATGTACTCTGTCAGTACCGCAGTGCGGTAGCTCGTATTTTTTAACACATTTAGCCCTTGAATATAAAAACTGAATGGAGATTTTACTTTCTGGTAACGCAATTCAAAATTTCCATTTATAGTAGTTGGATCAGCACTGCTATCCCCCAGCCCTGTCTTCAAGAGACTCCAATCTGTCTTAAATACAATATTCTTCAGCTGATATTTCCCGGTAATGCTCCATTTATTAAGCGCGACCTTTTGACTATCGCCCAAACTCTTCTGCCAACTATCTGTTCTTGTCCAGGCCACTTTTACATCTGCCAACTTTGGTATAAACCATCTTAAGGAAAGATCTGTTGAAACTGTATTCTGACGTAGATAAATCTCGCTGTTATCGATACGCTGCGCTAACCTCATATGGATATAGGACAGGAATACACCAGGTTCAAACCTACCGTATCTTATACTATAGCCCCCGATATTGGTGAAATTGAGATCAGGTCGATCAAACAACTGCACCGTCTTCAACTGCTCGTAGGAAGAAGTCAAAAGGCTGTTCCCTTTGATCTTATCTTTCAAAGTCAATGCACTGTTAAAATGGATTACCCGAAAGTCCGTAAGTCTAAAATTGTTATAGGTAAAAGTAAGTTTATGGAATGTCTGTCCCTCCAGCAGGATATTTCCCCGGGACAAACTATTGTAACCTGTGATCCAATAAGACGGATTAAGGTCCATTGCTGTCGCAAAAGTATAACCCCTTCGGTAATTAAGGCGAAATCCATCCAACGCACTTTTCCCATATTTAAGATCCAGCTCCGGTTGTAGAAACCATTGCCCATGACGATCATCGTTTGTTGGAGTCTGATTGATTAAGTATAAATAGTACTGCTTTAAGGAAAATAGTATTTTTAACTTATCAAAGTCCAACCGATAGCTCCCACCCAAATAATTGCTGCTGTTTCGATAATACTGCTCGTGGTCAAATATGTGCGCACCCGTTGTATCCTGGGCTCCAACTGACTGTCCATTCTGCCGTAATAATTCATTTTGGGAGTTCGCTTCCAGATGAAGCTGCTGGTTCTGATTGATGACCCAATAGTATTTATAAGACCCATTGAAAAGATGCATCTTCCGCTCTACAGGTCTCACTATACTATAGTTCGCCATAGAATCAAAACGTATGAAGCCACGTAGGAAAAGGCTGTCCGAAGAAAGGGAGAAATTATCTTTCTCTGAGGTATACTGGTGCTGAAAAGCAAAAGAACTGTAACTTCGCAAAGAATGCTTCCAGCTCCCTTCGAGATATTGTTTTAAAACAATGGAATGTCCATCCTGGATTTGTATACTATTGTTGTCTACTCCAAATCTGTCAATGACATTGTTCATATGTACCTCCTGCCTGGGCATTGTCCAGAATGTACCCAGGTTGTAATCCAAGCTAAAATAGGGATTTGGCTTAAAATTGCTCGAAATATTGAAAGACGCCTGTCTATTGACCTGCGAAGAACGCATATTGGTTTGTTCTGTATACCGAAGATCGGGAAAAGAATAATGATTAGTGCCATCTAACATGGTACCCAACCTGTTTTCGGCATACACGCCATAGAGGTTTACGCTAAATTTCTTCTTTAGTCCCTTTTGAAAACCGTTGAATGCGGCGAACTTATTGATGTTCTTTATCACATTTCGATTGTCGCGATCATATCCAGCCAGGTTATTCTTATTAACTGAATTAGAAAAATATTGCAATTCGGCACCCTGAACCCGATCAATATCTTCTTTGGAGACCGGTGAAGTACCGATATTATTGATATCCCCAATAAAAGACATGGTTTTTTCCGGTGAGTAATAAAATAGGGCGGCGTGTTCCTTGTAGGATTTTTCGCTCCCCAATGACGATTCAAGATCCCCAAAGATGAAATTCTTCTTATTCTCTTTCAGTTTGATGTTCATGGCGAGCTGATCATTTACCTGCACACTTTTCAGCAGGTCGTTCTGGGAAAACCTACTGATCATTTCAACCTTGTCCACTGCTTTTGCGGGAATATTCTCGATAGCGAGCTTACTGCCGCCACCAAAAAAGCGTTCATTTTCCACCAAGGTTACATTGACCTGCTTCCCCTGAAAACGCACTTTTCCATCTTCAATGGAAAAGCCAGGCATCTTTTCAATAAGATCCTGTAATTTTCGGTCGGTACTGTCCCGGAAATAGTCAGCAGAAAAACGGATCGTATCTTTGGCAATTTCAACTGCACGGTATTGGTAGTCGATCTTTACTTCTTCAAGTCTCTTGACGGATTTTAATAATTTGAATTTTTGTTCTGCCGATCGAATATCCAAGGTATCAACAACTTTCTGATAGCCTAACCTGAAGATCGTAAGCTCAATTTTTCCTGTGTTCGAAAATTCGAGCTGAAAATGTCCCTGCTGATCAGTTTTCTGAAATACGGGAGCAATTCCGGAAGAAGGAATACGTTTGATCACGATACTTGCGTTCTCCAACGGTTTGTCGCTGTCATCCACAACAAGGCCTTTAAATAGCAAGTTTTGTTGCGCCAGTAAACTATTGGTCAGTAGACATAGGAGAATAAATAATAGTATATATCTAAACTTCACAAGCTATTAATAGGGAATATTCAAATCTTTGGCTTTTTCATATAATCTAGTACGCCACTCTTCTTTAGTAATAATTTCTTTATTTGGTAATGGTGCAATCTCAGGTTTACTTGCAAAATTCAATTCCTTCAATCCATAAAGAGTTCCACCTTCTTGAAATTCAAAGATCAGTCCTGGAAGATTCCGTGTGTATATAGGACCAAAGGATACCGGAATATCAGGGCAAAACCAAGCTATAACGAGCCTTTTCTTTATCTTAGTAACTCCTTCCTCGATATAGCTTGTTTCCCTATTTCCCGTTGCTTTATAACAGATGAATTCACCTATCTGCTTAGTTTCAGTGCTAATTTTCCAATCAAAATTATTATTTGTTTTTAGCATTAAACCCTTTTTATCAAGCGGGTTTTTCATATCCCGATCAAAATTATAGCAATACGCTGTATCCTGCCATGTAGAATCCCTATATCCTATTAAAGTCTCAGTACTCCTTACATCTGCCTTGGCCAACTTGTCAATTTCTTTACTTTTGACTCTGGTAAATAAGGACCTGCTTGCTGTAAATTCAAGTTTAAAAGTCATCATGGAAGCGATTTTCGGGACAAAAGAATGGGCGCTCAATATCCAAAGCTCCTCTGGCGTGTTAAGTGAACTATCGGCGCTTTTTATTACTGAATAATATGCATAGCCGGAAGTTCCCTGACCTTGGCTTTTTAAAATAAAAAATAATAAAAAAAAAGGAAGTAGAGTTCTGTGTAATCTCATTCTTAAAATTATTAATATGGCTGGATAAATCCAGCCATATTTATGAAATATAAATTTACCAAATTAATAATGACATTATGTCTGCGGCAATGAAGAGTGTGTACCATCTGCACACTTTTCCATTTCAATCTGCAAAATGTCATCCAATACATCTTGTGGATATGCCCCAACCATCTGACTCCCTCGAATTAGTACTTGTATAACGCAAATTACCCTCGGATCTTGAGCTTCAACCAGCGCATTTTCTTGTTTGGTAGGAGTTTCTTCAACCAACACATTTTCATGTTTGACAGGAGCTTCTTCAGCGATGGTTGATGCTTGAACTTGGCTCGCTCCAAAGATAACACCACCTAGTAGCATCATCTTTAAAATACTTTTTTTCGTAATTTATATTTAATATAATATCGAATATATTTATAAAAATTATGATTATAAGGCGGTTTTTTGAAATCTACACAAATGTATAGCAAACAAAAATCGTACTAATTAATTAAATTCCCCATAACTGCAATTATTTAAATATTTATCACATAACACGCTTAAGAAATTATCGACTTATAGTAAATTACACGAATAAGCGACCGCCAAATAAATCGACATAACTCGCTCCTATATCGCTAAAGACAGTGGTGCCGATGACAACATTGGCCGCTATTGGATCATTATAGCGTGAAATCTCCCTCCCTTCGATGGAATTGGTCGTGGTTACTATCATGGCATTATACTTTTCAATCGGGCAAGGTTAATACCCAAGCCTAATATACATTATTTATGCTGAATTAATAGGCTTACAGATATCAACTTTCAAGATGATTACAAACATTTAAGGCTAAGGTATTGGGTTGAAAGTAAGGTTGGTTACGGGAAACCGTAGCTGATTTAGGACAGTTCGATAGTGAATTATATTAGACTAAAGTAGCCCTTTACTAACCGCTAATCTCCAACAAAGCTGTATAGGTTTTTTCCCAATCTCCATTATTATTTAGCCGATCAGATATATGTTAACTTTTTTCTTATTTTTGAAATTATTGCAGATTTGCGAGGTAGAAAGTTAAAAATGAAGGAATTATTTCAAACATTCAAACCAAAAAATCCTATAGTCAAAAAGTATGTTGATTATTACTATTTGGACATTAAACCAAATAATGTGATCAATGAATTCCTATGTTTCCCCCATTTTAATAATACAATTTCAATTTATAGATATCATGTGAGATTGGAAAATGGAGAAATAAAATTTGATGATAACGCAAAACCATTTCAGATTTTCACCCCTATTCGGGAAAAAGTACTTAATGTAAAACAATCTGGAACAGTTTACAGAATCGTCATTGTATTTCATCCTTTAGGTATTCAGCAATTTTATGAAAATTTAAATTTTGCAGATTATATAACAGATTACGAGTTTTTCGGTCCAAAAGAACTAAAAGAAATCTTTTCTACAACTCAAATAAAACGTATTTCAGATTTTTTAGACAACGCTTTATTACATCGTTTTAAAAAATTTGAGAGCCCAATTTTAGAACAAGCAGTTCAATATATTTTCAGTAATGACGAGAAAATATCTGTCACAGAACTTTCAACTTACATTGGAATCAGCAGACAACATTTAAACAGAGTCTTTCAAATTAATTTGGGAGTTTCCATCAAAAAATTTTACGAAATAGTTCTTTTTAGACAGTCCGTTAACAAGAAACTTTTTGAGAACCCTGAAAGTAGCTTCACTGAAATTGCTTACGAGTTTAATTTCAGCGATCAATCTCATCTCAATAAAATCTATAAAAACCTCGTTGATAATTCACCAAGAAACTTTTTTAGCAAAGGAACTATTTTAGGAAAAGAAGATACTTTTTGGCATCTGGATCCTTAACGAGTAATGTTCCATTTTTACAAGTTTCCGAAATAGTTTGTCTGTAGATTTGCCTCATTAAATTTTGATTTATGAGATATTGTATTGTTTTATTTTTAGTTCTGTTAAGTTTATTTGCCCAAGCACAGGAAAATTATTCAACTTTGATTCGAAAAGCGGTCGAAAACAAAAAAAATGCAAAAGATTCAATTGCGTATCTGCATGCATTAGGATTGTACGAAGACGCATTCGCAAGATTTCCGGATAGTATAGATCAATTTAGCCGCTATAACGCTTCAATCTTAGCTTATAAATTGAATAATAAAGATAAGGCATTTACCTATTTATCTCCGCTGGCAAAGAAGGAAACCGACTGGAAAACTTATCCCGCTTGGAATTACATAATTAGAGATTATGCTTCGGAAGAATATAAAGATCTAATAGGTGACCCAAGATGGCAAATTTTGAAAAGCGATGCTATTAAAAATAAAGATCGTTTTTACAGCCAATTAAAAGTAAAGGAAGATGAATTTTTCAGCATAGAGCGAACTAATCTAGATAAATTTCAGGATGAAAAATCTCTTTATGAGAAAATAAAAAACTTTAATCCCTACAAAGTGAAAAAAAATCAGGATTATTCTATTTCATTCAAAATAAACGATTCAACCAAAACTTCGTTTTTTATTCATTTGCCAAAAAATTACAATCCTAAAAAGAAGTATCCCCTACTTTTCTTTCTCCACGGAGCAGTAAGAAGTAATGCGTTGATTGATTATCAATTTGCCGATTGGAATTTAGGCGGCTGGAATAGATATTACACAAAATATGCAGCTCAAAATGATGTCATTTTAGTCTTTCCAAAAGGGAGCAGGCAATACAATTGGATGACATCAAATGAGGGCTTTTTTATGATTCCCGAAATGCTTGAAAGTATCAAGAAAGCAGTCAACGTTGATGACAATAAAGTTTTCATTTCGGGACATTCTAACGGAGGAACGGGGTCGTTTTCATATCTGATGAAACAACCTACACAATTTGCAGGTTTTTACGGATTTAACACTTATCCAAAAATTTTCACTGGTGGTACTTTCGTTGAAAATATTAAAAACCGTTCATTTATCAATTTTTCAACAGATGAGGATTATTATTATCCACCAAACGCAAATGATGATTTAACAAAATTAATGAACGGAATAAATGCCGATTACAAAGATTATCGGTACAATGGATTTCCGCATTGGTTTCCACAATTTGACGAATCTGAACCAGCTTATCAGATTCTTTTTAACGACCTAATACCCCGAAAGAGAAACCCTTTTCCGAAAGAAATATCTTGGGAATTCGATGATGAAAAATACGGAAATATTGATTGGTTTTCTGACATAAAATTAGATACCTTAAGCCAAAAATCAAATTGGCACAAAGAGCTAAATTTTAAAATCAGCCAATGGTTGAAATATGACAAAGACGATAGCTTAATTGTTCAGGAAGTTGATAAAAAAGCTTTTGATTTTCCAAGAAGATCAGGAAAAATAAAAGCTGAATATCAAAACAACATTTTCAGAATTAAAACTTCTTCTATTAAATCATTTTCAATCAATATTTCGCCTGAAATGGTCAATCTGAAGAAGAAAGTAAAGGTTTACGTAAATGGCAAGTTGTATTTCAATAAAAAAGTAAAGTACAATCGTGAATATATGTTGCAGAACTTTGAAAACAACCAAGACCGAGAACAAATTTGGATAAATCGTATTAACCTTAATATATCCCAAAATATGTAAGTGTCCTTTTCATCAAAAGGTTGTTAAAAAGAATATCTACAGCTCTTAATTTCAAGATGATGACGCATTGTTAAGGCTACGGTATGGGTTCGAAAGAAGAGTTGGTTACGCGGAAGAACAGTCGATTCGTTCGGCAGTTTTAACAAAAGAAAAGGCCTCCTGAAATGCAGGTTTATATCAATGCCCAGCTTGGAGCGAATCTTGCGAGAGTAGCCAATATGGTAGGAACTAATCCTGGGACGGGAGTGAAAAACTGGGATCCTAATTGTAAATAAATTCAGATGCGAAAGGAACAAATAACGGAGCAGTTAAAAGAGTATTATCCGGAGGGTCTTACCCTCGACGATATCATGGCTTATTCCTCTTCAGAACCTTACAGTAACCGGAAACGATGTATTGAATCAGCCTGGTCAGACCGCGGGCAATGGGAACAATTAAAAGAATCCCTTACCGACCTGTCTGCTGAAATCTGGGACTACTCCTTCTTAGGGGGAAGCCCTTCGTATCACTTTTCCTTCCGCCTTGAGCAGAATGAAGACATTTTATACTCTTTATTTGTCAGTGTTATCTTACCCTATTTTGCGATCAGGATAATGAGCCTTTCCAATCGGGAAAAATCATTTACCTCTGTAAGCGACACTGATTTTCAGGTATTTGAAAAGCTGAAAAAGAAAGTACAAAATGTTTTCCCCGCGCATCTGATAATTAAAGATGATAGGTTGCTACAAACTAAGGTTGATATCTTCGAGGCAGATGGGGAAAATCCTCCGTCAATACAGCACCTTTTATTCTCGACGATAGAAACATAGTTACAGCAGCACTATTCCGCAGTCTTTCTCCAGATCAACCCACTCTTCGATAAATACCACCGATACCCTTTGGTCCATAAAATTTCTCCTTATCCTGTAATTTTTAGAAATTGGATTTGATTACCAACAATATTGAGCCGGTAACTCAATACAATAGGGCTTCCAGGAAAATTACCTGAGACTTCCGCTTTCAAAATACTTTGATCCTCATTCTTCTCAAAGCTGATAGGCTTCATAATTGACTTATAGTTTT
>NZ_DDGR01000005.1:0-92362 GCF_002337775.1 Sphingobacterium sp. UBA1897
TGAGCGGGATTTTAAATCCTGCCAGACTTCTCTTAAACCCTTCTTTTTTCATGATTCCCTCTTTCGAGGTAACCGTCCCTCCCTTGCGGAGTGGTGCAAAGATAGGGAGTTTTCGGGCAGACTTCCAAGCCTTTTGTTCTTATTTATTTCATTTTGTCCCTAACTACCTGTAACGGTGTGAGATTCTTTTTGTAAAACAGGTGATCGGAGGGCTGGGATGGCTGATCCGGCCACCAGACTGGGCCACATAGCGGAATCGGGCAACGAAAACATCCTGAAGTGCACCTGCCGGATCTATTGCCCCACCGAAATAGCAAAGGGAGATCGGAAAACGCAAACATAGCCGAACAGAGAACAACAGAGATCCGCAACGTTTAATACCATCGATATATATAATAGTGATAGGATGTGACAGCGAAGCGCAACCGCAGCGGAACAGAGGATGGCATGGCGACCTTAAGACTTGCCCGGGATTCTTTTTAGAATTTATGCAAGGCTCCCGATCCTGTCATTTTGGTCCAGGAATTACTTATTGTAAACTTTGATCAACTTTCATTTTAGTATAGGGTTTACTTAGGGTTTAGTTAGGGTTAGTTTAGGTATAGCTTAGCTTATAGCTAAACTAAACCTAACTTAAAGCTAACTAAATACCAATTAAAATCTAGTTTAAAGAAGAACTAAATAAAAGCGAATAAATATAATCAACAAATAAGATAGTAGCACGCTTCTCGGATTTGCCCCAGAGAAACAGAAAACAACAGCGATTTGAAGGAATATAACAGAGATAAGACGCTAAGAAGCCCTTTTAGTCTAGAACAAGAGCTAAACTAACATCCTACAAAACCAAAACTAGGTAAGAAAAGAGCAAGAGAGATCAAAAGAATCAGAAAACAGAAAAGAAACTGAAACCAGCTAAAGCTGATTCGCAAAAAGAAGGAAATTACTATTTCTCCTCTGCTTTAAAAACCCAAAAACGCTGAAGTGTATAGTTGAAGCCCAAAGAAACGAGCAACTCAACGACTAGTTTTGAGAACAAAAAGTTTAAATGATATACATCCACCAGAAAATGAATTCCCGTAGACTTCAATGTAATACTACCACAGACGACAATCACAAATTTCCATAGCTGACTCCCTACAGACTTTTGCGTACTACCAAAGGACCAGTATCGATTGATCAAAAAATTAACAACAGCACCAAGGCTACCACTAATAGCATTAGAAAAAGGAGCACTGATATGAAGTAGCTTATAACAAGCAGAGTATACTCCAAAATCAAACAATCCGCCTAAAAAGGCGGAAAGTTGAGCTTTTAAAAAAGTAATAACTTTTGAAGACATCGTTAAATAGCCTCCTCCTGCTGTTTTTTCAATTTATCCTCTTTATCTTTTTCATCGCCTAATTTAAGAAGGAGACGTGTATCATTTGTATTAATTATAAAAAGTGCAATACAGATTACCAGTACACACCAATTAATAGATCCAGGCATTAAAACTTCGAAGAGCATAACCAATGAAATAATCACCCGAATTTCAGTAGGCCCCAAAATTCCGGCGTCAATCGTATACTTATCTGTAATTCTATACCTGAGCTGAGAAATGATCATTGCCCAGCCATATAATGCGACCAATGTAAATCCCAGATACTTAAAGTCACCCACGGTATACAGCACATATCCCAATCCGATAAAAACCGTACTGATCCAATCCATTACAATATCCAGCGCAAAACCGTACCAGCGACGGGATTTATTGCGGTAGAATGCGATACGCCCATCTAATGAATCACCAAACCATTGTACAAAGAAACCAGGGATTCCTAAAAGTAAATAGCGAATATCAACATATTCAGCCAGTATAAAACTCCCCAATATCATTAAGGAACCTAAAAATCCAATTGCCGTAAGTCCATCCGAAGTAATCCAATTGGGGATTCGAGGAACGAGGTACGAAATAAGTTTTTGTTCGGGTTCACTTAAGATATTTGTTCTCTTTCTATCCTGAAAAAGTTTTTTATTTATTTTTAACTCACTCATTATCTGCGATTATAGCCATTTATTTTCCTTATACCAAGCCAATGCCTCCATTAAGCCTTTCTTCAAATCATATTTAGGTTGGTATTGTAGCTGACGTTGAGCCGCCGAGATATCACAGCCCCAGTTTTCAGCTGTAAGTTCATTCAGCCGTTCCGGATATAGTACAGGTATTGCTTTAGAATTTTTATACAAACGTTCAAAAATAACCGCGATAGTCTTCACGACACCCAAAGGAATATGCATACGAATCATTTTCTTTTGACTAAACTCTTTGAAAAACCTAGCCAACTCATAACGCCCATATACCTGTCCATCGCTAAGGTTATACACCTGCTTTCCACCTTGGTCAAAACGACAGGCATGAATAATCGCCTGCACCAAGTCGGCAACATAAATAAAGCTAAGCTTTTGAGGAGAGCGACCAACATAAGCATCCAGGCCTCCGTTCATTGTTTTAAAAACAATAAAAATATCCTTTTCACGAGGGCCGTATACCGCAGTAGGGCGCAAAATCGTTAGTGGCTGATCTTTAAAATCATTCAACGCGAGCTCCGCTTTCCGCTTACTACGACCATATGCCGTAACAGGACGATAAGAGTTGCTTTCATCGATAAGGTTAGCATCGTAGTTAACAGGACCGATCGCCGCAAGACTACTAACGAAAACAAATCTTTTGATGGGAGTTTTTAAAGAAAAACAAGCTGATGCCAAGTTCTTTGTATAACCAACATTGACCTTTTCGAGATCTTCTTCATGTTTGGCACGAGTCATTGCCGCAGCATGAACAACATAGGTATAGTTTTCCGCTTCCAGTAATTCTCTGATAGACTCTTCATCAGAGAAATCCGGATAAACAAATTTATCTACAACGGAGCGAATTTCTGAAACATCACTTGACTTTCTCACCGCGGCATGAACTTCCATCCCCGCCTCTTTCGCTGCTCTTGTCAAATGATAGCCTACAAAACCACTCGCTCCGGTGATTAATACTTTTTCTATCATAATGATTTTTGATACAAACGATAACGTTTGTACAATTCTCCATTCATTTGTTCAATAGCGTGGTTCATCATGTAATTATGCTCCAACATCCATGAACATTCGGCCCCCTTAATATTAGAATCTTTTGATTCTTTTATAATTCGGCCATACAAACATGCTTCAATACCAAGCTTACGGTAGTCTTCCAATACCCCTAACATGAGTACACGAAGCAAGTTGATTTTTTTCTTGCCAAATAACAATTTAAAAATACCCGTAGGAAGTAGACGTCCGCGCTTCACTTTGATAAGGATCTGATTGATATCTGGTATCCCTAGACCAAAGCCAACAAGCTCACCATCTTTCTCTGCAACGATAGCAAAACGAGGATCGAGAATCATTTTTAAATCTTTGGCCGTATAATTAAATTCGTCCTCTGTCATCGGAACAAAACCCGAATTTTTATCCCATGCTCTATTATAAATGTCACGAACTTTTGCTGCCTCGTTTTTAAAATCCTTCACATTGAATTGACGCAATGTAATGCCAGATCTTTTCAAACGCTCTTCCAGCCTATCCAAAAGCAAAACAGAACGCTTATCCGCAGACTTTTCCATAACCAAATAAGCTCTCAAATCCACTTTATGTCCATAGCCTGAATTGGTAATCAAGTCGATGTAATACGGTGAATTGTAGGGCATCATGGCCACTGGAGGCTTATCAAAACCATCAACCAATAAACCAACGGTATCATTGGTCGATAAATTGATAGGCCCAACGATCGTATCCCCTCCTTTAGCTTTAACCCATTTTTCTGCGGTCTCAAACAACGCGTTTGCGACTTCTTGATCATCTATACAATCGAAAAAACCCCACTGTCCTTCATTCACATGATTAAAGGCATTATGGTTGTTGTTCCAGATGGCACATATACGACCAACAATCTTATCGTTACGATAAGCTAGAAAAGGTTGTGCTTGGGAATGTTTATAAAAGGGATGCTTGTCAGGGGAAAGCAAATCGTTTTGTTCAAGAAATAAGGCAGGTACATAATTAGGATTTCCCTCATAGAGACTATGAGGGAAATCTATAAACAGCCGTCTTTGTTTCTTTGTTTCAACGGGTATAATCTGAATCATACGATTAGATTTTATATTAATGTTTCAACTTCAGCTAGTTTGAATACTTTAACCATCTTCTCAATAGCTTCGTCGATTTGGTCATAAGTATGTGTCGCCATCAATGAAAAACGAATCAAAGACTCTTCTGCAGGAACTGCTGGAGAAACAACTGGATTAACAAATACACCATCATCTTGGAGCATTTTAGTTACCCAGAACGTTTTTTCATTGCTACGAATAAAGATTGGTAAAATAGGACTTTCCGTAGCACCTAAATCAAACCCATGATCCAGTAATTGTGCTTTGGCATAATCTGTATTTTTCCATAATTTTTCAATATGCTCTGGCTCATTTTGAATAATTTCCAAAGCTTTCAATGTTGAAGCTACCGAAGCGGGAGTCATTGAAGCACTGAACATCACAGAGCGCGCATTATGTTTTAAGAAATCAATCACATCTGCATCACCGGCCACAAATCCACCTAAAGATGCTAACGATTTACTAAATGTACCCATAATCAAGTCTACATCGTCATTAAGCCCAAAATGAGAAGCTGTACCAGCTCCTTTATGGCCAATAACACCTAAACTATGTGCATCGTCAACCATTACAGCAGCATCAAACTCATTGGCAATCGATGTAAGCTCAGGCAAATTAACAATATCACCCTCCATACTAAAGATACCATCCGTACAAATTAACTTCGCACTATCTTCAGGTAGGCGTGATAACTTAGCACGTAAGTCCTCCATATTGTTATGACCGTATTTGATTACTTTGGAAAAAGACAAACGGCTACCATCAATAATTGAAGCGTGGTCACGTTCATCCAACAAAATATAATCATTACGTCCCATTAGACATGACAAAGGACCTAGATTTGATTGGAATCCTGTACTAAAAAGAATCGCGGCTTCTTTACCTACATAAGCAGATAATTTTTCTTCCAGTTCCACGTGAATATCCAACGTACCGTTTAAGAAACGAGATCCAGCACATCCAGTACCATACTTTTCCAAAGCATCTTGCGCTGCCTTTATAATACGTGTATCAGTCGTTAACCCTAAATAAGAGTTAGAACCAAACATCAATACACGTCTACCATCGATTTTTACTTCGGTATCTTGTTTTGATTGAATAGGTCTAAAATAGGCATATAAGCCCTTAGCTTTCAACTCCTCAACAATCTTAAATTGCGATATTTTTTCGCCTAACTTTCCTTTACTCATGCGATAAAAAGGTATTTCTAAAACTATTTCTAACTTTTAGATGTTATTGTAACAAACAAAATTATCGAATTGGACTTTTATATAAAAAACTCGGTCTCCGACTAAAAATCTGCTAATATGCACAATGCAAGTTGAAATTCTACGTTGTATATATTCACAATAATTCCAAAAAACGTTGCAAACATACGAAAACATAATCTGACTTTCGCTTAAATTTAGTCATATTTTTAACACATCGCCCAAAACCGTTAATTTTATTTTAATACTCCGCTAACATCTGCCCACACAATTCTACTTTAAAATAAGACAATTTTAATAATTATATTTGCGAACTTTAAATTATCCTATAATTAGTTACATTTAGGTTCATTGCAATAGCAATGGTATAGACTTACTAATATACAACAATATATGGCTTTATCTTCAGATATCAATATAAAAAATAAAAAAGCTTCTTTTGAATACCACTTACTGGACAAGTACATTGCAGGAATTCGATTATTGGGTACAGAAATAAAATCCATACGCGAAGGAAAGGCAAATATTAACGATAGTTTCTGTAGTTTTTTTGAGGACGGATTATATATCCGAAACATGCACATCGCTGAATACTCCATGGGATCTTTTTATAACCATGAAGCAAAACGCGACCGTCAACTACTATTGACAAAAAGAGAATTAAAAAAGCTAAAAGAGAAGGGGGAAGAACGTGGTTTTACCATTGTACCCCTACGCATCTTTATCAGTTCCCGGGGGTTTGCCAAAGTTGAAATTGCCTTGGCACAGGGTAAAAAAGATTTTGACAAACGAGAAAACATCAAAGAAAGAGATGTTAAACGAGAGCTTGATCGCGTGATGAAATTCTAGATTAACGCGCCAGGACAAATGCGCCTGGCGTCATTCCTACCCTGCTTTTAAAAAGCCGGACAAAGTAGTTGACATCATTAAATCCAGCCCCATAGCAAGACTCCTTTACATTGCGGGTGAGTAAAAGCATTTTTTTTGCCTTCTCGATACGCTGTTGGATCACATACTCCATTGGACTAAGTCCAAGTTCACGGTTAAACATCCGCGTAAGACTCGCTTTGCTCATGTGGGCAGTCCGCTCCAATAAACCAATTGAAATTTTCTCGGTAATATGTTTCTGAATAAATTCCTGCACATGTAACAGCACCTTGTTGGGCGACTTCCCAATTTTTAATGCAATCAGCGACTGTGACTGAAGTAGCCGAATCGTAAGCTCTTTAAAAGTCAAATCTGCAAGCACATCTTTCAACGGATTTTCGCTAATAATAATTTGAAACAACTTGTTCACCAGGTCGGCGAGCTCAGTCGAATTGTACAGATGAAAAAAATCCGGATCAAGCCGCCACTGACTAAATTGTTCTTTCGGATAAAACTCATTTAGATAGTCCAAGACTGCTGCTATCTTCTCTTTATGAATTGTTAAAGCGGTACACTGCGTGGGTTGGTCGAGGGTCGCTTCCGGAAAGTCAATATGCATAGCCACCGATGCAGGCAACACCATCATCTGACCGGGCAGATAGTCAAAAGCCTTTACATTCTCCAAATGCATGATCTTTTTACCTTGGATCATGTTAATCATAACCAAATCATCAAAACATAAAGGCACATGCTGCGATACCCGATATGTTTCGTAGATATTAAGCTCCAAGCTATCTAACGTAAATGCGCGTCGGTTCTCCACTAATGTGCTAAGCTCCCCAGCCCGCGAAAATGGCAATGTATGAATCAGCGTCCTATCTCCCATAGTGCAACAATTAAATATAATTGGCAGTCAATCAAATATAATAAAAAAAATAAATTGTAGCCGAAATTCATCTGCCACAATTGTGCTATGTTTTGGATCAATTCTGCTACGCTATTGAATAATTGCTGGCTAACTTTGATAAGAAGGGATTAAAAATAATTAATAATAAACCATATGAGCGCAATCAAAAGACCATCGTTCAAAGAACGATATGACAACTACATTGGTGGTAAATTTGTCGCACCAATTCAAGGAAAATACTTCGATAATATCTCGCCGGTAGACGGAAAAGTGTTCACTCAAGTTGCCCATTCAACAAAAGAAGATCTGGATCTCGCTGTCAACACTGCAGCCAAAGCTTTTGAAACCTGGGGAAAAACCTCCGCTACAGAACGAAGTATTATCCTCAATAAAATCGCTGACCGCATTGAAGCTAATTTAGCATATATCGCAGCCGTTGAAACGATAGACAACGGAAAAGCTGTACGTGAAACACTCAATGCGGATATCCCATTAGCCATCGACCATTTTCGGTATTTTGCCGGTGTAATCCGTGCTGAAGAGGGGTCCATAAGCGAACTGGACAGCAATACGGTGTCGCTGATTGTACACGAACCAATCGGTGTTGTTGCACAGATTATTCCATGGAATTTCCCGATTCTGATGGCCGTATGGAAACTAGCTCCGGCCCTTGCTGCAGGGAACACTGTCGTATTAAAGCCCGCTGAAAGTACACCAGCATCTATTCTTGTTCTTATGGAAATCATCGGTGATTTGATTCCTGCCGGAGTGGTCAATATCGTCAACGGTTTCGGCGCAGAACTTGGTCGTTCCTTGGTCACCAATCCTAAGGTCTCCAAAGCAGCATTCACAGGCTCCACAGCAACAGGACGTTTGGTCATGCAATATGCGACTGAAAATATCATCCCGGTAACCCTAGAATTGGGGGGAAAATCGCCCAATATTTTCTTCAGTTCGGTAATGGATGCAGATGATGCATTTTTGGACAAAGCAGTTGAAGGGGCGGTATTATTCGCGCTCAACCAGGGCGAAATTTGCACCTGCCCCTCTCGTCTACTGATCCAGGAGGATATTTATGAAAAATTCATTGCTAAAGTGATCGATCGGGTTAATCAGATCAAAGTCGGGGATCCATTAGACCCAACAACAATGATGGGTGCTCAGGCATCGAAGATTCAAAAAGATAAGATCATGTCCTATATTAAACTTGGCAAAGAAGAAGGAGCCGAAGTATTGACTGGCGGAGATGAAAACAATGTTGGTGCTGGTTTTGAAGAAGGCTACTACATCAAACCCACCCTATTCAAAGGTGATAATAGCATGCGCATTTTCCAGGAAGAAATCTTCGGCCCCGTGCTTGCAGTGACCACGTTCAAAGACGAACAAGAAGCAATTGCCATCGCCAACGATACCATGTATGGTCTCGGAGCAGGTGTATGGACCCGAGATGCACATCAGCTTTATCAGGTTCCACGTGCCATACAAGCTGGACGTGTATGGGTAAATCAGTACCACTCCTACCCAGCTGGCGCTCCATTTGGCGGATACAAACAATCAGGAATTGGACGGGAAAACCATAAAATGATGCTTGCCCATTACAGACAAGCCAAGAATATGTTGATTTCCTACAGCAAAGAAAAACTTGGCTTCTTTTAACTGAAGCATACCGGGTATACTTTTCGAACAGCTTGATACCCGAGTCTAGGGGGAGCAAATGCTGCCCCTTCCGCTGAATTTCATATGAACCAACGCTAAAACACATAAACTGATTTCACCATGATTAATAGATTAGACATCACTGAAAAAGCAAGGGAGCTCATCCATGAACTTGAAGCAAAGCATGGTAAATTAATGTTTTATCAAGCCGGAGGCTGTTGCGAGGGTACGCAGCCACAGTGTTTTGAGGAAGGAGGGTATTTTCCGAGGACGAATGATGCCATGATCGGATTAGCTGAAGGATATGAATTCTGGGTGGATCGTGATCTCTTTGAATATTGGAAACATGCGCATTTCACCCTCGATGTACTGGATGGGTTTGGTCCCGGAGGATTCTCATTGGAAACGCCACTGGGTAAAACTTTCAAAGTTCATTATCGCCTATTCACAGCCGAAGAGCTTAATGACCTCGGCCCAATCAAACGAAACGAATAAAAAAAGCATAAAACACCATAGAATCACAACGTTGTAGAGATGACCTATAAAATTCTGGATCACTCTCTCAAAGAAAAAAGGGGCGCAGATGCGTCCCTTTTTCGATGTTATAATTTTAAAAAAATCTCTCCTGAGTTTCCGCATTCGGAATGCTAAAATTTTATTCAATATCCAAGCCTTCAAGGACTGGAATTGGCTGTTTGTTTTCATCTAGGGCAACAAATGTAAAAACACCCTCAATGGCCAGTTCTCTTCCCTCCTTGTACATATGTTCCAAAAATATCTCGACCTTCACCTTCAAGCTGGTCCGGCCTACATTTTGAACCCTTGCGATAGCTTCAATAATACTTCCCGAAGGAATTGCCTTATTGAAGTCTATACGATCTGTCGACACAGTCACCAACGTTTTGCGGCAAAATCGTGTTGCAGCCATAAACGACACTTCGTCCATAATGGACATCGCCTTGCCGCCGAATAAAGTATCGTGATGATTCGTCAAAAACGGAAACACGGTCGTGCAAACATGTGTTTCTGATAAATCAATACGTTCTTGTAAAGTCATTTATTTTTTTATTAAGTGGATTTAAGAGGAGACAAATGTAAACCAATCTAGCTCCAGTTCCGTCATTTTTATTCCATATTTTCGTCGATATCCACTCCTATACCTTTCAATAAAAGCGAAGCATTGAATATTTTACATTCTCCTATCTTCAGCTTATAATCAAACAGCATCTGACCCTCGTCGACACGAATGTCAAAATGGTAATTTTTGATATCTCCCGGAAATTCCTCTTGTAAACTGGACAGCTGTAAGTCATGTGTAGCCACCATGCCTTTACCATCCAATCGAACCAGTTTCTTTATGATTGCACGGGAGCCAAGATATTTGTCGACAGAATTTGTCCCACGAAGCATCTCATCGATTAGGAAAAAACTATCGCTATGTGCTGAAACTGTATCCAATATAAATTTCATCCGATTCAATTCAGCTTTAAAAGTCGACGTACTTTCATTCAAATTATCCTTGATTCGCATATAGGATATCAGTTTATAAATCGGGAGCTGAAAAGAAGCTGCAGCAACCGCAGCTCCGGCATATGCCAAAATTGCATTAATACCAACTGTCCGCAGAAACGTACTCTTTCCAGCCATATTTGAACCTGTCACCAAAGCAACTCGATGATCTATACTACTGTAATCATTGGCTACGACCTGATTGCTTGGAATCAATGGATGATATACCCCTTGCGCGTCAATCTTATTTTCCAGTGGGTTATCCAAAATTAATGGATAAATGTACGACGAATGGTTTCTCTTCCAAATCGCAAGGCTAGTTACAGCCTCAACCTTAGCTAAGGTATCGAATGAATTTAGAATCTCGTTTTCGTACTTATTCTTCCAGTCAACAATAGCCAATACTTGTCTAAAATCCCAAAGCAGAAACAAGTTTAGAAATATCCCGACAAAGACATTATTCCGGGCGTCCAAATTATTAATAAGACCAGCGAGTTTTTTAAAGGCAAGGGAAATGGATCCTGTACCCTGGTTTTGTTTAAGCTCTCCCGCAATCTCCTGCATAGCAATAGACTTCCATGCGTGGTCTTCAATAGATTGAATCGCCTCTGCGTATGAGCCCAGCACGCCACCTATCTTATCTATTCGAGAGGAGAACATGCTAACACTTCCCGCTTTGGCCAAGGCCCAAAGAATATGAAATAACCCTATCAATGTTGCCACCCCAGCCAATTTTGGCACGAAAAAGCTGCCCACTAAAGCGACCAAAAATAAAACAGGCCCTATTTTGAGATAGACTCGCATGAAGGCATTTCCGAACTGAAAATTTCGGTCTTGAAAGTAATTTGTCAAAAATGCTTTGATATCCAATTTATGGTTCAGATTGGCCAAAAGCTTTGCCTGAAAATCCCATATCCATTCCGATTCATTTTCAAGTTCCTGGGAAGCTTCTTGATTGCGTTGAATTTGATGGCTTTGGAGAGGTGCATCAAGCCAAGAAGCCAAAAGATCAATCCCCTGTTTGGTCGTTGCCCGATTTATCTGTGCAAATAAGGAGTATGTTCCAAAGACATCCATATCGGAGCTATAAGGATGAGCTCCGTTTTCAAAATGCTGGCCATGATCATACATATTTAATTTTCCGTCTGCCAAAGCCTGTTCATTTGCCAAAACTTTCAGATAGGCTTCAAAATAGTTCTTCTGAAGCTCCAGCTGGCTCTGCTTCCGCACGAGATAGGCGAATAGGAACAATAATGCAAAAAAACAGAAAAACACCAGCGGAAGGCTTTCCAGTTGAAAGGTATAAAATAATAACGCTCCGCCACCGAGTATCACAAATAGCCGCGACAAGCTGAGCGTATTGACTTGTTTATTTAATTTGAGGACAGTTGAAGCGATTTCGCGATGCTTCTGGTCATATAATATTGCAGTTGGGGTCATAAGGTGAATATTTATTCTTTCACGTTCATTTCAATTTAATCATGGATGTTTTGGTATCGCTTAAAGACCTTGGGGGAAGTCGTTTAAGCTGGTTGAATGGATATCCTACCAGGCCTGATCACCCACCAAAGGCACAAAACGAAAAGTATCCAATTCGATACGGTCAAACTCATTTTCACCGACACGAATGATCGTCATCATCTTTTGTGATTTTTCGTCTCCTACAGGGATCACAAAAATTCCGCCCATTTTCAGCTGCTTTAACATAAGCTCTGGCACGAATGGCGCACCCGCAGTTACAATAATCTTGTCATAAGGAGCGTGCTCCTCAATTCCCTTGGAGCCATCGCCCAAAAAGAAATTCGGTTTATAGCCCATGTACGGCAACACTTGAATGGTTCGTTGATATAGGTTTTCCTGACGTTCGATGGTATACACTTCTGCGCCAAGTTCCAATAAGATACAGGTTTGGTATCCGGATCCGGTGCCAATTTCCAGTACTTTATCTCCTTTTTTGACGTGAAGCAGTTCAGATTGATAGGCGACGGTATACGGCTGTGAAATTGTTTGCCCGTCACCTATTGGAAAAGCAATATCCCGATAGGCCTGATTCCAGAATGTTTCATCAAAAAAATAGTGACGTGGTACCTTGCCAATGGCATCTAATACTTTCTGGTCCGCAATCCCCCGGCTTTTAAGATGTTCAACCAATTTCTTACGAGCACCTTTCTCTCGATAATTATCAATAAACTTGTACGCCATGATGTTTCAAATTTACCTTTTAAAAGGCATATTAAGCAGAATTAATCACAAATAATTCAATACCAATACAGTACACATTTTCAAGTCAATTAGCTTTATTTTCCAAATCACCTGTCCTTATGCCCAATCTACGCTGACCTCTTGAATTTGAGACCGAACAAAACGATAAGCACAAGTAATTAACTTTACCAAAAACGCTCGTTTTTACAAGCTAATGGGGCAATAGCTGTCACTAATATGGATCTACATCAACCTGAACGCGTACACCAGCATTGGTTTTATCTATTTCAAAATCCAGGAGAACCGAGCGGATCAATTCCTTGACCTTTGCAATACTAATATTTGTGCGTTCAATCTTCAAGGTAATGGTCTGGATAAAATTATTCCGCACGCGTGAAACTAAAGGCGGCTCCGGACCCAATACCCTTGCACCCAATTGTTGACGCAGCGCCGAGGCAAAACGATTGGCCGAATCATAGCATTTCTGAAAATCCGTATGTTTAATATCAATCCGAATAAGCCGGTAGAAAGGAGGATAAAGATAGTTTTTTCGTTCTGTAATTTCCGTCATAAACATCCCTTCATAATCGTTATTGACCACCTGTTCTAACACCCGATGATTCGTGGTGTAGCTTTGGATGATCACTTTTCCTCCGGCTTCACGCCGACCTGCGCGTCCTGCTACCTGGGAAAATAACGAAAAAGATCGTTCATAGGAACGGAAATCCGGAAAGTTAATGATCGTATCTGCATTGACAACACCGATGAGGCTTACTCTTCCGAAATCGAGCCCCTTAGCGACCATTTGCGTTCCAATAAGAACATCAAATTCATGCTCATCAAAAGCTGTGATAATTTTGTCGAAACCGTATTTACCTTTTGTGGAATCCAGATCCAACCGACCGATGCGAATTTCGGGCATCAGGATTTCAAGCTCTTCCTCTACCCTTTCTGTACCGAACCCTTTACTTTCGATATGCGGCATTCCACAGGCCGGACAAACACGAAGTGGAGGCTCCACATGACCACAATAATGGCAATGCATCATATTAGAGCTCTTGTGATAGGTTAAGCTGACATCACAATTGACACATTTTGCAACGAATCCACAGGTATTACATTGGATCATTGTCGTGTGCCCACGTCTATTTTGAAATAATATAACCTGCTCTTTATTTTTTACAGCTTCTTCAATTGCCTTTAACAAGGTGCCAGAAAAATAGGAAAACATATTTTCTTTTCTTCCCTCTTCGGGAATATTCACCAACTCAATACTTGGCAATTGTGCGTTGCCATAACGCTCAAGCAGTTGCACAAAACCATACTTCTTAGCCTTGGCATTGTAATAACTTTCCAAAGAAGGCGTCGCTGATCCCAATAGCACTTTGGTCTGATGTAGGAATCCGAGGTAAATAGCCGTATCACGGGCATGGTAACGTGGGGCTGGATCAAACTGTTTATAAGAGCTTTCGTGCTCTTCATCAACGATGATAATCCCTAAATCCTGAAAGGGCAGAAAAACTGAAGAACGGGCCCCAATCACGACCTGAAATTCATTTTTCATTACTTTATGCCATACCTCGGCACGTTCATTATCATTAAACTTGGAGTGGTACACCCCCAATTTATCGCCGAAATGCAGCTTTAAGCGCGCCGTAATCTGTGCTGTCAGCGCTATCTCAGGTAGTAGATAAAGGGCTGATTTTCCCGCTGCGATTGCTTGTTCGATAAGCCGTATATAAATCTGTGTTTTTCCCGAAGCAGTAACACCATGTAACAGGGTAACTTCCTTCTCTTCAAACGACTCTTGTATTTCGGCATAGGCCCTTTGCTGATTTTCATTAAATTGAAAATTGGCATCCAGTTCGATATCTTCCCCCTGGAACCGGGATACAACCTTTTCCTTTATTTCAAAAACACCTTTGTCAATCAAAGCCGTAATAGCACCGTTACCACAGCCCGAGGCCTCAGCCAACATGGGCCGCGTGATCTCCTCGGTTTTTTTGACCAGCTGCATAAATGCCAATACCGCATCTTGTTGTTTTGGCGCACGGTTTAAGCTATCCAACAATTCTCTTTTTGCATCTTCATTTCTAAAGTCGGGAGCAAAACGTAAAAATGCTTTGGTCTTGGGTTTATATCTTTCTGTAATCTCTTCAGAAATCAAAACAATTCCTTTGTCAAATAATTGCTTCAATATGGGGAAGACTGTTTTTTGTCCCAGCAATTTCACAATATCATTGACTTTAAGTTCTCCCGCCACCTCCAAAGCCTCGATGATAAGATACTCTTTATCTGAAAGTGTAGAACGGTCAAAATCTGCTGCAATCGATGAAACGACTTTGGTCTCACTGGCCAGCTTCAATGCCGAAGGTAGCGCAGCCTGCATGACTTCGCCTAAACTACACATGTAATAATCGGCTAGCCAATCCCAAAGTTTAAATTGAGCCAAATTGACAATGGGTTTGTCATCAATGATGTCCAAAATATACTTTGCTTCATAGTGCTTTGGTGCCTCCTGACTAATTGACTTCACAACCGCAGAATAGATCTTATTCTTCCCAAATTGCACAATGACACGTACACCGACCTGCACACGATCATTCCAGTCAACCGGAATACGATAGGTATATGTTCTTGCCAATGCTAGTGGTAGGACCACATCAACAAACAGCGTATCTCTTTCACTAAAAATCGTAGATTGTGGATTGGACATAAATTCAAATTATGGTATAAAAGTACAAAAAAACCTTCAGGAAAAGAGGTCAAACGACCCCGGAGATACCTAAACCGATAACAATCATGTGGGCTCAAAGCGATATCGGAGTAAAAAAACCAAGAGATCACAGGTCAATCAATTGCAACCTAAAAAAGCCTTCCTGAAATCTATTCAAGAAGGCTCCGTTATAATTAGATACGAATATGATTTCGTATGAACATAGGCAATTAAATAGGATTACGATTTATTTTTTAGTGCAGCAATAAATAATGCAACCCAGCCAACGATTAACGACAATCCTCCCAAAGGGGTGATAGGCCCTAAAATAGACGGATTTCCAAAGCCGGTTATTTCGCGCACGCTTAAGACATATAACGATCCCGAGAAAAAAAGTATACCAATGAGGAAAGCTATAAATGATACTTTAATGGAGTACGTCTTTGCTCGCGAAAAAGTAGATAAAAATAACAGGGCGAAGGTATGATAGAAATGATACTGATTTGCAGTTTTCCAAGTTTCAATATGATATGTACTTACCTTTCCTTCTAGACCATGAGCACCAAAGGCGCCTAATATTACAGCTAATGCTCCCAACAACGAAGCGGCTAAAATGATTTTCTTATTCATTATGTTAAAGTGAATGCTGAAAATGAGTTTCTAGCGATAAATGTATTAAAAACAGAGCAAAATAAGGAATTTTTTGTTAAATTTATATTACAAAGGCGCATTATAGGAACGATTTTCTATCTCTTCCCATATATTTTTATTAGGTTTGTTTTACGTATGAATCATCATGAGCATCGTGCAGCTCACCGAAATCTTGAACGAGGTGCAAGATTTGTATATCCTTGATAAACATCTGCCGCATGATGGCTTCATCACCATTAAAAAAACAAGTTTAGTGTACTTATTCTGCTGACAAGAAAATGAGTACCTCATAAATAGTTGTTCTGCTAAAACTGGATTTTTAATCGCATCGACCAGCGTGGTACTGACGATTTATTCGAGTTCTTATCAGGCATTGAAAAAAATAAAAAGGATGAAAAAAACAATCATCATCACTGTTATATTATTCATCGCGGTCATCGCGGCCACGATCTATCTTTTTGGAGACTTCAATAAAAACAATAAACAAGATTCTAAAGCTTTACAATATCTTCCTGAAAGTACATTAGCTATTGCCTCCTTTGCCAATGATCAGACTGTAGATACGATCTTCAACGACTATGAGCTCTTTAAAGCCATTATAGGTCAACGCAATTTCGGCGACCTGGAGCGTCTTAAAGACGAATTATTACGTAATGAACAGTTTGCACCTCTTGTAGCGGGGCAGCAAATATTACTCTCTTTTCACCAGGAAAAAGACCAGATTACTCCATTATATAGCGTTCAGGTTGGTCAAAGCATTGATAATAACTCGCTGGCAACATTACTTGGAAACGTCGGTAAAAACTACAAAATACAACCTTTTGACACCTTAGGGCAACGATTTTATGGGCTTAATCAAGGCACTAAGGATAGTACACTTTATTGTGCCTATTCTCACGAAATCATTTTCGCTAGCTATTCCAAACAGATACTCTCCCAGATCTTTGATAAACAGGTTAAGAAAATAAGTACCAAACAAATCGAGTTCTTTGTAAACCATAACAATAAAAACACGCCACTTAGTCTCTATTTTTTCAATGAACAATTGGCGCAAATAGCTCGAATATTGATGAAATCCAAATTTGGCACTTATCTCAACTTAATCGATTCGCTGAAGGGCCAAACGTCCTGGAATATGAATTTCAAAAAGGATGCTTTTATTTTTAAGGGTGAAACAGATCTCTCGGCGAGCAAAAATAGTTACCTACAGTTATTTGCCACGCAGACAGCTCAAGTGCAAGCTCTGGGGAATTATCTACCTAAAAATGCTGCATCTTATATAGACTTTAGTATTTCAGATCCCCATAGTTTTCGCAGTGGACTGAAAGCCTTGTTGGTACAGCAAAAAGAAGATGCTCGATTGGCTAAAAGTATAAAGAACTTTGAAGAAGACAGCAAAGTATCATTTGACAGTATCATCGCGCCAATTTTCAACGATGAATTTGCGCTTGCGGAATTAGATAATCAGGATGCAATAGGTTTGATCAGTATTTCGGATTCAACGCTATTTGCTGATAATCTCAAGAAATTCAGTTCGTCTGTAGGTGATTCAATCTATCAATTTAAATATTCGAATCTCTTACATGCGCTATTTGGAGAACCTTTCAAAAGCTTTACCCGCCCCTATTTTACCATTGTAGATAACATTATGGTGGTAGCTACACGGACGGGTATCTTGAGAGATTATCGGGAATCTTTCCGGGAAAAGCAATTTCTTTCCGGAACGGCTATTTTTAAAAATCATGCAGCATTGCAGAATAGCCGCAGCAACGTGACGTTCTATTTAGAACCTAAAGCTGGTAAAAGCAATATTCTAGATAACTTAAAAGCTGACTTTGCAAAGAACTTTAAAGATGAGGATGAATATGGCTTTCAAAATTTCTACTCCTGGTCTTACCAGTTGAGTGGCAATCAGGGCACATTTTCGTCCAGTTTATATGCCCTCTTTAAGAGTGATACGAGATTAGGCGGCAAACCAGAATGGACAGTCCAGCTGGAGAACCGAATGATCAATAAACCTTGGATTTTCGATCAAGATGGGAAGAATAAGTTTATCCTGATTCAAGAACAAGATCACACGGTACATGCATTTTCGCCGGATGGAAAAGAACTCTGGCAAAACCTCTTCCAAGGTGAAATTTTGGGCGAGCCAATGCAGTTACAGGATCTCAGTATTGTCGCCGTCACAAAAAACCGTTTATATCGCTTTATGCCCGATGGTAAAAACAGAACTGGCTTCTCCGTTGAACTTCCATACTCGGCAACTTACGGGGCTACAATCGCCACCTTCAATAAAGAACAACGTATTTACATTCCGGCAACAGACCGCATTCTTGCGTATACCCTGGATGGCAAAAAGGTGGAGGGCTTTGAAAATAATAGCGTGGATGGTCGAATTTTATTCGATCTAAAAACAACCAGCCTGGGACAGACAAATTATATTATTGCCGGTACAAGCACTGCTTCCGTGTATTTCTTTGATCAAAATGGTAAGATCATCCGTAAAAAAACAATGGATACCGATGGGGAAAGTGTTAAAAATCCAATTGGTTTAGTTGCGGCGTCGGATGAAAAGAACTCCTTCATTTACTTGGCAAACAATAAAGGCAGCGTATTCAAAATTCCTTTCGAAGGCGAAACCAAAAAAATAAAACTAGGTGATTGGGGTAAAGATGCGTTCTTTAATTTTGAAGATATTAGCGGTGGTGCTGACAGAGATTTTGTTATTCTAGCCAACAACAAACTGAATGCCTACAGTTCAAGAGACTCGTCTTCCTACTTTGAATATAAATTCATCGAAGAGGCCAGTAACAGACCGTTGTTTTTTAAACGAATAGGTAAATCTGATATCATAGGTGTTGGAACCGACAACCGCATGATTTATGTTTTCGGATCTGATGGCTTGGTCCAGGAGGGATTTCCTGTAGAAGGTTTTTCAAAGTTCTATTATGGACCGATTAACTATGGCGACAATGCCAATTATTTAATCTGCATGAAGCGGGATTTCAAGATCTATGTATATAAGTTTTAAAAACCTGAAAATCAATTTTTTAAAATCAACACCAAACGCTATAAGATGCTAAAAGATCTTTATAAAAAATTTGTCTAATCTAATTTTTTTATAGTAGGTTTGCAGACTTAATATGACTATGCTGAAATCGGAAGAATTAAAAGAATTATTAGCTGAACCAAAACGTATTGTAATTACAACGCACTACAAACCAGATGGGGACGCATTGGGTTCATCTTTAGGATTATATTTTTGGTTGACCGCGAAAGGACACCACGTAAATCTCATTGTACCGTCAGACTTTCCTGCCTTTTTGGATTGGTTACCTGGCTTAGAAAATGTACAAATTTATACGCAGGATATTGACCTGCACAATCAACAGATTGACGCAGCTGAATTAATTTTCTGCTTAGATTTTAATGGCCTTGCCCGGATTCACGAAATGGGTGAACCTATTCGTCAAGCGAAAGGAATTAAATGCATGATTGATCACCATTTAGATCCGGAAGGGTTTGAGGACTACGCATTTTGGGATCCATCTGCTGCAGCGACGGCACAATTGATCTATCGGTTCTTAGTCCATGAGATGCAAGATCCAGACCATATCAGTGCTGACATGGCGACATGCCTATATACCGGTATTATGACCGATACGGGCTCTTTCCGCTTCCGTTCTACCACTGCTGAAATTCACCGCATCATTGCATCACTCATTGATTGCGGTGCACAAAACTGGGCTATCCACGAAGAGATTTACAATAGCTCGTCAGAAAGCCGCCTGAAATTCTTAGGGTTCTGTCTATTGAATCGTCTAGAGGTTATCCATGAATATAACACCGCCATTATCCATGTAACCAAAGCGGATCTCACTCAGTTTGAAGTGATCACCGGTGATACCGAAGGATTAGTCAATTATGCCCTTTCTATCAAAGGAATTCGATTGGCTGCTTTAATTATTGACAGAAATGAACAAATTAAACTATCTTTGCGTTCGATTGGAGAAGTTCCTTGCAATGAGATCTGTAAATTGTATTTCAATGGAGGGGGGCATCTTAACGCTTCAGGAGGTAATTCGAAAGAAAGCCTCGAAGCAGTGATTGCAAAATTCAAATCGGTTTTACCAAATTATAAAGAAATATTAACAAAATAAGATATCGTAACATACATTAGAAAATGAAGAAAGCAATTCTATTTTTCGCGGCTGCCGGTCTTTTGATGACGTCATGCCAAAAATTCAAAAAGGCTGAAGGTGGTCTTGAGTATAAAATCGTAGATGATAATGCAAAAGAAAAAGCAGTATCAGGCGATTTATTAGCACTTGACATGGTTGTGAAAACGGACAGAGATTCTACAATGCAAAGTACGTATGACATGGGAGTCCCTCAAATCGTTCAATTATATCCAGATAGTATCATCGCAAAAAATCCAGGTGACCCTACTGGTTTATTCAAATATGTAGGTGAAGGTGATAGCTTAGTATTCAAAATCAATTTGGATTCTATGGCTGCTAAAACACATCAACCAAAACCGGAGTTTGCAGATAAATTCATTGTTTATTCGATCAAAGTCAAAAAACACTTCAAAAAAGGAAAGTTAACAGACCAACAATTGGGTGAACAAGTTCAAAAATATTTTGAAGAAGAATTGAACAAACACAAGGCAGCTGAACCAGCTAAACTTGAAAAATACATCAAGGATAAAAGCTTGAAAACAACTAAAACAGCTTCAGGTCTTCAATATGTAATTACTAAACCTGGAACAGGTACAAATGCGAAAGTAGGTGATTCTATTCACGTGAACTATGTAGGATCATTAACTACAGGAAAAGTATTTGATACAAACCTTCCAGATGTAGCTAAAAAAGAGAAAATTTTCAACCCTCAACGTCCTTATGAAGCATTAAAATTCCAATTAGGTGTTGATGGTGTAATCCCTGGATGGACTGAAGCATTCCAATTGTTTAACAAAGGTACAAAAGCAACTTTAGTCATTCCTTCATCTTTGGCTTATGGCGATCGCCCTTCAGGTGTTATCCCTCCATATGCTCCTTTAGTATTTGAAGTAGAAGTATTGGATATCAAACCTGGAAAAGCTCCTGCTCCTACAGCAACAACTCCAGGCATGGTAGCGCCTACTGGAACTACGGCTCCAGCGGCAACAGCTCCTGCAACTAAAGCTCCTGCAGCAAAAAAATAATTCGACTGTAAATTTCAGTTAACAAAAAAGCGGTTTCATCTCGATGAAACCGCTTTTTTATTGTTCGTATTTTTATTCACTATACGCTAATCTTCTTATCTTCTTTTTTGATCTTCCGTATTTTCAGCCATAGTATTATTACCGCCAATATAAAACTGATGATCATGATGATGGTCAATGCGATCAGCGCCTTATCGGTATGGTAATTTTCAGCATGCTGAATAAACATTAACCTAAAAATTCGTAGATAATGCGTCGATGGAATTACATTTGCAATTGCCTGC
This sequence comes from Sphingobacterium sp. UBA1897, assembly GCF_002337775.1. Classification (NCBI taxonomy): domain Bacteria; kingdom Pseudomonadati; phylum Bacteroidota; class Sphingobacteriia; order Sphingobacteriales; family Sphingobacteriaceae; genus Sphingobacterium; species Sphingobacterium sp. UBA1897. The sequence continues at coordinate 21,382 of NZ_DDGR01000005.1, forward strand.
ACCCAGCCTGGCATTAGACTCGAAGGCCAGGTAAAGCCACTCAAGATAAATGCTGGCGTCGCAATGACCATAAGTACTTCTGTCGATTTCAACTGCGAAGGCAGTAGAATACTGACGAGTACACCTATAAAACACACGGCAAGCAAAAAGACGAAAGTACAGAGTACAAAGCGACCAAATTCGGCCTGTAAAGGCATACGGTAATATTGACCAAAACCCCAATATAAAACCAGGATACCAACAGACATCAAAACATATGGTAATATCTTAACAAGAATAAGTCCGATAGGATTACCTATTTTACGTACAAGTTCCGGAAATGTATTGCCTTCAAATTCTGAGGAAAAAGACAAAGCCAAGCCTAAGAGCAAGACCTGCTGCAGCACAGTAATTAGCACTCCCGGTAGCATAAAATACAGGTAATTTCCACTTCGGATATTCTGCTTAACAAAAGTGGTCTTAAATGGTTCGTACTGCTGTGCAGCGATCTTTGCGGGAACACCACGTTTCATTTGTGCCTGAATCTGTATGCCTGCTTTCAACGTCGAGGCACACACATTGACAGCCATCATGGCAGTATTTGAGGTCAATGTATTGGCACCGTCTACAAAAACAGTCATTTCGGGCAAACGCCCCTGTTGTACTCCGGATGCAAAACCCTTGGGAATATGTACAATCGTTGTTGCCTCATATTGCATCGCAATATCTTTTGAATCAAATAAGGACGGTAATACACGGGCAACTTCAATACTCTCATTATCCGAAAGCATATCAATAAATGAACTGCTTAAGGGGCTATTATCCTCATCAACTACAATGATCGGCATCTGAGTTACCTTACCTTGTTGATAAACATGCCCCACCAAGACACCATACAATACAGGTGCACCCAGAAAAAGCATCAATAGCACTTTATTATTGAAGAAGAGCTTAAACTCCCGTTGGATCAATTCTAAAAATTTTTTCACAGTCAAGCTCTTTAATTCGCATGGAGAACCACAAGCGTTTTTGTTAACAAATCTTTGCTACCGGCAACATCTTCAGGAACAATTTTCAATTCAAACACAGCCTGTTGCGGATCGAAATCAGGATAAGCTGAGGCAATGCTTGCGTACGAATTTAAGGCTTTGATACTAATCACCTTTGCTTTAACCTTTTTGTGATTCAAATAAGGAATTTCTACCTCAACAGCCTCTCCTTTTTGAAGTTTTCCCATTTTATTTTCGGGCAATGTAAATCTAAAATAGGTCGATCGATCGAGGAAACCATTGATAATCGGATAGCCTGCCATCGCCAATTCACCAACTTTCAGATTAATCGTTTCCACACTCATGTCCTGTGGAGCAATGACATATTTCTCCTGTGCAGCAACATTGACTTCAGATACCGCTCCCAGTGCACGTTCTTTTTGCCCCAACGCCATAATCTGCTGTTCTTGTCTAGCCCCACCCTTTGCTTCAGCTAATTCAGCCTGTGCTGCAAGATATTGATTTTTAGCCCCCTGATATTTAGCGTAGGTCTCGTCGTACTTTTGCTGCGGAATCAGGCTATCCTGCAAAAGGGCATCCAGCCTACCTATTGATTTTTTCGCAAATTCATATTGTTCCTTAAGTCCATCTACCTTCGCCTGCAACTGCACGAGTTGACCTTTCGTAGCACCTTTGACTGCCATGTTATATTGTGCATCAGCAGACTGCAGTGCTCCCTTTGCCTGCTCTTCTTTCGCATCTATCTCGGGAATACTCAAAATAGCCAAGGTATCACCCGCATGCACAAAGTCTCCCTCTTCAACCAGAAGCTTCGCAATTTTCCCCGGAACCTTTGTCACAACCGTCACTTGCTCTCGCTCCACCTTGCCTTCAATAGGCTTCTCTTTCACTTGATTTGTACAAGAAACAAAAATAGACAGAGATAATATCCCATATAAATTCTTCATGTTACTCATGTATAGTTTGTAATAATTTTCCTGATGTATGTAGTAATTCAACTGCAGCTGTACGTTGCTGCAAAACATTGTTAAAATAACCCAAATTAACTTTGTACCAATCGTTTTCAGCAGCCAATAACTCCGTAACATCTATTAAGCCAGCTTGATATTGTTTAACAGCCATAGAAAGGTTATTTTCGGCAACTTTCAATTGCTGTTCGCCCACTTTCAACTTTTGATTGCCAGTCGTGTAGGTAACGGTATTTTTGCTGAGTAATAAATTTAATTTTTCTTGCGCATCTTCTCGCTTGGTCGTATTGATATGCTGATCAAGTTTAACTTGCTTTATCTTATTATGATGCTCTCCGCCCGTATAGAGATCCCATTTAACCCCTACGCCGACCATTAAATTTGGGCTCCCCTTGATGGAATTAAGCGGTAAGTTGACTGTACCAAATAGCGGTTGGTCTTTCACCGTGAGTTTGGAGTTGAATACATTCAGATAGTTTGCGGATCCAAAAGCAAAGACAGCAGGAAGAGCTCCCCCCTTTTCTTTTTTATACAGGTACTCATACGCTTTTGAGGAAGCATCTAGCGCTTTCAATTCGGATCTTTGTTCGACATCACGTGGAAGATCCGACAAAAATATAGGTTTAAGTCCATAATGAATTCCACCGACCTCCTGAAAAGATACCCCTGTTTCTTGCTCGATCTTTTGACACAACAAATCCCGATTGCCAGAAACCTCTACCTTTTTCTCTTCCAGCTCCAGCAAGGCCAATTTCAATTTATCTCTATCATAAGGTATTGCAAGGCCATTTTGAATCGCTTTATTCACTTTTTCCTGTTCTTTCTTTAATCGCTTTTCAGAATCGACAATCAATTTATCCACCTCATCCAACAACATCAGCTGATCAAAAGAAGCAATAATATCCTTTGAAAGTGTTTCTCGACCGGCCGATTCTAAATATTGTTGAGCCACAGCTTTCTCCTGCAATGCTTTTATTCCATTCGGAATCTGTAATCCCGAAAAGATAATCTGCTTTACAGACACCCCCGCATAGGCCGCTTGCCCATGCATACTAAATCCTGTGGCTCCTTCAAACAAGCCGAGGTTCAATAAAGGGATATTAACCGTAGGAATATCAATACTCCCATTGCTATGTACATAACCGTATAGCCCGAGTGCCGAGACATGTGGCAGCCGGTTTGCTTTTACTCCATCGGCTTCCAGACGTGCTTTATCGACTTCGTAAGCCTTCAATTTCAATTCTTTATTTGTCTGAAAGGCTTTTTGAATAATATCTTTTACCGAAGGGTCAATCAATGATTGCGCATGTAATTTGTTTAAACACATAACCGACGCCAAAGTCAACAAACCCAGGCATAACCTCTTATTCATCATATGATTCATTTATTCTTATAAAAATAGGACAACAACCGCCTCTTTTATCTGTTTAACAGTAAATCGTACAGTATGTTTGACTTCTGACTCTTTTTAATTAAACGTATCTTTTCAACGGCCAATAACAATCTTTGCTAATGTCTCCATGACATGAAGGACTGACCTCCACCTGTTAGCTTTTCCAAGATACAAAAAAAGGAATTCGTTTCTGTAGAAGGAATCCTGTATTAATTTTCATTTTTGCTAATTAATAAGTTATCTTTGGAGAGCGAATTGAAATTTTGGTAATTAAGTCTACCACTTTATTCGATAATAATAAAAACAAGTTTTTACCCTAACCCGCTGCTTCCACGCAGAAAACTATGTTGCTTACAGATACACATACACACATTTATTACCATGCAGGAACCGAAAAACTGCAAGAACATCTACAACGTTGCTTCGATAATGGCATACAACGCCTTTTTTTGCCGAATGTGAATAGCGCTTCCATAAAACCTGTATTTGATACCGTAGCAGCTTATCCAGAACATTGTTTTCCCATGCTTGGATTACATCCCTGCGATGTAAAAGAAAACTATGTGGAAGAGTTAGAAACCATCCGAAAGAGCTTGGAAACAAACAAAGTCCATGCCATAGGTGAGATCGGGCTGGATCTTTATTGGGATAAAAGCACGCTTGAAATTCAAAAAGACGCCTTTCGAACTCAGGTTAAATGGGCTAAGGAATTAAATTTACCGATCGATATCCACTGCCGGGAAGCCTTCACTGAACTGTTCGAATTATTGGAAGAACTTCACGACGACAAATTATTTGGCGTTCTGCACTGCTTTACCGGTTCCCTGGAGCAGGCCCGCCAAGCTATCGATTTAGGTTTCGCTCTTGGTATTGGCGGAGTCGTTACCTTTAAAAAAGCGGGCTTAGATCAGGTGGTCAAAGAAATCGATTTAAAACATATTGTTCTGGAAACAGATGCACCTTATTTGGCTCCTGTCCCCTTTCGCGGTAAAGAAAATGAAAGTAGCTATTTGGTTTACGTCGCACAAAAAGTAGCTGACCTTCACCAGATCTCCGTCGAAAAGGTAGCCGAAATCACAACAGAAAATTCAAAACGTATATTTGGTATATAATTTCAAAACTCAATGCATAATATCTTTATTATCTACACAGGTGGGACCATTGGAATGGTTAAAGATGAAACAGGAACATTCGTTCCTTTCGACTTTGAATTGATCAAACGTAATCTCCCTGATTTAAGTCGCTTAGACTATAAGCTGACCGTGCACTCTTTCGAACCCATTATCGATTCATCCAACATGAAGCCAGAGATATGGATTGAAATGGCACAAATTATTAAGGATAACTATGCAGATTACGACGGTTTTGTTATTCTGCATGGTTCCGATACAATGGCTTTTACGGCATCAGTACTGAGCTTTATGTTGGAAGGACTCCAAAAACCGGTCATATTATCAGGCTCCCAATTGCCTATTGGGGAAATTCGAACGGATGCCCGGGAAAATATGATGACAGCGTTGGAAATAGCCTCTGCGAAGCAGGATGGTATATCCATTATCCAAGAGGTATGCATTCTTTTCGACAATAAATTATTCCGTGGCAATCGCTCATTTAAATATAATTCGGCCAAATTTGAGGCCTTTAGATCGCCAAACTATCCCGTATTGGTTGAAGCTGGTATTCACCTCAAATATAATACAGATGCTTTATTAAATAATATTGATAAAGAATTTATCCTACATACCAAACTGGACAACAGGGTAGCCGTATTGAAATTATTTCCGGGGATCTCTGCACAAACAATCAAAGCAGTCCTAGATTCCGATGTCCGCTCCATTGTTATGGAAACATTCGGATCGGGCAATACAACCACCGACACTTGGTTTTTGGATCTATTGAAGGAAGCAATTGAACAAGGTAAAAATATCCTCAACATTTCGCAATGTAAAGTAGGGTCTGTTGAATTAGGTCGCTATGAGACTTCACAAGGACTTAAATCCATCGGCGTGCTCAATGGCTACGACCTGACATTCGAAGCGGCAGTAACCAAATTAATGTATCTTCAAGGCGAGTTAGAAGATCAAAAAGAGGTCGCCTATTGGATTGAAAAGGATATCCGTGGTGAATTGACGATCAATGACTAATGACCAGGCACAAAATAACAAAAAAGGGAGCTGCACTTCACGCAGCTCCCTTTTTTGTGATCGGTTTCAATAATCCTCCCGCAGATTTATTTACGAGAAAAGGCGGTATTCTTATTCCTGTCTCAAACGAGCAAGCACTTCCGCAACAACAAAATTGCTTCCGCCAACAAAAATAAGGTTCCCTTGTTGATACGCTTCTTTTGCTGCATCAAACGCAGCTCCTACCGATGCATAATCAAGTCCCGTTAGACCAAATTCCATAGCTTCTTTCCGCAGCTCTTCTGCTGGCATTGCACGCGGCATATCTGGAGCAGAGAAATAGTAGGTTGCATCTTTGGGCAGATAAGGCAACATATGTGATAAATCCTTATCGCGCATGGCGCCTATCACAAAGTGCAATTTATCATAAGTTGTTGTAGCCAGATTTTTGAGCACTTCATGAATTCCGTCCTCATTGTGCCCTGTATCACAGATGATAAATGGATCCTTAGACAATTGTTGCCATCGGCCTTGAATTCCTGTGGTTGCCTGCACATTTTTTAGCGCTTGATGCACATGTTGATCACTGATCTCAAAGTCCAGTTGACGTAATTCATCCACAGCTAACAGGACGCCGGCGAGGTTCTTGACCTGATAGGAGCCTTTTAAATCCAGCTGATAGTCTGCTGAATGACCCGCAGAATCCGTCGCTTGTACCGTCAAATAATCTTGGTCCACACCCAGCATTTTCGTGGCATACTTATCGGAAGCGAATTGGATCGGTGCATGCTCGATCGTTGCTTTATCCAAAAACACAGCTGCTGTCTCTTCAGCATATTCCGAAATAACGACAGGTGTATTTCTTTTGATAATTCCGGCCTTCTCAGCAGCAATTTCCACTAGGGTATTACCAAGAAGATTCATGTGATCAAAACCGATATTGGTAATTACCGACAGCAAAGGCTGAATAATATTGGTACTGTCCAAACGCCCGCCAAGGCCGACTTCAATGACAGCGATATCAACCTTATTCTTCTCGAAATAATCAAAAGCCATGGCTACAGTAATTTCGAAAAACGATGGACTGACTTCTTCTATAAGCTCGCGATGGGTATTGACAAAATCAACAACAAATTCTTTCTCACATAACTGACCATTGACACGAATACGTTCTCTGAAATCCAGTAAATGTGGTGAAGTATAGAGGCCTGTCTTATATCCTGCCTCGGCCAAAATAGCGGCCAACATGTGGGAGGTGGATCCTTTTCCGTTTGTACCGGCAATATGTAATGTTTTGAATTTTCGCTGTGGGTTGTCCAAAGCAGCGCAAAGTTTGATGGTATTGTCAAGGTCTTTTTTGAAGGCAGAGGCGCCATCCCTTGTAAACATAGGCAATCGAGTATACAGATACTCGATTGCCTCATTATAAGCATTCATGTGAATGATTTTTATCTTAATCTAAAATTGAATACAATCCGTCCTGTTTGGGAGTCGGGAGCATTTGGCAATTGGTTTAGCCTAGCGCCACGTACAGCACGCTCACATTTCTCCAACAAGGATGGATCGGTAATCGTCGTTCCTTTTACACCAGCACGCGCATAGGTGATAACCCCTTGCTTGTTCACTCTAAACTCCACAGCAACCTTTCCTGCTTGCTGTCCATTATCGTCGATACTTGGCCGTTGCGTAAAACTTCGGTTCTCAATAGACAACATCATGTTACCGTTTCCAGATCCCCCTTCGCCGTAGTTACTTGCTAAAGGATCACCCAGTTTGGAACCCTGATTTCCAGGAGTTGTCCCTGTACCATCACCAGCTCCAGTACCGTTATTTTTATTGCCTTTAAAAAGCGCTTTGGCATTGGCCTGTGGTGCCACTTCTTTTACAGCTTTGGTTGTTTCCGGTGCTTTTGAAACGACCTTCTTTTCCGTTTTTGTTACCGCAGGGGCATCTTCTAAATCCTGTGTGACAACCGCTTTCTCCGCAACTTGCTGCGTTGGAGTTGGGGTAGGTGTTTCAACAGGATCAATACGGTCAGGGCGTTCATTATTGGCGTTGGGATCCACCGATGGTTCCTCAACACTCATATAGTCATCTCCCATTCCCTCAGGTGAAGTACCGTAATTGACGATCATTCCCCCCATTCCATATTCATCAGGTGCCTGAGCTTTAAAAACAACAAAAAATCCAATCAAGAGCAACGATGCCATGACCAAAGTCGATATCCCCAATGCTTTGGGGAAATTATTTTCTTCATGTTGAAGGTGATATCTCATCGCATTAATCTCCTATATTAATAGCTGACCAATAAACTTAAAAAAAGTTTAATTGTTCCTATTTATCTTTTTTTGGTTCTGTTGCCAATACCACTTTAATCTTCAATCGATTAGCTACATCCATTACAGAAATAACATTTTGAATGGGAACCGTATTATCGACATAGAGCATAATTGTCACTTCCTCACCCGCAGCCATTTGCGATTGAATTGCAGCTTCCAATCCTTCAATGGGAACTGGAGTTTTGTCAATAAAATAGCCCAAATCTTTTGTAATCGATACCGTGACGGTCTTTTTAGCAACAGATTGTTCTCCCGCACTTGACTTTGGTAACAATAGCTTCACCACTTGCGGATTAGAAACTGCAGAAGCCAACAGGAAGAACAACATCAGGAAAAACATGATGTCATTCAGCGCTGAAGTATGTACTTCCGCAGATGGTTTATTTTTTCTACTTCGTAAGTTCATTATCTTCCCGGTTCATCCAATAAATCAATAAATTCTACTGCATCCGTTTCCATACGTAAAATCAATCGTTCCACCATCATATTCAGGATATGGTAGCCCAAATAAGCTAAGATACCAACCGCAAGACCTGATGCAGAAGATACCATTTTTACATATAGCCCCCCAGATACAGAAGCAATATCAATACCACCAGCTAATTCGACGTCGTGGAAAATCTTAATTACTCCAAAGATCGTACCTACGAAACCAAGCATCGGGGCAATACCAGCAATAATACCCAAAATATTGATGTTCTTTTCTAACTTGGCAACTTCCAATTTACCCACGTTTTCGATCGCTCCTTCAATATCTTTGATCGGTCTGCCGACACGCAATAAGCCTTTTTGCAACATACGTCCCAAAGCTGAGTTACTTGAACGAACTACAGCTAATGCCGAATCCAAATTTCCGGACAAAACATTTGCCTTTACTTGCGACATTAAGCTGTTATCATATTTTGCGGCGCGACGGATAGTCAAATAACGCTCAAAAAAGATAACCAATCCAATAAAGAACAACAGTAGGATTGGAACCATGATCCATCCCCCTTTGATCATCATATCGATCAAACTCATGTTTTCTGTAGGCGCAGCAGCAGGTAATGGTTGTTGTGCAGCTTGATTAAACGAATCCACAGCAGCCCGTGCTGTATCTTGTACTAATGACATAATTATTAATAGTTTTATATAGTTTCTATAATGTTTCTACCCAAGCACCTTCAATCTTTTTCTCTACAGATTTCTTAGCGAGGTCTGCCTCCGATTTTGTCATGTAGGTGTTTAAGATGATTTTCTTTCTATTTCTTTTAAACTTTCCCTCTACAGCTCGTGCTGTTTTATAGCCCATTTCCCGAAGGCGCTTGGCTTCCTGCTCTGCTTGTACCATTGTCTTTGCAGAACCTATTACCAATTGATATCTGGGTTGTGCAACAGGGATAGATTCTTTGATCACAGGGTTTGCTTCCAAAACCGGAGGTTTTGCTGCCGCATTAGGCGCTGGTACAGTTGATGTCTTTTTAACAGAATCTATCACAGTGCGCTTAGCCAATGAATCGACTTTTTTCAAACTATCGGCTTGCAACGTATTGGACAATGTATCCGCAGGCATGATCGGCTGTTTTTGAACAAGCGTATCTGCCGTTTTTACAACAGGTTTAGTCGATCCAAATAACGAATCCTTCAACGCAGGATTGGTGTAAACGACCGCAACAGCAACCATTGCCAGCACAATAATTCCAGTCATCCAATACCAGATCGCATTTGAATTACGCGGCTCTTCCTCATAGATATTTGGTGCGTATGTTGAATTCGCGTTAGCCGACGCAATAGCACCGATTTCTCTTTTTGAAGTGTTTTCTTCCTTCGGAGTAACCGAAACACTGCTATCAGCTATCACAGCAGCATCCACAGGTTCAAACTCTTCAGTTTCCTTTTGCGCTAACGACGATTCTTCAGCTTCAAGACCGGTACGATCGCTTGTTGGTGCTGTCTCCTGCGAAAGCTCATCCGCTACTGGATCCGTTACCTGTGTTGTTTCAGCTTCTTCTTTGACCTCTTCAACCTCGATCGTTTCGTCTTGATCTGCCGTATCCGGCATAGACTCTATCGCAGGCTCTACCTTATCATTAGCTTCCACCACAGGATCTTCTTCTACAACAGGATCTTCTTCTACAACAGGGTCTTCTTCAACAGCTAAGGCCGTAAGTTCTTCTTCTTTGGCTTCTTCCAAAGAAGAAACAACTGTTTCAATTTCTGGTGCAACAAGATTTGTAACCGGTTGGAAGTCGAATCCCGACAAGTCTAAGGGTTTGAAGACCAAACTTGCGCCATAACTTATCAGTAATCCAAGATCATCAAGTTTGACCTGTCCAAATTGCCCCAAATCGGCCCGCAGCTTATCAACAGTTTCCGACAAGATCTGTTGCGCCTGATTGAGGCCCAAGTTTTCCTGTTGTTGGATATAATGAACAATATTAAATCCATGTTGAGCAGAATAGTCGAGCTCAACATAAGAAATCGGGGGTAAAAACACATTATTCTGTTTATCGAACTGAGCCGGAGAATGAATTCGTTTGAACACACCTATTCCGGGCACGTATACTTCCGCATAACGTTTTAATAAACTATTGATGTTTTTGCCTAGATTCATCGCGCACTATTTTAAGATGCAAATTTATAATCTTAATTCGTTAAAACGAATAATTAAGACCACCAATTACATTAAAGCCCAATCTTGGGTAATACATATAACGTTCGTATTCTTTTCCAAAAATGTTATTTGCTTTGACGAAAATACCAAATTGTTTTTTGATTCGGTATTCTGCGCCTGCATTAAGATCAGCAAACGACGCTATTGTTGCCTTATGCCCACTGTTGGCAATACGACTGCCATCTGCGTTATAATCATAAATATACGCATAGGTATTGCCTTGTGTAGAAAGTTCAGCATCTACGAAAAATTTATCGGAGATATTGAAGCGTGCATTAGCCTGCATACGGAATTTTGGCAATCCCCATGCTTCTTCCTCATCACTCAATTTATAATCGTCTATATACACTTTTCCGCCCAGATTAACCAGTTGTGAAAGACGTACATTGATTTCCCCTTCCAATCCCATATGTTTAGCCTTATTGATCACGCCATCATAAACGACATCAAAAGCCCAAGGAACATAACCATTTTGACTATCGCCAAATGCACTGTTTTTAAATAAAGGCAATCCCTCAATCTGTTTGTAGAATACCTTTACTTTATAACCAAATGTTGCGCCAGCATTTCCTTTTAAACCCGCGTAAACATTCATTTTCTCAATCGAGTTTATCATTTTGGCGTTAGGAGCCAAATATGGATTTTCCTTAGCGAAACTACGGAAAGAAGCTTGTTTCACTCCCCCATTGATTCCGGCAAACAAGGAAATATATTCAGGTGCCAAAGCAAAATCAGCTTCTACGGATGGGAAAATATTGAATCTTGAGCTATCGCCAAATTCAGAAGTTAAATTCGCACCCAAGGTTACGTTATAGTTGTCGCCCTTAAAACGAATATATGGATTGATGACCGCCAAATGATTTTTTACTTCAGCACTATCTTTCACATTATTCATTGTCACGCTCAAATTCGCACCAACATTGAATGCACTTAGCCGTTTGTTCAAATAACCGGATAATGCGATGGAATTTTCTTTGGCTTTATAAGCGTCTTTAAACAAATAACCATCAACTTTTGCGGAATAGCTTAAGGCTTGCTCATTTTTTGGATCCACATTACTTGACAGCTCTCCATTCAAGTAGATATCTGTAAAGGTCTGTTTATCCGGAGTCGTATTCAACAAGGTTGTTCCCGATTGATCAAAAGTCTGGCCATAGAAGTTTGTGCCATAACGATTGTATCCGATGGTACCTTTAACGGTTACCGCATCCAATACACGACGACCAAAGATACCGATATCTTGTGTACTGAACTTCTGTCCGTCAATATTACCCTTTTGGCTCAAATGCTTTGCAAATAAACCAAATCGTGTATTTTCAAACTGTTCAGAAGCCAAATAAGCTTCTCCCAATATACTGTTATAGTTACCGATACCAAATTTGACATAGTTGCTACTATGTTCAAAGGGTTGTGCAAAAGGAATCTCCTGTACATTCAATTGTTTCAAACCGGTATTGATATCTAATTTCTTGTCCAAAATATTGTTGTAGGACAATTTGGGCTGGTATTCCCTTTTATTGGTCATATCCGGACTGCGACGGATTTTCACAGCATCCGCAAGAATTGGCTTATAATCACGAACAACATCAAAAGAATCGATAGTGACCGGTTTCTCAGGATCATTCTTCTTGCCTGTTTCCTGTGCAAAAGAATTCAATCCCACGCCCATCAAAAGCGCTGCTAAAGTATATTTCTTCACGTTTCTATTTTGCAACTTCTTCATTGTATCCTATTTCTTTTTGTTGTTCAATTTATTTAGACGTTCTTTTGCGGCTGGCAAAATATCGTCTTTCGCATCATAGTTATCCACAATCGATTCAAGTGTAGCTTTCGCCTGGAAAGAATCCCCTTTACCTGCATAAGCATCAGCCATGGTAATAAAGCTTTTCGCCACCCAATATTCGTACGAAGAGAAATTATCGGATAGATCCATTGCTGTTTTGATACACGCATCGTATTGTTTATTTTCCAATTGTAGTACCGCAACGTTGTATTTTGCTTCGGCACCATATACCGTACGGCTCTTCAATGCAGCTAAACTGAATTCTTTCATTGCCTCAGTTTTCTTATTCTGCTTCACATAGCATTTACCGGCATACAAGAATGCATTTGCGATCTCCTCTTCCGAAGACTTTTCGTAGTTCTTGACAGCGTTGGTATAATTTAATGCTTCCTTATAATCCCCAATTTGGAAATAAGAGACCATTAGGTTATTTATTGCGAAACCATAGTTAGCCTTGTATTCAGAAGTAAGCTCCAGCTTTTTCAATAACTGTGTCGCTTCGTTATATTTCTTTTGTTTCAAATATAAATTTGACACCGAAATCAACGTGCGTTCTGTATAAGGAGATGTCCAGTCATTCAAGATAATATTGTAATCATGTAGTGCATCTTCTGTATTGCCCAAAGCTGCGTTACTTTCAGCACGAACAAAACGTGCATATTTCTCTTGATTTGGTTTCGGGAATTTATCGAAATACGCATTTACAGCTTCCACTGCCCCTTGGTAATTACCTCTGGAGAATAGGGTTGTGGCAGTGGAGAATGAACGCGAGTCTTGCTCAGATTTCGACGCATCCCCTAAGTTTGTTCCAGTTGCATATTTGATATACCCTGTTGCATCGCCTTTATCCAAATAGATGTTCTCAATCGATCGCATGGCCTGTCTTGCTTCATCTGTTGATCCATATTGGTCGACTACACGTTGGAAAGTTGCCAATGCAGCATCATTGTTATCTTGATTATACTGAACCAAACCAATCGTCACCAAAGCACGTGGCACATAACTGCTGCGCGGATATTTTTCAACCATTGTTTGAAGTCCAGCAATTGCCTGGTCACTTTCTCCCATCAAGAAACGTGTGTAAGGAATCTCAAACGCAATATCATCAGCATAATTAGAGCTCGGGAATTGTGCAATAACAGCATTCAATGTTGAAATTTTACCATTGTTATCCCCTTGTAAACCTTGAATAATACCACGCTGGAATAACGCGTAATCCTGACTAGGCGCTTTAGAAGAGATCAACTTATTGTATTCTGTTAATGCTCTGCCGTAATTTTTCGAAGAGAAATAAGAATCACCTAAGCGTGCAATTGCATCATTACGTGTATTCATTTCTATTCCTTTCGAACCACCAGACGCTAAGAAACGCTCGAAGTAATTGGCCGCCGTGCTGTAGTTTCCATTACGGAAAGCCGCATAGGCTAACGCATAATTGGCATACCCATACACATCCGTTTTGCTAGCTCCCGGCAAGCGTAGGAATTTATTGAAATTTGTAACCGCTTCACCATATTTACGCACTTCGTACATTGCTTCCGCTTTCCAATAGGTGGCTAAAGCGTAAATTTCCTCGTCATAACGAAACTCTTCAGAGCGCATGAATAGGGAAATTGCATTTTCAAAAGCACGCTCATTATAATACTCCAAACCTCTGTAGTAGGTCACCTTTTGATAAGCTGCGTTTGCTTCTTTTCCACGTTTAGGGATAGATTCCAAAATATCAACTGCCTCACGGTAGTTTTTTGTACTCAACAATACTTCAGCAAGCAAAGTTTTTGCTTCCTCTAAGCGTTTCGATTTTGGGTACGTTTTCAGGTATTCTTGTGTCGAAGCCAAAGCCACTTGGTGGAATTCCAATTCATACGAAAGCTTAGCATAGTTGAATAAGCCTTCTTCTTGCATTGCTGGATCAAAATCCAATTTCGAAGCACGGAAAAATGCGTTACGCGCAGATTGCTTATTGCCTTTCTTCAAGAAAGCATCCCCTAGGGTAATCATCGCAGATTGATAATATGCGTCAGGATCAGTCATTTTTTCCAATTCAGTGATCGCTTTATCGTAATCCTTCAATTTGTAAGCGATGTAACCGATTTGGTAGCTATCCTGATTATTCTGCGTCTTACCTTGGTCTTGTGCCTGGAATTTGTCGTAATACTCTTTTGATGTTTTTAAATCACCTTTGATAAAGTATGTTGCCGCGATAATACGGAACATCTCTGTTTCATTTTCTTGTTTTGTTCGCGACAAAATTGGCAACGCATAATCCAACACATCGTCGTAGCGCTTATCCAAGAAATACAAAGCAGTAATATAATAAGGATAACTATTTTCGAATTGTTTAGATCCATTTAGGCGCTCAAATTCATTCAACGCCGTTTTATACTCGGCGTCTAAGTAAGAAAGATACGCGTAATAATAGATTGAAGCTTCCTGAAATTCAGTTTTCTGATCTTTCAATCCTTCAAATAATGGTTTCGCCGTTTTATAATCCTTTGTCATAAAGGAAGCATATCCATATTTAAAGCGATATTCTACATTTTCTTTACCTGCTAAATTTTTGCTGTCGATCTTGTTAAACCACTCTAAGGCCTTAACATAATCTTTTTTAGCATAATAGGATTTACCGATTTGAAAATAAGCTGCTTTAGCATTTGCACTGACAGGGAAATCTTTAATGTATTTCAGAAAACGGTTTTCGGCATCGGATTCGCCCAATTCCAGTGCGCAAACCGCTTGATAATACCGTACGTTCTCTTTCAACAAAGACAGTTCCTCTGTTTCGTCCAATTGCAAGTTGGATTTTGTCCGCAAAGCTTCAACACGGTCAAATTGGGCTGAAGCAGAACTAAATTTTCCGCGTTCATACAATTCCATCCCTGTTTTGTACGCCTTGTTGATTTGTTGCCATTCTGTCTGTTGCGCTAATGCTGGCGTCGCCATAACGGTTAATGCAACTCCCACCTGGTAAATCTTCTTATACATAATATGTGAAACCTTAATATGTTATTTATCTGCAAATGTAAATGAATCTCCCTCCAAACCGCGATAAATTCGCATTTCAAAGCAAATTTATCGAAAGCCTCTCTGCCATTAAAGGCTTTAAGATAGCCTCAAATTTATTGAAAATCAATTCAAATCTCCACTTCTCAGGGAGATAGTTTTATTCATTTTACTAAATTATACTTTAATTGAGCTATTTTACACAAAAGTTATTAACATCTGTGAATAACCCTGTATTATAACGGAAATTTTGCACAAAAAATATGCCCGACAAAAAAATAAAGTCAGGCATACTATTATTGCATTAGAAAACAGTGCTATTTAGTCTCACACGTACATTAACGCACGTCAAAACCAATGTAGACTATCCGCGTTGCCCTGCTAATAGATACAAGACAGCCATGCGCACAGCAACACCATTTTCAACCTGATCCAAAATAATTGAATGTTCGCTATCCGCGACATCCGATGTGATTTCGACCCCCCGATTGATTGGTCCGGGGTGCATAATTGTGATTGGCTTCTCTAAAGAATCCAAAATCTCTTTATTCAATCCATATAGCATGGAATATTCTCTTAAGGAAGGGAAATAGGCAATATCCTGACGCTCCAATTGAATCCGTAACATATTTGCAACATCACACCAGTTCAACGCTTTCCGCAAATCATGCTCTACTTTTACACCCAATGATGTAATATGTTTAGGAATTAATGTGGTCGGACCACAAACCATCACTTCTGCACCTTGCTTTTGAAGACATAAGATATTCGACAAGGCAACGCGTGAATGTGTAATATCTCCAACGATAGCTATTTTACGACCAGCTACATCACCATAGCGTTCGCGGATCGAAAATGAATCAAGTAAAGCCTGTGTAGGGTGTTCATGTGCTCCGTCACCTGCATTGACAATTTGTGCATCAACATGTTTACTTAGAAATACCCCTGCTCCGGCGTATGGATGTCTCATCACAATCATATCAACCTTCATTGCAAGAATATTGTTCACCGTATCGATGAGTGTCTCCCCCTTACTTACTGAAGAGGAGGAAGCCGCAAAATTCACGATATCCGCAGAAAGTCTCTTTTCAGCAAGTTCAAAGGATAGACGTGTCCGTGTTGAATTTTCAAAAAACACGTTGGCAATCGTAATATCCCTTAACGACGGAACCTTTTTGATTGGCCTATTTAATACCTCTTTGAAATTACTTGCTGTATCCAGGATCAATTGGATATCGTTCTCATTTAGATCTTTGATCCCCAATAAATGGCGGGTACTTAATTGTTCTGCTACAGATGACATTTTATAGTATATTCAAATATTTACTAATCATTTTTTTTCTGAAAGTGTCTGATCTTATTGGCCAGAAAGAACCTTCAGTTTGCTTTCATTGCTGTTGGCGTCTGCGAAGTCATGAAGGTTTTATTGAAAGTGCCTGTTTCCAAAGGTCAACAATAACCTTCAGTATCGTCATGACACCGCTATTAATCGCTAGTTGACGCCTTCTTTTCTGTAATCAAGATAATACTATCCTGATCCTCTGATTCTTTCCAGTTAACAATTACTTTTTGTGAATCAATAGAATCTACCTGTATTCCGATATAATCGGGCTGAATAGGGATCTGTCTAGAAAACCGGCGATCGACCAAAACAAGCAATTCTATTCTTCTTGCACGGCCAAATGCCTGCACAGCATCCATTGCCGCACGAATAGTACGTCCTGTCCATAAGACATCATCTATAAAGATCACCTCTTTACCTTCTACAATAAAATTGATATTTGTGCTATTTGCTAAGATTGGACCAGTATTCCCTTTCGTACGGAAGTCATCGCGATAAAAGGTAATATCCAAATCGCCAACTAAAATCTCTTTTCCGATCATTTGTTCAAGCTCTTTGACGATGCGTCTCGCTAAGAAAGTTCCTCGGGGTTGAATACCTATGACGACAGCATTTGAAAAATCACCGTGATTCTCAATCAATTGACGACATAGTCTTTGAATTGTGATTTGAAATTTTGGTCCGTCTAATAAAATCGACTGTTTCATTATGGGAATGTTTGAGCAAAGCTACACTTTTTTTAACAAAAACGAAGCCATGAAGGGCAATTAATTTCAATATTTGCATCCAACTGGCACAATAACAAAAAGTGATTTAAACAAAGATTATCTTCCTTTCCGGGAAATTTACAAAGCCATTATTCCAGCACATTACCAGATTTTGAAGTTATATACAATACGCATTGCCAACCATTTACAGCAAATTCCATAACATCGAAATGCTATAGGTAGCGACTATTCATCTAGCTCGGCACGTTTATTATTCCGTGCAAAAAAATACACCGGTACACCGATTAATACAAGTATAAAGCCTGGCCAGGTATATTGTGGCTTATAGATAATTAATAATACACAAAATACGGCACCTATCAACAGGTACAAGATTGGTGTAATCGGAAAGAGGAAGGTTTTGTAGGAACGTTCCAAATCCGGTCTCCGGATACGTTGAATAATAACACCCAGTACTGTAATCATATAAAATATGACAATAACAAAAGATATCATATCCAGTAAATTGCCATATTGTCCGCTCAGGCAAAGTAAGGAAGCCCAGATTCCCTGAAGCCATAACGATCGTGCGGGCACATCATATTTGTTATTGGGAATCGCCTGCTTCAGAAACAATCCATCTTTTGCCATGGTCTGAAAAACACGCGCTCCGGACAGCGCAAGTCCATTAACACAGCCAAAGGTCGAGATCATAACCAGAATCGCCATCGCTATCGTGCCCGTATGTCCTAATATTTTTTCAGCCGCCGCTATGGCAACACGATCATTTGCCGCAAAAGCAATTTCCTCTCTATTTAATGCCGCTAGGTAAATGTAATTACAACTTATATAGAGCAACATCACCAAGCTCGTCCCGATAACCAATGCCCGAACAACATTACGCTGTGGATTTACAATCTCTCCGGAAACAAACGTTACATTTTCCCAGGCCACACTACTAAATACCGAACCTACCATCGCAGCAGCTAAAGCCCCCATCAGCACGCCCCCCGAGATCTGCGACCAGCCAGCACCTTTCAAATTTTGAAAAGAATCCCAGCCATAAGCCATATTTTCTGAAAAATGATTTTCCTTAATCAAGAACAGACCACCTAAAATCAGTAAAACCAGCGCAATAATTTTTGCTGAAGTAAAGAAAGATTGAACAGCTTTTCCACTCTTGATCCCTCTTGTATTGATAAAGGTCAGGAGAATAATAACACCCATAGCGACAATCTGTATCCAGGTAATCTTAAACTCTCCACGCTGAAATAGCGGTGCTGCATCATTTAACTGCGGAATAAGGTAGGCTGTAAACTTACCAAAGGCAACAGCTACAGCTGCTATCGTTCCCGTTTGAATGACTGTAAATAAACTCCAGCCATATAAAAAACCAATTGGCTTCCCAAATATTTCTGTCAGATAGGTATATTGTCCCCCAGCCTTCGGGTACATAGACGACAATTCGCCATAGCAGATTGCCGCCGCAACAGTTGCTAATGCGGTCAATAACCAAACTATCGCCAACCAATATCCGGATCCCAGCTGCCGCATCATATCACTCGATACAATAAAAATACCGCTTCCGATCATCGACCCCATGACCAGCATCACTGCATCCCACAATTTTAATTGACGTTTCATCATAACTTAAGGTTGGTTTTATATGGCGTTAAGCTAAGAAAAAATAATCAAAAAAAAGCCGCCCTTTCCTACATCGCATCAAAAAGTGTATTTCCTTTCGAATACCTGTAGTAAAGGGCAGCTCCTTCGGTTAAAATGATGTCTCTAATTGTTACTCAACACCATACTGTTGTTTATACGATTTTTCTAAATCGGTCACTTGCTGTAGCAATTGTTTTTCCGAGGTAGAGGCCAAGATACTCTTATAGGCACCCAAAGCACGTAATGCTGTACCGATATTTGAATATTCCAGCTCAGGTTTTGTTTGTGCAATATCCTGATACCAACGCATATTTTGCGTCATAAACTTCAGGTTACGGTTTACGATTTCATTTGCACGCTTCGTTTCACCAGTTTCATACAACACATTGACAATTGGAATATAGCCTAAAATATCGCGCATCAAATAAACACGTTTTGGCATTTTCTCAAAGGTTTCGACAGCAACTTTGCGCGCCTCATCCTTATGACCTTCCATCATCAACTGTGTCGCTGTACCACCCATTACTGTATTTGTAATCATGGTAATCATGCGGTAAGATTCAGGATCCAGGTAAGAAGCATGTGCCATATTACCCCATTGGTATTTCGTAGTAATGTCTTTATAAGCAGACTGCGTATCAACCAATGTACCTTCTGCCCCGGCAGGAGTTGCAATTGGCATCAAACGCAGCGCAAAGCCCTCTTGTACCAAATATTTATCTAAACCAAGGTAGTTATCATTTGGAACTGTTGCCGCAAAATAAATCGGACGTTTCCAATCGTTATTTAACAGCACATTTAAGATAGACAACTCCGCTCTGGAAATATAATTTCTATTGTAAGTCCAGCTCATGGTATCGACAATAGATTCTTGCCAAGCTTTAGGAACGACATTATTTTTCAGAACAGATTCTTTATTCACCGGAAGGCTAAAGTTTTTGGTTGGCAGAAAGTTTTCAAACTTACCACCTCTCAATTCCAATTTGTTCTTCTGGTCGTCAGACAATAAAATCTGCATGATCAAATCCAGATCCACATGTCCTGGAACTTTCATATCCTGATAATAAAGCACTTCGCGAACACCTTTCTTGAACTTTTCATCATCGATATTGATCGGTAAACCATCTGCCTGATTTACTTTTTGTTTCATTTGGCGCATATACCAGTCCGAACTCAACAAACTTAAGTTTACGACCCGAACATCCGGACGATAATTTTCAACTTCTTGCACATACCACAATGGGTAGGTATCGTTATCACCATAGGTAAATAAAATTGCATTTGGTGCACAGGAAGCCAGGTAGTTTTTCGCTAAATCACGTGCGGTCGTTTTTTCCGAACGATCGTGATCATCCCAGTTTTGGAAACCCAGCAATACAGGAGCCCCCAATAAACAAGCTACTGTAGCAGCACCGGCCGCTATTTTACCATCCACTTTTTTGCTTAAATAATCCGCGATAGCGAAAACGCCGAGCCCGATCCAGATGGCGAAGGCATAAAAAGAACCTGCATACGCATAGTCACGTTCACGTGGTTGGAGTGGACTTTGATTTAGATATAATACAATTGCTAATCCTGTAAAGAAAAACAACAGACCCACAATTCCCGCATCACGTTGTCTTTTTCCAAAATGCCAGAATGCACCAATTAAACCAATGATCAAAGGCAGAAAATAATATTTATTGTTTGAAGGATCAGTTTTCAATGAATCTGGAATGGCATTTTGTCCACCCACATGCATCTGGTCTACAGGTTTAGCCCCTGAGATCCAGTTCCCCTCAGTGAAGGAACCCTGTCCTTGTTGGTCATTTTGACGACCAGCAAAGTTCCAAAGAAAATAACGACCGTACATGTGTCCGATCTGATAACTGAAAAAGAACTTCAGGTTATCGCCAAAAGTCGGCGATTGTCCTTCAGGAATCTTTAGGTAATCGCGGTAATAATCTATATGATTTTGGTCTCTTGAGCTATAAACACGCGGAAAAAACATCGTTTTATCGTATTTATAGTCCATGCCGTTCTCCACCTTGGTATACTTGTCCTTATCTTTTCTGTACGTATACGTAGGCTCGGCATCAACCACTTGTGCATCAAATGTAGGTCCATTCAAAAGCGGCTCACTGGCATATTGCTCACGGCCAAGATAACTCACAAAAGAAAATGCATTATCCGGATCACTGTTATTTAACGTAGGATTTGCCTTGGCGCGCACCATGATCATGGCAAAGGAACTATAACCAAAAATGATAAATGCTGCACTGATTAAGATCAGATTTAACATGGGTTTTACCTTTTTGATTGAATACCAGATACCATATACGAAAAGAGCTACCGCTAAAATCATGAATAGGTTAAATCCAGTACCGAAGCCCATTCCCAAACTATTCACAAAGAACAGATCAAAATATGCGGCGGCTTTAACGGTGTATTGAATAATACCCCATAAAATTAGCGCCAAAACAACAACGCCGATTAAGAAAGCTTTGATCGCTCCCGATGATGTCACTGTTTTTGAACGTTTAAAATAAATTACTAAAGCAATTGCCGGAATCACCAGAAGGTTCAGTAAGTGTACCCCGATAGAAAGTCCCATCACATAGGCGATAAAGATCAACCAGCGGTCCGAACCAGCTTCATCGGCATGATTTTCCCATTTTAGAATACCCCAAAATACGACGGCTGTACATAAAGAAGACATGGCATATACTTCGGACTCTACTGCTGAGAACCAAAAAGTATCCGTAAAAGCATAAGCCAGTGCACCAACAGCGCCCGAGCCGAATATTTTGATTAAATCGGTGGATGTATATGATCCATCAACACCTTTTACAACGATTTTCTTTGCTAAAGCTGTAATTGTCCAAAATAAAAACAAAATGGTCAGACCACTACATACCGCCGATCCCACGTTCATCCAGAAAGCAATTCGTGTAACATCTCCACCAGCAAGGTTTGAGAATATATTTTGAATCATTAAGAATAAAGGTGCTCCTGGCTGGTGCACAATTTGAAGTTTAAAGGCTGAAGCGATAAACTCGCCACAGTCCCACCAGCTCGTCGATCGTTCGGCAGTCATGACATACGCTACAGTTGCTATTAGCGCACATATCCATCCTAAAAGATTGTTGATTTTAGTATAGTTCATAAAATGATAACTGTAAAAAGTATTATTAATACGGCTCGAAAATAAGGATAAGTTAATAAGAAATGAACTTTATTCTGATTTTTTAACACATATTAATTGAAAAAATTTCATTACGCGATCCAATATTGGCTGAAAGGAAAGCATTCCCAAAAGCACGCATGTACTTTTGTGGGCCAACATCTCGATAAAAAAGCTTAGCGTGCATATCTTTTCAAATCAAAACAAAAATTATTTCTTTGAAAATCAGCCCTAATACACTTTTAAGTTCATTTTTATTTGCAGAAATGAGAATAGTCCGTATATTTGCATCATCAAATGTGAACGACATCATCACGATAGCAATCACTTTTGAATTGTTTGTCCGATAGTATAAGGGTAGTACAACAGTTTTTGGTTCTGTTTGTCTTGGTTCGAATCCAGGTCGGACAACAAACAATAGAAAAGGCTTGCATTTGCAAGCCTTTTCTGCGTTATATGCAAGGCTTATTATTTATAAAAGGGTTTAGATTTTTTTAAATTTACATTTTGATTTTTAAAACAAATCTCTATCTTTGCGTCGTCAAAAAGAGAAAAGCGGAAACGTTGACTTTTTAGAGACATTGTCCGATAGTATAAGGGTAGTACAACAGTTTTTGGTTCTGTTTGTCTTGGTTCGAATCCAGGTCGGACAACTTTTAAAGTTAAGCGTATATGGATTGTGAAAACAATCCATTTTTTTTAATGTTTAACTTTAAAAAACAGTAAGGGAATAAAAATATTGAATAAACGACAATACAATAACCCAACATAAATATACAAAACCATGCCTTTGCAATTCAACACGGTTAAACTATTTGCAGGTTCTGGCACTACAGAACTAGCCGAAAAAATCGCACAATCTTACGGGAAACCACTAGGAGACAAAACATTGTCACGTTTTAGCGACGGTGAGATTCAACCTTTCTACAATGAGTCAGTTCGCGGAAGCGATGTATTCATTATCCAATCTACCAACCAACCAACCGACAACCTTTTTGAATTATTATTGATGACAGATGCAGCGAAGAGAGCTTCAGCGCATTATATCACCGCGGTGGTCCCTTACTTTGGTTTCGCAAGACAAGATCGAAAAGACAAACCAAGAGTTGCTATTGGCGCAAAAATGATCGCCAATCTGTTGACTGCAGCTGGTATCCACCGTATCATGACAATGGACCTGCACGCAGCACAAATCCAAGGTTTTTTCGATATCCCTGTTGACCATTTGGATGGTTCTATCATTTTTGTTCCTTATATCAAATCGTTAAAACTTCCAAATCTAACGATTGCTTCACCAGATATGGGTGGTTCATACAGAGCACGTACCTTTGCTAAATTTTTCAATGCAGAAGTTATTATCTGTGACAAACGTCGTAAACGTGCAAACGAAATCGAATCGATGTCTATCATCGGTGACGTAACAGGTCAGGACGTTGTTTTAATCGATGATATCTGTGATACTGCTGGTACACTTTCAAAAGCAGCAGCACTGATCATGGAAAATGGTGCAAAATCTGTAAGAGCTGTTTGTACACATGCTGTATTGTCCGGAAAGGCATATGAAACAATTGAAAACTCGGTCTTGTCAGAAATGATCGTAACCGATACCATTCAATTAGATCCAGAAAAAGCAAAACAATCGACCAAAATCAAAGTATTATCAACGGCTGATTTATTTGCAAAAGCAATCACAAGTGTAAATCAACACTCTTCAATCTCCGATTTATTTGAAGTAGAATAATCTTTGAGTTTTAGATTCTAGATATTGGACCCTGGTACAGAAAGCATTCAGCTCAACGACCAGGGTCTTTTTTTTGTATTGCGCCACCACCCCACCTTCTCTCTTCCGCTTGGTTCTTATCTTTTAACCATAGGCGAATAGCCCTTTTTATCGAGTATATAAGTTAGCAATTGTTTGATACCAAATTCTACAATAACAGGGGATTTACGGAGGGTTAACAGGGGTAAAGCCCTGTTAACCCCCTGTTATACCCCTACTAAGAGAGTCCTATTCCAGTTTTAATATAGGAAATGGTATCAATTTGGTCATACTTTAGAGTAAATAAGTGGCCTTGAATAGGCATAGTCATGAACATGGAAAAATCAAAAACCTGGAATAAGTATCTGTTTCCGAACTAATAGCGGTCGTATTTTTTTGATAATATCAGAAATTAGATTATCTTTGCACCTCAAATTTATAAAAAATTAAAAGATGAAATCAATTGCTATTAGCGGTTCTGTAAGACAGAACGTAGGGAAAAGAGATGCAAAAGAATTGCGTTACCAAGGTTTAGTACCAGCAGTACTTTACGGTGGCACAGAGCAAACAGCTCTTTCTGTATCCGCAGCTGATTTGAAACCAGTTCTTTACACTGCAGACGTAATCATTGTTGAATTAAACATTGAAGGTCAAACTAAAAGAGCTATCGTTCAAGACGCACAATTCCACCCATTAACTGACTTAGTTACGCACGTTGACTTTTTAGAATTATTTGATGATAAAGAAGTATCATTGAATATTCCTATCAAATTAACAGGAACTTCTCCAGGTGTTAAAATGGGGGGTAAATTAGTTCAAAAATTACGTAATTTACGCGTAAAAGCATTACCTGCAAACTTACCACAAGAAATTGCTGTACCAATGGAATCTTTAGAAGTTGGTAAATCAGTTCGTGTAGGTCAAATTCAATTGGAAAACGCAAAAGTATTAAACAATGCTGATGATACAATCGTATCAGTAATCATGTCTCGTGCATTGCGTCAAGCTGAACAAGAAGCAGCGAAAGCATCTAAAGGTGGTAAAAAATAATCTGAACAAGATTCTTAAAATACTACAGAAAGCACCGAAATTCGGTGCTTTTTTTGTTTATTAAAATTTTTATTTTTGCATCATGAATTATCTTATCGTTGGATTGGGCAACATTGGCAGTGAATATGCCGATACACGGCATAATATAGGTTTTATGGTTGCCGACGAGCTTGTCAAACAGGCTGGCGCCAGTTTCTCCTTGCTCAAGTTAGCATATTATAGCGAATTTAAGCAAAGAGGCCACAACGTCACAGTAATTAAACCCACGACTTATATGAACTTAAGCGGCAAGGCCGTCAATTACTACATGCAACAATGCAAAGTTCCTATTCAGAATGTATTGGTGATTGTGGATGATCTGGCCATTCCATTTGGTTCGCTACGAATGAAACCCAAAGGAAGCAGCGCCGGTCATAACGGACTTAAATCCATTGAACAGCTTTGTGGCGGACAGGTTTATCCGCGCTTACGTTTCGGTATTGGAGACAATTACCCAAAAGGTAGACAAGTAGATTATGTACTTGGCCCTTTTGACAAAGAGGAACAAGCTGAACTACCGGCTTTGATTGACCATTCCGTTAAAATGATCCAGAGTTTTGTCAATATCGGCATCGAGCTGACGATGACAAATTTGAATACGAAATAAGTTATTTGTCGTTGTAATGCCCCAGTGCTTGGATCACAACGACAGCAATCTCTTCTTCAAAAATTTCATAAATAAGGCGATCTTTCTTATTGATCGCCCTACTCCAAATTTCACCGTCAAAATATTTTAATTGTTCGGGAGAGCCTGACCCCATTCTCGGACTCTCCTCCATTTCCAAGAGAAATAGGTCAATTCTTGTCCTATCAGATTTACGTCCTGATTTTTTAATCATTTGCAAATCTCTAATCGCTTTTTTCGAATATTGGATTAAATACTTTCCCATATATTCTTGCTATCCAATTGGACTAATTCGCCTTTTTTCTTCTCAGCCCTAGCTTCTTTCACGCGGTCATTTAATTTCGACGATCTATCTTCAGGCTCAATTTTTATTTTTGTCCCACCGAGTGCCTTTAGTACCGCTTTAATCTTTTCTACTTCAGAAGAATCTATTTGAAATGATAATATTGCCATAACCCTTTCGTTTTTACAAAGTTAATAAAACAACTCCACAAACGGAAAAGCCGAATAAATCGGCTTTTCCGTTTGTGCAACTCTTGTGCTTTTATTGTGTCGACCTTGTGTTAAGCAAGGACTTAGGTATAGTCATCCTTGTGTCGATCTTGTATGTTTCTTGTGTCAAGCTTTAGTTGAACGGATTAATGCACCTGTTTTTCCTTAACCACTTCAACTTTTTCTTTATCCAGCTCGGTCTTAATTACTTTTTTCACTTTTCCCGACAGACGGTCCTCTACATCAGAAGACACTGCTTCAGGATGCTCCTTTCCATAGGCTTTGGTGACAATGATAATAACGCCATCCTTTCCCTGATTACCGTATAGTGCAGTAGCATTTTGATCTTTCAAGATCGACAAGGTATGGATTGTATTCGGGTCCAACTCACTTAACTTCTTATCTTCGACAATTTTTCCGTCCACAACAAATAGTGGATCTCCCTTAATCCCACCAATACTACGGGCACCAAACTTGCCCGGTTCACGATCTGTAGGTCGTCCCTTCATATAGACCGCAACTCCTTCTGCCCGGCCCTTGAGTTCGCCTCCGCTCGCATCTTCTTTTTTATACCCTGTTACAACAACTTCCGAAAGCTCTCCTTTCACCTTCATCTTGGGAGCGTTAGCTGCATTGTCCTTTTTATCATCCTGTCCAATTGGACGCACTTTATCATTCAGTTTATCAGGATTTTCACGGGCCAATTTTTTTGTCGTAATCAATATAACGCCATTCTCTGCATCTGATCCATATTTAACGGTCGCAGACGCTCCCTTTAGTATCGTTATATTGTCAATTCCATCCGGCGTCAGCGCCAGCTCCTTCACCATTTTTTGATCTGCTCTCTTGCCATCAATAACATACACCACATCAGTTGATTTATCATTCGTTAGCTGATCATCACGATACGTCACCCTTATAGGAAGACCTTTGAGTTTGGTCATATCTTTACCAATATGAGCCCCTTCCTTCAAATTCACTTCAAGGATACCATCTTTACCAACATCCTCACCGTACTTATCAATAGCAGCCTTACCTTGTAATACCGAGACTGACGCTATAGCATTTGGATCGATATCATCCACAGTAAAAGTTTTTTCCTGCACAATGCCATTCATAACATAGCGTAATTTTTTTTGTGCTATATCCGAATGTTGTTGCATCTCAACAGTATTGGCCAAAATTGCTCCGCCAGCAATATCAATTGAAGACTTTGTCCGATACTTGATCATATCACTATCATTCGAAAACCAGTACGTCGCCAGTTTTCCTTCAGGAATAGCCAAAAATTCAGCCTTAGAGACCAATTTATTATCCACAAAATACTTTTGATTTTTAGAAAA
The DNA here is from genome assembly GCF_002337775.1 of Sphingobacterium sp. UBA1897. Classification (NCBI taxonomy): domain Bacteria; kingdom Pseudomonadati; phylum Bacteroidota; class Sphingobacteriia; order Sphingobacteriales; family Sphingobacteriaceae; genus Sphingobacterium; species Sphingobacterium sp. UBA1897. The sequence goes on from NZ_DDGR01000005.1 coordinate 48,818, forward strand.
ATCAATAGCAGATCTTTTGATCTCCTTAAAATCTCTCGCTTCTACCTGATTTGCTTTAGCCAAAGTATCCGCTAACGCAGTAGAGCTCCTATTTGATTGATCTTCCTGAGATTTTAAATCAACTGTTGGTAACTGAATAGGTAACACTGTCTCATTTGCCTTCTCAACTACCCCCTCTATACTTCCCTCCGCTTTACTTACCGTAAATGCTGCTCCCGTCAATAAAAATACGGGTAAAAGAAAGGCGTATTTACTCAGCTCTATTTTCGATGATCGCTTCTTGTTCATCATCATAATTCGACGTTTTAGAAGTTTAAAATTAAATTGATTGCTCAATCCTACTGAAGTACCCTTTTTGGACACATTCAATAGGCTGTATTGGTACGTCTGCTTGTCAATTCCTTTATCGAGAACCTGTTGATCAGTCAGGAACTCCAAATTTTGGCGAATGGCCCTGCGCATGAGCCAGACGAAAGGATTGTACCAACAACACACCAATATCATTTCAAACAGTAAAATATCCAGACTGTGAAGGCCTTTCACATGAATATCCTCATGCTTAAAAATATCTTTTAGTTCAGCATCAACATGCTGCCCTTTATTGACATAGATTTTATTCAAAAACGAAAATGGAACAATAGGAATAAGCACATTCCGGAATAGATAAGTCCTCCATTGATCGGACCTCGAATTCAGATGAATTCGCAATAAACTCAATAATTGAAATACAAATTTTAATAACAATAAAACAGCACCGGCCATAAATACGATTTCCACCAACCTCCCTAATGTCAGCTGCTGTTGAACCTCCGGCTCCATAATATAAAGCGAAATTTGCTCGCCTACGACCCCCATATTCAATCCACGCTGTACAAACAAAGACTTTAAATCCAAAAACGGATACAGAAAAGCAAATAGCCCCCCTACTAAGAAGTAGGCTCTATTTAAAAAATAGAACGTCAAGCCTTTCAACAGTCCGATATATCCCAGATAGATAATACCCAACAACAGGTTGACTTGTATAATATAGGTTAGTAGACTTTCCATGCCATTAAGATTTATTATGCTTAATCATATCCATGATCTCCTTTAACTCATCAGCCGTCAGTTTTTCTTCCTGTACAAAAAAGGAAACCATCTCTTTATAGGAATTTTTGAAATAATCGCCCACAAAGGAGTTCATAAACTTGGCCTTATAATCTTCCTCACTCACCATCGGCTCGTAGCGCTTGGCATTGGCATAGCGTACTGCTTTCACAAAATCCTTGCGCTCCAGATTCTTTACTGTCGAAGCTAATGTCGTATAAGGCATCTTCTCGCCTTTTACATTATCCAAGATCTCTTTTATAAAACCTCCATTGAGGCTCCAAATAGATTGCATTGCCTGCTCTTCCTGTGCTGTTAATTTTTCCATGTCTTTATCTTCCTTTTTCTAATCTATCACTAATCTACGAATAATTCGTAAATACAAAAAAATATTTTTTCTTTCCTTTACGGATCTCTCCCAAAATAAGACCTTCCTCACCCCTCTAAAAAAAGAAGTGGCTCATTTCTTGCGTATTTAAACTCAAATCCGACGAATATAAGTTAGCTGGCAGAAAATTTGCAATACGTTTATTTTAATTCTAAATTCATTCATAAATCGCTTCATCAATTGAAAAAACAGAAATTTCCACTGTGTAAAATTGATAGCAATCAGTCACACCGTTCACTCCAAAAGGAGATGGTTTAAAAACAAATACAAGAAAGATCAATGGCTAAAAATATCAAAGCGATCAAATGTCCGCATTGTGGCAGTATAAAAATCACCACATTACGCCCCGATTATTACAAATGTGATAGCTGTGGAACTGAATTTTTTCTAGATAGTGATGACATCAATATCAACCACAACTATAACTACCCACGCAACAACCAAGATCAATATAAAGCCATACGGATTGTATTATTTGCCGTTGTGGGCTTTATTGCGCTTATGTTTATCATTGGAGCCCTGAGTGCTATTTTTTCCAAAAAGCCAACGCCCGATTATTCAACTTACAGCACTTCCAATACAGCAGAGAAAAAAGAAGAGGCAGAACCTCTCGAATGGAACTACGCAAGCAACACGCTATTTTTGGATAAAGATAATACACCACATGTTGTTGTCGTCGGTAATGTCGGAACCTTCAGAAAACGAATGGACGAAAACAAGGACAATAAGGTTTATATTGGGCTCTTCGATCCCAAAACGGGTAAAAAAGAATGGGTAAAAGCTCTGATGGAAACTCCCGTCGAACTATCAAGCAGCGACGTCAAACTTCAGGTATTTGAAGACCAGAACCTATATATCATCGTCAAATCCAAATACATTTATCAGCTGGACAGAAATACACTCACGTATAAAAGTGTCCTAGAGAACTATGTAAAAGATGCGCCATCTTTAAGCACAGGAATCGCCAAAGTTGAATTTAAATACGAAGACTATGGTTCCGCTTATCAAATTGTCAACAATGAAGGCCAAAACCTAGCTTATTATCCCTTGGTTAACAAATCTATTCCCGACAAACAGCTGTACGACGAAAGAAGGAAAAAGCTTCCCAACCCAACAACAAAAACGGAATTTACCTTTTCAAGTAAATCCAGTTATTATCCAGAAGAAAAAATCCAGTTAATCCAGTACAGTTATCAATATCAATATGGATTCCCAAAAGATAGCCCGCGCTTTTCCTGGGATAAAGACTACGGCGGGTCGGGCATATTCACCGACCGCGATCCTTATAAAAAGGTATTGATTAATCCATGGCAATTTAAAGGCGCCCGTCTGATCAGCTTCAAGGACTTTACGCCAGGAAGACTTTACTTTCAGCCTGTAATCATTGCGCAGAATGACAAAACGCTACTCATTGCGTATAAACCAACACCTGCCGAAGACGATCCTTTCCAGATCCAACTATTGGATGTAACAACTGGCGCTATACAAAAAACAGTGACCACAGATCTTAAATCCATGTATGGAAATGGGAACCTCCTCAAAGATGGTTTTATTATAAAAGGAGCCAGCGACTATTATTATTTTGATAATAACGGCAAACAAATCAATAAGTTTGAAGGGTATAACCCCAAATTCGACACACTAAATTAAACACTATGGGACTATTTAATCTTTTTAACAACCAGCTTTCTGAAGTCATCGAGTGGAAAAACCAAGACCCTCAATTATTGTGGCATAAATTCCCATCCGAAAGGAACGAGATCAAAAATTCCAGCAAGCTGATCCTCGCTCCAGGGCAGGGCTGCATCCTTGTGTATGAAGGAAAAGGTGAAAACCTGCTGACCGAACCGGGAACATACAACCTCAAAACGGACAACCATCCATTCTTTACCACTTTAGCGCGTTTACGGCAGAATTTTGAATCCGAACATAAGCTTTACATCTACTTTTTTCGTACGGCCGCTATCGTCAATCAATCCTGGGGAACGGGAACACCTATTAAATATATCGACCCCCATTACAATTTACCAATAGAAATCGGCTTGAATGGTACATTCTCTTACCTGATCAAGGAACCAGTGCATTTCTATAAAAACATTGTAGCAAATCAAAATACGGTCAACACAGCTGTCATTCAAGACATCATCAATAATCGGATCCCACAACAAATTATTGCGCAGATTGCACAAAAGAAACTAGGTTATAATGAGATTGACAGCCAACTGGGGCTGCTATCCAGCGATATCAAAACTGCAGTTGAACAAGACTTTAAGGATCTTGGGCTCGATGTTACGGATTTCAAAATCTTAGGAACTCAATTTGATGCCAATACACAACGAAGAATCGGAGAAATCGCCGATTTAAGTACACAAAATCAAGCGGCGCAACAGGCAGGTCTGAGCTATGTTGAATTAGAAAAACTACGTGCGCTCCGTGATGCCGCTAAAAATGAAGGGGGAATCGCGGGTGTAGGGGCACAGCTGGGCGTCGGTATGGAACTCGGAAAACAGTTTGACCTCCAAAAAGAGGAGATCAAAGATCATATTCAGCAAGAGGGCGACTTTGTCGAGAAACTTAAAAAGCTGCAGCTGCTGCTCCGTGAAAACATCATTACCCAAGAAGAATTCGATACGCTCAAAAAACAGATCCTCAATAAAATATAATGCATGCGGGGATATTCATATCACGATTCAGCTCAATTATACCGAGGTGAATCAATTCATAACACATAAATTAATTCAGCTATGAAATACATATTCGGTATATTACTCACCTTGGTGATACTTTTCGTTGCCACCTATTTCCTACTGGGGCTTTGGGGCATTAAGCTATTGGATGCAGAGAACTTCAGCAAAATATTGTGGACTACGGGAATTCTGACACTAACCTCTATTATTCTGGTATGTTTTATCATACTCCCCTTTTTTGGATCGGGTAAACAGGGTAACTACGAAGACAAAGGAAAGGTTGCGCAAAGAAAAATAGATTGATATTTTTTGCAAAATAAGATAATGTTAAATTTGAATAAATTATTTGCTTATTTAAGTAAATAATTAGTGAATATTATCCAAAATGACGCAATCATGTCATTTTAATTCCAAAAGAACTTTCAATTTTAAATATCAAATAGTTAAATTTGTGAGATTAGCATAACAAATCAGATATAAGATAATATATAAACATGTCAGATAAAGCATCTATAAATTTAGACGGCACTTCGTATGACCTACCGGTCATTGTCGGTACTGAAAATGAAAAAGCAGTTGATATTTCCAAATTAAGAGATCTAAGCGGATTTATTACGTTAGACCCAGGATACAAAAATACAGGTGCAACGAAAAGTGCGATTACTTTCCTTGATGGTGAAAAAGGCATATTGAGATATAGAGGATATCCAATTGAACAATTGGCAGAGAAATCGACTTTCTTGGAAGTTGCTTATTTGTTGATTTATGGAGAGCTTCCCAAAAAAGAGGTATTGGAAAAATTCAGAGCTGACATCAAAAAGCAAATGATGATTCACGAAGATATGAAAAACTTCTTCGCTGGATTCCCATCCAAATCTCACCCAATGGGCCAACTTTCGTGTTTAGTAGGCGCATTGTCGGCATTTTATCCAGAATCTTTAAATCCAAACTTAACAGACGAAGAAGAAGATCAAACGATCATCAATCTTTTGGCAAAAATGCCAACAATCGTTTCTTGGATTCAAAAGAAATCATTAGGTCATCCTGTTGTTTATCCAAAAAACAACCTTGGCTACATTGACAACTTCCTAAACATGTTATTCGGAGAAGTTAACGATGAAAAAACATTCGATCCAGTCGTAATTGATGCCATGCACAAATTGTTGATTTTACATGCTGATCACGAGCAAAACTGTTCAACATCTACTGTTCGCATCGTTGGTTCATCCAATGCAAACCTTTATGCATCTGTTGCATCGGGTATCAATGCATTATGGGGACCGTTACATGGTGGTGCAAACCAAGCCGTAATCGAGATGTTGGAGGCCATTAAAAATGATGGTGGTGATGCTGAAAAATATCTTGCTAAAGCAAAAGACAAAAACGATCCTTTCCGTCTAATGGGATTCGGTCACCGCGTTTACAAAAACTTCGACCCTCGTGCTAAGATCATCAAAAAAGCATGTGATGATATCTTGGAGAAATTAGGCGTTCAAGATCCGGTATTGGATATCGCTAAAAAGCTTGAAGAAGCAGCATTGAATGACCAATATTTCATCGACAGAAAACTTTATCCAAATGTTGACTTCTATTCAGGTATCATCTACCGTGCATTAGGTTTCAAAGCAGATATGTTTACCGTATTATTTGCTTTAGGCCGTCTACCGGGATGGATTGCACAATGGAAAGAAATGCGCGAAAATAAAGAGCCTATCGGTCGCCCTAGACAAGTATATGTTGGCCACACAGAGCGCGACTACGTTGAATTTTCAAATCGTTAATCCGATTTCGATTTATATCCTAAAAAAGCATCCCTCGGGGTGCTTTTTTATTTTCACCCGAGCTAACATCGATGGCATTACAGCCGTCCGAAACCACCCACTCGAACAAGATATGATTACTTGTCGTTACGCTATTGTCACGATAATCTACTTGTTAAGTATATTTTAATTTTTCCTTATCTAAATTCCCTGTTTTTCGTTAAGTTTGCGTATTCATTGGTCTCTTATTAAAAATCATTATAAATAAGACTTGTTAGAAACAATACTATATATCTTGGTTCCCATTGCTATTTTCACCTTTATAGCAGCTTTCACCTTGTTTGCAGTATATGCCGAGCGAAAGATCGCGGGATTTGTACAGGATCGTCTAGGACCGATGGAAACAGGAAAGTATGGCAGTCTCCAAACGATCGCCGACATTCTCAAATTATTACAAAAAGAATTAATTACCCCCTCATCAGCCGATAAGATTCTCTTTAGAGTTGCTCCTATCGTTATTTTCGTTGCTGTATTTACAGGTTTTGCCGTTATTCCCTGGGCCAAAGATTTTATTCCAGCGGATACGCATACGGGTCTGTTCTTCATAATGGCCATCATCTCCATTGATGCTTTGGGCATTTTAATGGCTGGCTGGGGATCTAACAACAAATATTCTTTATTAGGATCCATGCGTGCCATAGCACAGATGGTGTCTTATGAAATTCCGGTAGGCCTCTCCCTAATTACGGTCGTTATGCTAACCCAAACCCTAAATTTGAATGAAATCGCTATTGGACAGGGCATCCTAACCAATGGAAGCATTAAACTCTTGGGGCTTTGGGAAGTCAATGAGATTGGGGGGCTCTTCGCCTGGAATATTTTTCAGGCTCCACATTTGATTATCACCTACATCATATTCTTTATCGCAACCCTTGCCGAGTGTAATCGTGCTCCCTTTGATATCCCGGAAGCCGAATCTGAATTGGTCGGTGGCTTCCATACAGAATATGGCGGGATACAATTTGCCTTTATCTTTTTGGCGGAGTATGCCATGATGTTTTTGGTATCGATGTTGGGGGTTGTTCTCTTCTTAGGAGCTTGGAATACACCGTTACCAAACATAGGTGCAATACGTTTGGCCGATTGGACCACAGGCTTAGTGTGGGGAATATTTTGGACCTTAGCCAAATCATTATTTATTGTTGGTATCCAAATGTGGATTCGATGGACATTACCACGGTTGCGTGCAGATCAACTGATGAGTTTATGTTGGAAAGTATTGACGCCGCTGGCTTTTCTTTGTATGGCCATTTCTGCAATTTGGCGAATTTTAGTTATAGCATAGGATATGATATTTAAAACGGCTTCGCATGCATTTCGTACGGCAATCAAGGGTTTATCTTTGACTGTTAAACACTTGTTTGGTGCCCGACGTTCGCGAACGGAATTAAATATCAAAAAGGATAACTACTTTGATCAGCAGGAAGGTATTGTCACGGTACAATACCCGCGTGAAAAAATGCCTATCCCCGAGGTTGCCCGCTATCAGCTGCAAGTCGATATCGAAGACTGCATTGTATGTGATTTATGCGCAAAGGCTTGTCCTGTCGACTGCATCGAAATCGAAGCAATCAAATCACCGGAAGCGATTGGAAAAACCTCAGACGGTAGCGTTAAAAGACTATACCCGGCCAAATTCAACATTGACATGGCCAAATGTATGTATTGCGGGCTATGTACTGTCGTATGTCCGACAGAATGTATTACCATGACCAACGAATATGACCGCAGCTCACAAAAACTGACTGATCTTATCTATGGTTTCTCAGATATGACCGATAGCGAGGTCGCACAACGTAAAGCAGAATGGACCAAGTTTCAAGCTGAAAAGGAGGCAGCAAAGCAAAAATAAAAGATGGAAAGTATTTTATTCTATGCCTTTGCTACCCTAGCAATCGGTTCAGCACTTTTGCTCGTCAATCTTAAAAATATTGCACGTGCTTTATTCCTGTTTTTTATTGTGCTATTTGCAATGGCAGGACTTTACCTATTTGCTTTAGCCGATTTTGTGGCCATTACACAAATTATGGTTTATGTTGGCGGCGTGCTCATATTGATGTTATTTGCCTTTATGCTTTCCAATAAAGAGCTTTTAAAAGATCTTCAAGATAGTAGCGGTTCATTCTTAAGCATACCCAAATGGCAGACTATTCCAGTAGTGCTTGGCTTCCTATTACTCATGCTATACGGCATTATTGAATGGCAACAAGCCCCTTCTACGTGGATTTTACAAGCTAGGGAAAATAACACCGAGATTGTCGCAACAGACAATAATATTCATCAGATCGGATTACGTTTTATGACTTTTTATGTATTGCCATTTGAAATCATATCCGTGTTTTTGATGATGGCCTTGATAGGAGCCTCACATTTATCCAGAAAGGAGCGTACAATATGATTACGCTGACGCATTTTTTAGTTGTCAGTGCCTGCATCTTTTGCATTGGTCTTTATACCGTTCTTTCCAAGAAAAATGCAATTATGATTTTGGTCGGTATTGAGTTGATGATCAATGCCGCTATCCTGAACTTTGTTGCTTTTGGAAAATATGATAAATTGAGTTATGGTGGGCAAATTTTTGCATTATTTGCCATCGTTCTTGCTGCGGCCGCAGTCGCTGTTGGATTGGCTATCGTATTAAATGTTTATAGACATTACAAAACCATTAATCCGGATGAGATAAACCAATTAAAAGACAAGTAAGCATTGGATCAATTTGTTCACATATCGCCCCTTCTGACCGCGCTGCTTACTTTGGTAGCACCATTAGCGGCGTTCGTATATCAAGCACTAGTAGGTAAACGCGACCAGTCCGGCCTTGTTTCTCTCACGGCCATCATCCTCAGCTTTATCGCTGGCGGCTTAACCTGGTTCTCCATATGGAATAATCCGGCGGTATCAATTCAGGTAAATTGGTTCACCATCGGTGAAACATCATTTAAAGTTGGTATCCTGCTGAACAATTTGAGCACTTTGATGCTTTTTTTGGTACCAACTGTTGCCTTACCCGTACATATATACTCCAGAGCCTATATGCATGGCGATACAGGTATTCACCGCTATTGGATGTATCTCAGCTTATTCTGTTTTGCGATGTTGGGATTGGTCATTATGGATAGCCTCCTGTTGATGTATGTTTTTTGGGAATTGGTCGGTTTTGCATCGTATCTCCTCATCGGCTTCTGGTTCACACGTGAGACAGCTGTACAAGCCAATAAAAAGGCATTTTTGGTCAATCGCATCGGCGACCTCGGTTTTCTAATTGGTCTTGCGATCCTATTTACACAGTTCAAAACCCTCAATTTAATCGATCTATTTGGGGACAATGGCTTAATTTATCAATCCACAATCGCCCAAGGATTATGGATATCTCCAGTCAATAGCTTACCTCAGATTTGGCTTACCATTGCTGGATTAGCCTTCTTCTTGGCAGCTATGGCTAAATCCGCACAATTTCCATTACATGTATGGCTTCCTGATGCCATGGAAGGCCCTACATCCGTATCCTCGCTGATTCACGCCGCGACAATGGTTGCTGCTGGTGTATTCCTGCTGGCTACTGTATTTCCATTATTTAATGAATCTGCCTTATTATTTATTGCCATCATTGGTACAATAACCGCTGCTTTGGCCGCATACTTCGCGCTTGGCCAATACGACATCAAACGTATTCTTGCCTTTTCGACCATATCGCAGTTAGGTTTTATGATGGTTGGCATTGGCATTGGAACATGGGATGCTGCACTATTTCACCTAACGACCCATGCCTTCTTTAAGTGTCTGTTGTTTCTTTCTGCCGGAGCTGTCATTCATGAAATGGCCCATCTTAAAGAACATAGCCACCTGGACTTTGACCCACAGGATTTACGGAATATGGGCGGGCTACGTCAATATATGCCAAAGACCTTCGTGCTGATGAGCATAGCTTCGCTAGCACTTGCAGGATTCCCTTTGACTTCAGGTTATCTATCCAAAGATAGTATCGTTATCTCTTCCTTTGAATGGGCTATTTCAAAAGGTAACTTATACCTTATCATCCCCATAAGTTTGATTCTGGTGAGTATTTTAACGGCTTTCTACATCGGTCGTTTGCTATTCAAAGCCTTTTTTGGGGAGTTCAGACTGTTGAAACAACTTCAGGGCAAACTACATGATCATCCGCTGCATGAAGCGCCAAAGACCATGTTGATCCCCATGTTTGTTTTGGGACTGTTCTGCTTATTTCCATTGTTTTCTTTCAATCCGTTTTCGTATCACGATTCCTGGTTGATGGACGGCCTATTATTGGATGAATATACTTTTGCACCAAGCCATAGTGCGCACCTTATTATCCCTGCAATACTGCTTCTTGGTTCTGCTATTGGCTGGATCATTGGCTGGAAATGGTATGTACAGAATAAATACCCTTTGAACCCCGATAGCCAGGCATTAAAAGCCGCTTTCAACCAAGGGTATATCAATGAGTTTTACCAAGCAGTCTTTGTTAATGGCACATTAAAATTAGCACAATTCTGCTATTGGTTTGACCGTCATATCGTTGACGCTTTCGTTTCTTTGATTCAGTTTATCGTCTTATCCCTTTCTCAGCTAAGTGTTTGGATAGACAAATATATTGTAGATGGTTTTGTTAATACGGTTGCTACTGTAGCCTATTGGACAGGCAATCAGGTTCGCCTGGTCCAAAATGGAAAGCTACAGACAACATTGTATTCCGTCTTTTTATTAGTTTTACTTGGTTTAATTTATCTTATATTTTTTTAGGAAATGCCTATTTTATCCTTATTGATATTTTTACCGCTATTGGCTACGGCGCTCATTCTCGCCCTACCAACACGATATAAATCGAGTTACAAATATATTGCTTTAGCATTCACAGCAATTCAATTTGTACTGGCCGGAATATGTTATGCACAATTTGATGCAAGCAAAACAGGAGTCCAAGATCTGGCGGGCTATCAATTTGTTGAGCAACTTTCCTGGATCCGATTAGATTTAGGATCAATAGGTAAATTAGAGATCGATTATCTTATTGGTATTGATGGGATCTCCATGCCCTTGTTATTGCTGAGTGCTTTTGTTATGCTGATGGCTATAGGCGCCTCTTGGAATATCCAGAAAAGTCCGAAGGGATACTTTGCCTTGCTCATGGTACTTAATATGGCCGTTATGGGGATTTTCTGTGCATTGGATTTCTTCCTATTTTATTTGTTTTATGAAGTCATGTTACTGCCACTCTACTTCTTGATCGGTATCTGGGGTGGTGCAAGACGCGAATACGCAGCCATAAAATTCTTTCTATATACCCTATTCGGGTCTGTATTTATGTTGTTGATTATCGTAGGATTGTATTTTTCAGTAATCAACCCTTTGACTGGAGCACATACTTTCAACATGATCTATATGATGAATCCACAGAATTATCTTGAGGGTTCTATTTTCGGCTGGGAGGGTTACCAGGAAATTTTGGGTGTTTCGGCTCGACTGATCGGTTTCATTGTGCTTTTCTTTGCCTTTGCCATTAAAGTACCCATTGTTCCCCTACATACTTGGCTACCGGATGCGCACGTTGAAGCGCCGACACCCGTATCTATTATTCTTGCCGGTATCCTCCTGAAAATTGGTGGTTACGGTATCATCCGTATCTGTTATAGCATCTTTCCCGATATGGCAGCCTTATCCAATTGGTGGCTTGGATTAATCGGCGTTGTATCCATTATTTATGGTGCCTTGAATGCCTTATCACAAAAAGACCTGAAACGAATGATTGCTTATTCATCGGTCTCTCATATGGGTTTTGTACTACTTGGTATTGCATCGCTGACTGCCGAAGGTATTTCTGGCGCCATGTTTCAGATGATTTCCCATGGATTCTTATCAGCGGCACTCTTTTTCCTTGTTGGCGTGGTCTATGACCGAGTACATGACAGAAATATCTATAGTTTCCGTGGCTTAGCTCAAATTATGCCTAAATACACAGGTTATGTCGCTGTCGCATTTTTTGCATCCCTGGGCCTGCCCGGCTTTTCAGCCTTTATTGGCGAAGCCTTTGTCATTATCGGTTCCTTCAATGCAGCGAGTATAGGAACCGGGTTACCGCGCTGGATGGCACTTGCGGGATCCATAGGTATCCTATTAAGTGCAGCCTATCTACTTTGGACACTGCAACGTATGTTCTTTGGACAAATTCGATTAAAAGGTGGTGAATCTTGGAGTAATGCACTTACAGACCTAAATTCACGTGAACAGATCATCTTATTTCCTACCCTAGCGCTCGCCTTGTTACTTGGAGTTATGCCGGCATTAGTATTTAACTATCTAAACGCTAGTGTTCTGAATCTCGTGAGTTTTATCCAACAATTTATTTAATTCGCATGCTCGCATTCAGTCCATATATCAGTTCTTTCATCGATCAGATTATCGTAAGCGTTCCTTATTTTAAGCCTGAACTGACATTGATCGTCACTTTTATTGGTACTATTCTAGCTAGTCTTTTTATTGACAAACACTGGAAGCATACCTCTTTTGTCATCACCCTCATTGGGCTATTGCTCAGTGGCTGTTATCTTGTGGGCCAAGGACTTAGTAAGGTAGATGCAACAGGCTTTTTTGATATGATCCATATTGATGCATTTGCTGTAGCCGCACGTTTGATTATCCTGTTGTCAACAATTCTCATTTGTATATTCATTCAACAACGCCATCAAGACCGCCCTTTAGGTGACCTATACGCCGTACTACTGACCGCAACCCTTGGCTTGAACCTGCTGACTATGTCGAGTAACTGGTTGATGATCTTTATTGCAGTGGAGACAGTTTCGATCAGCTCCTATATTATGGTTGGCTATTTCTCTTCAACAAAAGTTCAATCGGAAGCTGCTTTAAAATATGTACTGTTCGGATCCATCTGTGCTGCGGTTATGCTCTATGGTTTGTCTTTATTATACGGTTTCACGGGAAACCTGAATTTTGACGCCCCAAGTCACATTGCCGGCTTGATGGAAGCACCCCAGATCATGATCAGCATTGCTTTACTATTTTTGCTGACAGGTATTGGTTTCAAACTGAGTTTTTTCCCTTTTCATGTCTGGAGTCCGGATGTTTACCAGGGTGCCCCAACAGTTATTACAACCTATCTCGCTACAGTACCCAAAATTGCTGTTGTTGTGCTATTATCCAAGATACTTTCAGCCTGGCTTAACGTGTCCTTTTATTTTAGTGATTTCTTGACTTATGTGATTATTGCGATCGCCATTGCAACTATGCTGATTGGTAATTTAGCCGCTTTACGCCAACACGATGCCAAAAGGATGATGGCCTATTCTTCTATTGGTCATACGGGGATACTTCTTATGGCTGTATTGGTTTATCAAAATAATGAATCAAATGTGCTGTTATTTTATCTATCCATATACGCTTTGATGAATATTGCGGTATTCATCTTTATTGATGCTTTGGAAGCTAGTTTAGAAAATACTTCAATTGAATCGTATCGCGGCTTAGGAAAGCAGTACCCACTGCTGTTCACCTCCTTTTCAATTGTTTTAATCGCTTTGGTGGGGCTACCCCCTACTGCAGGTTTTGTTGGAAAACTTTTGGTCTTTTCCAAAGTGTTCGAACAATACCAAAACTTCCAATCCTTTGGTTTATTGGCATTGCTCCTAGTTGGTGCATTGACATCTGTCATTTCCCTATTTTATTATTTTAAAATACCACTGAATGCATTTTTAAGAGAAAATACGGGATCTCCAGGAGTTAAGTTCAATATGGTACTCTTGTGTATTGGAATCTTATGTACCGTAGCCGTATTGATCTTAGGTATCTTTCCTGATTTATTACTTTCGGCATTCTAGAAAACAGGAAACTTCTTTCATTTTAATAAGTCTATCGTCTAATTCATTCCCTTAATGTCTGCGTTGAATAGTAAGAATAACTCCATAATATATTTTATATTTCCTCAATAAAAGTATTATCTACGGTTGAGGAGAGACCAATAAATTGTTTTTTATGTAAAGCGCAATTAAATTGCATATAAAAAGCAATTTATCTAAGTTTGTACCATGATTAGTGCAATAGCAAATCCAATTTTTCAGCGTGCTATCCAGGATTACCACGTCTACGATCAGATTGATCATCCAATCCAAAATCCGTATGACAAACAATCTCTGGAACATCTCCTCTATTTAAAATGCTGGATTGACACCGTGCAATGGCATATGGAAGATGTGGTACGTAATCCCTCGATTGAACCCCAAGAAGGCTTATACTGGAAAAGACGTATTGATGAATCCAATCAGTACCGCACAGATACCGTAGAGTATATTGATAGTTATTTTCTACAAAAATTTCAAGATATACAGGCGAGTCCTACAGCAACAATCAATACTGAAAGTCCGGCATGGGCTATTGATAGGCTTTCCATTCTGGCGTTAAAAATCTACCACATGGAACAGGAAACATTGCGCACAGATGCTTCCGAAGCACATATCATTTCCTGCCAAGAAAAACTGAACGTTTTATTGGAACAAAGGAAAGATTTGTCCAAAAGTATTGATGAATTGATGACCGCAATCGCATCTGGCGATAAATACATGAAGGTTTATAAACAGATGAAAATGTATAACGACCCTTCATTGAACCCTGTCCTATATTCTTCAGGAAAATAAAACATGTCCTTACCGCAACGGATCATAGTAACCCGATTTTCAGCTATGGGCGATGTTGCCATGGTTGCCTCCGTGTTGAAAGAATTCTGCATTCAGTACCCTGATATAGAAATTATTATGGTCAGCAAGCAATTCTTTGCCCCATTTTTTGATGGAATAAAAAACATACGGTTTCACGCCATTGAGCCCAAAACAATTCATAAAGGTTTTTTTGGTTTGGTCAGGCTAAAGAAAGAGCTAGCACAGTACGGCGCAGATGCTATAGCCGACTTACATTTCAATTTGCGTTCGCGTGTAATTGATCTATTATTTTCCTTATCGGGCGTAAAAGTAAAGCAGCTTGACAAAGGGCGGGAAGAAAAAAAAGCTTTAACACGAGAAAATAACAAAATTAAAGTTCCTTTAAAGCTAACGGTGGAGCGCTATGCAGACGTATTTCGTGCATTAGGCTTCAAATTTGAGCTCAGTAATAAATTGGCTTCTAATTTGCAGGATGTACCCAAAGCTGCATTTAGTATGTTTGCAAGTTTTGATCGAAAGAAAATTGGCATTGCTCCATTTGCACAACATCGTTATAAGATTTTTCCTCAAACCAAAATGGAAAATGTGATAGACGAACTCACGCACAATGGTTATGATGTTTTGTTGTTCGGCGGAGGCAAACAAGAGTTCCAAATTGCCCAAAACTGGACCGAGCGATTTCCCAACACCTATAATACCATAGGCAAATTCTCGCTACGGGAGGAACTGGATTTGATTTCGAACCTAGATCTCATGATCAGTATGGACTCTTCCGGACTTCATATGGCATCGTTAATGGGCGTAAGGTGTCTTTCTTTGTGGGGAGCAACGCATCCTTATGCTGGATTCACAGGTTATGGGCAGCAGCTAACAGACTGCATCCAAGTTGAGCACCCCAATAGACCAAGTTCAGTCTATGGCAACAAGCCCTGTGATTGTGATGGAATAGAAGCAATTGATTTAATTACACCGGAAATGGTGATCGAAAAAATAAACGGAATAAGATGAGGATTGGGTTCGATGCAAAACGCTATTTTTTAAACAAGACCGGTCTAGGGAATTATAGTCGGGACTTAATTCGTATGCTCGAAAAGTATGCTCCCGAAAATGAGTATCTAAAATATACACCAAAAATTGGTGATCAATATATCAATCAACCAGCATCTCAAAAAAATATACGGTTGCCACAGGGTTTTATCAACACTACTTGGCCTAATCTCTGGCGTAATCAACGTATTGTTCGGGATTTGAAAAAAGATAAAGTTGATATTTACCATGGACTGTCTGGTGAAATTCCATTAGGTTTAGCAAAGGCACATATTAAATCTATCGTTACCATTCATGATTTAATTTTTTTGAGACATCCTGAACTTTATCATCCAATTGATCGTTGGATTTATAAGAAGAAATTCAAGCATGCCTGCGAGGCATCTGATCGTATCGTTGCCATAAGCGAATGTACTAAAAACGATATTGTCGACCTCTTTCATATACCCGAAGAAAAAATCGATGTTGTTTACCAAGGCTGCCATGAAGCATTTAAAACTATCAAAACTGAAGAGCAGAAAGCAAATCTTCGAGAGAAGTTAAAATTACCACAGGATTTCTTATTGAATGTTGGAACCATTGAACCGCGTAAAAATATTTTACCAGTAGTGAAGGCCATAAAAGACCTTGATATCCCCCTTGTTATTGTAGGTAAACCAACACGTTACTATCAGGACATCATGGCCTATATGCAACAAAACCACATGGAAAACAGGATATTCTTTTTCCAAGGATTAGCAATGGAAGAATTGGCCGTTCTTTATGCATCGGCAACGATTTTCATTTATCCCTCAATTTATGAAGGCTTTGGCATTCCTATTATAGAGGCGCTTTACTCTGGTACACCTGTGATCACCAGTAAAATGGGCGTCTTCCCAGAAGCTGGGGGACCGGCATCTTGCTATATTGACCCTACAAATATTGCAGAGATAAAGCATGCTATAATATCCTTGCTTAGTGATTCCTCCAAGCGAAATGAAATGATAGAAAAAGGACTAGAATTTGTTCAAAAGTTTAATGATGAACGTGTTGCCAAACAGATGGCTTCTATTTATGCCAGTTTATAAATCGACCGACTGACCCGTTGAAACAAAATACTTCTTCAATACATGAAGAGAAACGAACTCTTCTTGTGCCCGATCCATAAATAATTTCACATAGGCATTGGCCTGTTTAACAATTGTTTCAGCCTCGTCGGGATGATCTATATAAAACTGTAATTTTTCTTCCAGGTCCGAATAATCGTTTTTAATACAGATAAAATGATAGTCCGGTAATAAGGTTCCTTCCATAAACCAGGTTTCATACGTTGGCATCGGCATGACAGCGATGGAATTTGAAGACATGATCCATTTTAAGTTGGTAGCTACGTCATTTCCTTCCAGGGCAAGAATAAATTTATAAGCTAAATGTCCAGTGATAGAAAGGTAATCGTGATCAGAAGACTTAAACGCTCTTTTTAAATCACATAAGGGATGATTATGGTATTGCTGAAAGAAAAGCTTCCGGTGCACCTGTGCAAATCCGCTCCTTCCAACTAATCTATTTTTTTTCCTCCTAAATGCAATATGATCAGTAATAAAATTAAAGTGCCTGCTCTTATCCAAGTTCAACAATACCGAGTTGGAATTATCACCAGCGATTGGTCTACTTTTCACTAGGGCAGGTTTATCTGGAATAGCAATAATATCACCTGGAAAGATTTGAAATTTTAATTGTTGATCAAAATAATCCAGGTATTGTTTACTGTCGAAATAGTAAACCCGTATCTTCCTGGGCATCTTATAATCTTTGATCTGAATCGCATCGTTTGACAACGACCGTTGCGGAGCTAGTTTATTATAATAGTTTATCCGAAACTGAACCCATTCAGGCTGCTGGGTCAAATCTCTGTTCAGCAACACCGAGGCCTTTTTCCGTAGCAGAAACTTTGGTCTCAGCTGTCGTCCGAATACACTTAAATAATAAAAGAATTTAACATTCTTATTTTTTAAAAAGATCTTCTTGAAATTCAAACTCATAGCATATATAAGAAATAAGAGCTGTCGCTATCTAATCGTCCTTAGGTTTGACCACAGGTACACGAAGCTGCATTTTTTTCCAATGTAGTGAGCGATCGCCGTAAATCAGAATCTTACTTAGTTTATACTTGAACTTCAAAAGTCCTTGATAATCGTCGGTAATACGACGATAGGCAACCTGAGGATCTTCTTCTAAAACCCGATTTATTGCTTCCGTATATACCGTTGGCCCAGTCATTTGATGTACATCATGTGGATATCTATTTTCCTCGATATTTCGCACGATCAATTCAATCGTCTTTTTCAGGAATGGGTGTCCTTTATCGTAGATCAATGCCCATTGTGCATAGAGGCTTCTATTTTTCTCATACGTAATAACCGCCGTATCCTCAGGTTTAATCACTTCGTCCAAAACGCCAATAATATCGCTATCTAAATCCAAATAGATACCGCCATAAACATATAAAACCGCATACCTAAAAAAATCGGCTTTAGCGGCACCGATCTGCAACCGCGCGAAGGCCTCGTAAGTACGTTGATCAAAATTTTCTCTAATGAGCGTATCGATTTGCGCATCATCAAAAAACTGTCTAGTATAGCCTTTATTTCGTTTTAGAAATCGCCAAATATAAAACTTTGTCAACAAGGGTATCTTATTGGTCTTAAAAGTCTGATAGATAACTTTTGGAATTGCCATTTTTATTATTTCAACAGTTCTTTATAAAGCGTCCAATATTCACGAGCTGCTTTATCCCATGAAAATTGTGATGCCCATGATGTGATCTCAGCAGTACGGTCTTCCCCATTGATAATTTCCATAAGATTCAACTTTCCAAATTCAATCAAATAATCTGGATTAGTAGATTCTAAAAAGAAAGCTTCAGGACCTCCAATTTCAGGCAGACAAGTATAGGTAGACAATAATACTTTTTTACCTAAAGACATCGCTTCAATAACAGGCAATCCAAACCCTTCAGCAATAGAAGGGAATGCAAATATCGCACAGTCCCTTAAATAACTATATTTTTCATGCTCAGAAATTGGTCCTGTAATACGAATTCTTTCAGTGACACCTAGTTTAGAGGCAATTTCCATGATATACTTATCATATCCATCTTGATTGATAATACCGCTAATAATAAGCTCTAAATTATTACCGACAAGTAAATATGGAAGTGTATGAAAGTTCTTCTTGCTATTTACTGTACCAATTGTAAAGATAAATGGCTTATCGCCGTTGGCACTCCCTTCTACTTCCATATTAGAATGGAAATTTGGAGCCAAATTGCTCCCATTATAAATTACTTGGATTTCCTTACCATTTAAATTACAATAATTTAACAGATCCTGTTTCACATAATTAGATATAGCAACAACACTATCAGCACGATCTAGATTACCCTGTAGCTTTTTTAAATACTTTTTTTCCTTTTCAAGAGATTTTCCTTCTTTCAAAAAATTGAGATCATGGATCGTTGCTAGTATCTTAGTTTTAGAATTTCGCGGAAAGTAAGAACTCAATTGATATGTTGAATGCCAAAGTTCATTGTTGTGCAGAGAGGGGCGTAGAAATTTATGTATGGATTTTTGCTGGATATAATGCACATGGTCTCCAAAGATTTTACTCGTAACATCTGAAAGATAAAACTGCAAATCCATATTATGTTTAAAACTATTGTTTTTGAGCAGAGCCATACCAAGTTGTTTACAAAAATGATATAACCCAGTATGGGGATATTTCATTCGTTCTGCATCAAATATAATTGTATCCTTCATTTTAGTTTATCATATCCAAACAAGATATTATTTTCATCAGGTAAAAATACGAAGTATCCAATTATCAAAGTCATATTTCTCAATAATATCTTTGCGAATCTCTACATATGGCAATATCAAAAATTCTTCAAGTAGCCTTTGCTCATCCCCAAGAATAAAAACATTGTTGGGATGATAAAAATCATATTGACGAATCGTTTTATTATTTGTCAATAGCTTTTTTTTATATCCTATGGACTCAAAAACTCTAAAAGATAGACCTTCATGAGAATCTACTAAAAGATCTACCAAATATTCACTTGTTAATACCAGCTTAATATAATCAATATATTCAATTTGCTCCTGAATAAACTGAATATTTGGGAAGTCCTCTTTAACGAGCTTACTATCATCACTATAAACCATAAACCTTGTAAAACCTCCTGAATCATTTATTAATTTTTCCGTATTAACGATGTTTCGCATTCGGCTACTGATATAACTTCCCAAAAATAAGAATGTATTTTTTTGGATCGCTGTCTCTAAGTTCTGTAAATGTGAAAAAAAGAAATTGGTTATAGGTATTACTTTATTATTACCTTCTTTAGCTGTCACGATATCCCCCTGATCAAAAAAGTAGAACCGATCAAAATACTTCAATTTATCTTTAATAGTAGGATACCTGTTCAATCCATCCCACTGATATCCCAAAAGTACTTCTGTTTTCGCTCGGATTAGATCCATTACAAACATTGGATAGATATCCGAACGTATAATAAGTCCGTAATCCGCCTTTCCTTTTAAATTTTGTAAACTCGTCAAAATTCCATTTCCTGCAGCAAGAAATTTCAGCTTAGCTTTGTAAGTTCGATCTCCTAAAAATACTTTTCGAAATAAATTATATAATCTATCAGCCAGATTTTTATATTTGAATTCATGGTCTTGAAAACTTACATCAATCACTTCAAATCCAAGCTGTTCTAATCGGCTGTTAATGATTTTGTAAAACCCAAAACTAGTAGGCATACCAACAATAACTCTTTTCTTGTCTCTAATCAAAATACTTCTCTATTAATTTACAATGATAACGTAATGACGATTTGATATGATACAATAAAGTTCCGATCTAAATCTATTCTTTTTACTTATTTTCTACGAAAATAAAAAAAATGTATCATTTTTGTAACATAACTCGTTATGGAAAACAATATGTATTTACATCGTAAAAAAAAAATGATTTTTGGTAGCCCAAGTAATTACGGTTTTTCTGATGCAATTAGATCTGAACTATCACTTTTAGGGTATGAGATAATCGATTTTTCGGAATTAAATACAGCATTTCAATATCCCAGTCTATTTCACAGGATTTATAACGTATACCGGAAAATTGTTTTTTCAGACAAGTCATATAAAGCGAAGTTAAAACAACGTTACATTCGTCAAAATTTATGCGATATGCTAAATAAAATAGAAAATGTAGACTTTAGCTTCATTATAAGGCCAGATTTATTTCCACTTGAGTTTATCAGTCAATTGTCAACTAAATCAAATTATACAATCGCATACCAATGGGACGGAATACAACGCTATCCTGATATTATTAAATATATCCCTCTTTTTGATCGTTTTCTTGCATTTGAAGACGATAATACGTCAAAAAACATATCTATATGTACCAATTTCTATCTCGAAAAAATTATTAGCGATCAAAAACCTACAATCGAAAATAAGGCATTTCTCCTTGCAACTTTTCAAAAAAATAGAATAAAAGAAACATTAGCTTTGAAGCAAATACTGGATAAAATTAAATTCAACAACCAATTTATCTTATATTGTAACGAAAAAGAATACCGCAATACTTTAAAGGATAACGGTATTTCGATTATAAAAAAGCCAATAAGTTACTCCGACAGCTTAAAAATGACGCTTCAATCCACTGTATTAATAGATATACATAATCCCATCCATAACGGCTTGTCTTTTAGAATTTTTGAGGCTTTAGGTTACGAAAAGAAACTTATTACAACAAATAAGGAAATTGCTAAATATGATTTTTACGATCCCAGAAATATTCTTATCTGGGAAAATCAATGTGCGGATGAAATTGATGCATTTTGTAACTCAGCATATCATCAAATAGATTCACGTATTAAAGAAAAATACGCATTAGAAAATTGGATCAAGCACTATAGCAGTTTATAATAAGAAGAATCCCGAATTATTTATACAGTCATTAAAATTAAAAGTTTCACACATGTCAAATTTAAAAGGAATTAACATTCTTGGTTATATTCACAAACAATTTGGGCTAGGAGAGGCTGTCCGAAGCAATATCCGTTCTATCAAAAGTGCAAATATCCCTTATGTTATCAATGATGTAAAATTTGAAATATCTTCTGATATCAAAGAAGAACGTGATAATGCCATTGAAATTATCGATGAAAATCCCTATTCAGTCAATCTAATACAGATAAATTTTGACAATTTTTCAAAAGTAATTTCATCAAATAATAAATCCTATTTGAAGGGGAAATATAACATTGGTTTTTGGGCATGGGAGTTAGATTATTTCCCGACAGACTTTCAGGATTATATTGAAATCTTAGATGAAATCTGGGTACCAAGTAATTTCTGTCAAAACGCCATCGCGCAAGTTTCAAACAAGCCAGTACTTCGGTTTATGCACTCCATTAAAATCCCGACTACACAACTTTCTCGCGAAGAACTTAATCTCCCGAAAGAAAAATTCATATTTCTTTCGATGTTTGATTATCACAGTGTATTGGAACGCAAAAATCCTTATGCCGCTATTACAGCTTTTGAAAAAGCCTTTGGTGAAAACAATACACAAGCTATTTTAATCATAAAAACATCTGTTGGAGATAAGTTCAAGGAAATGAGAGAAAAATTAAAGAATCGGATAAGAACAAATCCGGCCATCATCTTAATCGAAGAAATTCTACCAAGAGAAAGCTTGGACGCGTTGATTAATAATTGTGATGTTTTCGTTTCTTTACATCGATCCGAAGGTTTTGGTTTGACTTTAGCTGAAGCAATGTCTCTAGGTAAGCCTGTTATTGCGACCGCCTATTCGGGTAATTTAGATTTTATGAATTTTGAAAATAGTTGTCTTGTCCCCTATCAACTAATATCAACTAAAAATAATTATGTCTATACTGAAAATGCCGAAACACATTGGGCAGATCCTGATGTTGAATATGCAAGTAAACTGATGTTAAAGTTGTTTAATGAAAAAGATTTTAGGACTTGCATAGGAGAAAAAGCCAAAAATGAAGTAAAAAACCAATTAGATCCAGAAAATATAGGACTAGCTATCAAAAACAGATTAGATTATATTTATCAATTTTGTGTTCCCAAAATTAAGATGGATATAAACCAAACGGTTTTTAACCTTCAGCAAGAAAACACGATTCTTACAAGTAAATTAGATGCCTTAAAAAGAACAAAGGTTGTTAAATGGAAGTTAAGGCTTAAAAACTTTACAAATAAAGTCTTCGGTAAAAACAAGACCTATATCTGGGAGGAATAAAAATATCTGTTTCATAAAGCGGTTCAGTATTTTAGGAAACAAATATTTAACAATAAAATATTAAATTCTACGTGATATCTCTCAAATTAGGATCTTCTATATCCATATTCCCTTTTCCTAAAAAGCTCTCATCGAGTATCCTGATTTCATTATTTGGGGCATAATAGCTTTCATAAAACTGCACCCCTTGGGTTTGCAATTGATTATAAAACTGAGAATCACTCAATAACTTATTGATATAAAAAGCAAATTGATTAGGGTTATCCGCAATTAAACAACCATTTGAAACTTTGTTGACTAGGCCATCAACACCTCGCCTATTCGTCACAACGGGTAGACCGTAACCAAGCGATTCCAACACTTTTATTTTAATTCCTGTCCCAGATAACATTGGACAAATAGTAATCTTGCTAGTATTATATATATCGGATAAATCATCTACCACACCTAATTTCTCGATTCGACTGTTATCCTCGATTTTATCACAAATCTTACCCACAACTGTCAATGAAAAATGTTCATTAACCAAAGGTAGAACTTCTTGAATAAACCACTCAATACTTCTTTGGTTATGGCCATTATCACTAGCAACATATAGAATTTCATGATCTATCCTATTTTCTACTTTCTCTTTTTTGCGAATACTTGATGAAACTGGAAGCAATCTCACTTTATTTGTGAGAAACTGCTCAAAGATATATTGTTCTTCAATTGAATAAGTCCATACCTCGTCAGCACAATTAAGAATCTCAAGTTCTTCTTGGAAAACCTGCCCTATCGATTTTCTATCTCCACTCCGCGTTAAATATTGAGATGTAATTAAATCATGTGTATCTATTATGGTACGTTTAGATGGAACTGCTTCAACAAATCTCCCCCATTCAACGTAACTTATCAATGTAACATCAAAATTGCCGCTAAACTGCTTTCTTATTTGTTTCAAATGGAAAGGCGTTACCTGATCTAAACCTTTTTTTAAGAATAATCTCGAAAGCTTATCCCGAAAGAAATATTTTAGATAATTCCCCTTATTTTCCCTATGTTGTATAAGTATTAAACGAATATTCGGAAATTTCTGCTCAAAAGACATTTTGTCCGCCTGCGCCCAATGATCAAATGAAACAAAAGCTGTTTCTACATAAGGGCTATTACGTTCAAAATATTCTAGCAATTGTATACATCTCGTAATATTTCCTGCGCGATCATTCATCGGATTAACCGGCATAAAATATAGTACTCGTTTCCTTTTAGACATTGTCATATTTATTTATTACAGCATTAACCAACTCCAACCATCCCCTCGTCATTTTATCAAGATTAAAATCTTTTATAAAAATTTCCCCTTTTATCCCCATTTGTTCACGAAGAAGTGGATTATTTATTAATTGCTCAAGATGAAGCTCCATACCTTCTCGATCGTTCGCCAAAAACCCATTCTCACCATGCTTTATTAATTCGTTCACTCCAGAACATGTAGCAAAACCTATACTAGGTAAACCAACAGACATAGCTTCGGCCAAAGCAAGCCCAAATCCTTCATATCTGCTCGGAAAAATAAAGATATCTGCAGCCTTCATCTTTGCGATGGGATCGTCAGTAAATCCGCGAAGGAAAATTCTTTTGGATAGGCCCAGTTCAAGAATCTGTAATTTCAATCGCTCAAAGTCATCACCTATACCCCAAAATTCCAAATCCCATGCCGGGTATTTTTCTGCCAAATTAGAGAAAATATCTATAGCTATATGTTGCTGTTTACACGCAGTATCCAATCGTCCAATATGAATTATCTTAAATCTCGATTTTTCATTACTATGTCGAACCAAATCGGTTTCGCTTACCTCGTCGATAGGATTC
The DNA here is from genome assembly GCF_002337775.1 of Sphingobacterium sp. UBA1897. Classification (NCBI taxonomy): domain Bacteria; kingdom Pseudomonadati; phylum Bacteroidota; class Sphingobacteriia; order Sphingobacteriales; family Sphingobacteriaceae; genus Sphingobacterium; species Sphingobacterium sp. UBA1897. The sequence continues at coordinate 73,710 of NZ_DDGR01000005.1, forward strand.
GTAATAACACGGCATTCGCCGGCAAAATTATCGGGCAAAAATTTTCTATAACTATCAAAAAGAATTTGGATGCCATCAAGCTTACTAAAACTTGACGTCAATAAATCAACCATATACGATTTCCTTCCGCCCAGAATATTGGAATAATCATAATCTGGCCGACCGTTCACCGAATCTAAAATTGGTATTGTCAGCGTGTTTCCATAGGTAATTTCCAACAATGAACCAATAGACATTGTAATAATCAAATTTGGCTTAACTAGATCAATGTAACTTTTCCAAGCAATCGCCCGGTTTCTCAAATTATACTGAAATAGTTTATCTTCCCCTTCCATACGCTTTATTAAACGGCGATTATACCATTTAGCATACTTCTTTTCTATCTTATATTTTATCCAAAGAAAAGGATTTCTGCCTTTATAATTATATAAGGGGATCTCCTCTTTTTGTTCCAGATTTACATCATATATGTTTGTAACACGTACGCTTTTATCCAAAGTAAACACTGGCTTACCAACTACATTTTCATTAGTGGCTATTTCGACTTCATAACCATTGGCGGATAAAATATTAGCCAATATCGAGCAGATTTTTTCTGTTCCTCCTATTCCATTTAAAAAATACAAATGTTGTATTAATAGAATCTTCATATATCAATATATTTATTTCTGATATTATTGCGAAGTTTCCTCCTTAATTTAGAAATTGGAATAAACTTAACCCAAAACAATGCATGTTTAAACTGCTGGGCTCTATTCGTTCGATAGCTTTTATAAAAATTATCAAAATTCACATGATTTTCCGCTGTCATGAAAGACCTAAATGGAACCGATAATACTTCTATATCAGTTTTGGATAAATATGGCTCGACATATTGTCGCATAAAATTTTGCAATAATCTGAAAAGTACTTCTTTTTCATTCTCATCAAAAGGCATTTTTATGTAACGCAACTCAAACGGTTCATGTTCAATAAACAAAGCTAGTTTGAGTGCTCTCGAGGTAAAAATATCATGTTGATCGTAGAATATTTTTAAAAGTTCCAACCAATTAGGTATCTGTTTTAAGATGCGAGCGGTTTCTTTATTGATGCGTACATGATTTTGATTCTCGTGTTGTCTATAAAAATATTTTGCATCCGGATTGAATCCTATTTTATCAGTCATTAAAAAAAGGCAATGTGAAAACAAACCGTCTTCACAAGGTTGGATTCCCACGGGAAAGCGAATATCATGATAGCTGTCCAATAATGACTTTTTTATAAACAATCCACAAGTAGGTACAGCAGTCAATCGTTTTGCTCTGTAACAATATATCTCTCCTAAAACGACTAGATCAAGATCATCTTGTTTTGCTAATGTATAAGTTCCAGTCAAGAATTCGGAATCAATCGTATCATCAGAATCTAGAAAATAGACATACTCTCCTCGCGCACGACTCAAACCATTGTTTCTCGCAACGGAAACACCCGCATTGTCCTGATCAAAAAAGTAAATTCTCGAATCTAAGGATGCATATTTTTGGCATATTGCAGCAGAAGAATCCAGACTACCATCATTGACAAGAATAATTTCAAAATCTTGTAATTCCTGGTCAAGTACACTTTGGATTGTCTCATCTAAATATTTTTCAACATTGTATACCGGTATGATTACCGACACAGCGACGGGAAAAGTCCCCTTCGTACTACCATTTTTTTCCATCATTGACATTCAATATACAAAAATAGCAAGACGAATTATATATCAAATACCGAAATCAATTTAAAGATTTTTCGATCCTATCTTTGTTTAACGTAAATTCCCGGTATCGGAATTCCCCTGATTTATTCCCGATCATAGCTCCCATCTTGAGGAGAGACTCAGTACTCCCCATTGGAAAGATCGAACTTCGATAGGCATTATTTTTCAACAGAGGCTTCGGTAATACTTTGAAATTTAATCCATCTTTCGAATAAGCCACATACAATAGCTCTGCCGTGTATCTTTTCACTTCACCAACAGCAATACATAGAAAATAATAACCGTCAGCATATGTTGCCTGAATATGCCATGGCGAATTACCACTACCTTCCTTCAGCCAGGGTTTATTAAAGAAATTAACTATTTTGCTGTCGCGAAACCCTGTAAAATTAATCCCATCGGCAGATGTTCTGCGAACCACATAAGAAGGATCCTTCCCTTTAAAATTTTTCGAATTAAAATTCAGCTCAATTTCATAACTCAAAAACTCACTTCCGTCATGAATAAAAGAGGGAGACAATAGATGATCATCTTTGGGAGTAAACGGAGGATTACTGGTAAAGGCGACGTTCAGATTCGACCACTTTATACCATCTGTAGATGTTTGTTGTACAATAGTGCGATGAGCGTTTTGTTTCAGTCGATCAAAATTGGTATTACTTAACACACATTTGCCTTTCAAAGACTGAGCAGTGATAAAACTGCCTCTATAGTAAAGATAAAACTGATTATTTAAGTATATCCAATCGACATCTGACCAAAATCCCTGAATCGGATCAACCTTGTTTTCACCGAAACTTTCTGTCGGGAAGGGCGCATTGATAATGGGATTGCTCAATCCCGGAGGATTTACCCAATCAAGACCATCATTTGATACAACAACACTTGGATTTTCAAATTTCTTTGAATTTTGATTGGTCCCCACTGCACCAAAATAAGGGGTGAAAACCATCCAATACTTATACCCATTCAGTTTATTTGGAAAATAAAGAACATCTGGATGACAATAACTGGCATTTGCGCCCGAGATATCTATAAAATCGTTGGCATTTTTTAGCCCCTTAAAATTAGCGTCAGCAACAGTATGTATATTGACCAAACCTTCATTATTATCAAAAGTAACTGAATCAATGGGATCAACAGTCCAAATAGGAGCTTCAACATCCCCCGCAAAAAAATCCTCTGGACGACTGCAAGCCACTAGGAAAATACTTCCATAAAGAAGTATCAAAAAATTACGAATCATAAGTAAAAATCAAACGGTAGAAACAAAAAAACGCGACTTGGCTAACGATGTTTTTCCATAAATAAAATAAACTGACGGCAAATAGATGTATAAAACAACAAAGACCAGAAATCACCAAAAAAATCGTTATCAAGACTTTCATTTTGCCATTATAAGCATTTAAAAAACACAACGCTTTAGCTTTGATACGATATTAAACGTATCACTTGAGGTAAAAAAACTATTCATAGAGTATATACTTTTCAAAACTTCCTGTATTATTATTTGTATTCATACGCAAGCCTGCTCATTGCCCAAACACAATGAACCGGAACAACAAGCGTTATTATTTATATTGTATAAGAATCAAAAATTTTAATCATGGACAACAGTAAAAAACTTTATATCATCCGACATGCCAAAGCCGAAACTATTCCGGGCATAAACGATTTTGATCGCGCACTCACATCCGACGGCATACAACACGCAAAACAAGTAGCGGCTAAGCTATCGGCAAAATTGACCTTAGATGAAAACAGTATCGTGATTAGTTCACCAGCCAATCGCGCAATGCAAACAACACGTATTTTTCTAGATGTCATGGGCTCTTCTTCTTTTGATATCCAAATTGAAGAAACAATTTATGAATGTACATACAAGCATTTGCTTTCCATCATAAATGCGATCCCCGATCATATCAATCATGTACTGCTCTTTGGACATAACCCCACGTTGACTGATCTAGTGGAATACCTGACCCGAAAAGCGGCCTATTTACGCACCTCATCCTGCGCAGAGATCAAGCTCGATGCAGGTTTTACCTTTCATATGCTCAGCGGCAATTGCGCTGATCTTGTGCAAATAATTGATTAAAATCCGATCAAAGAACAAACTTATCTTCAGATAAGATCAGCTTATCACTTACCCGCATTTGATTTCATTGCCTTATCAATCACCAAAGGCACTGAAATCAAATCCAAATCATGTGAATACACCACAAATTTCTCGACCCAGCAGGGATCAAATTTTTCCTTAAATTCTTTCAGGCCCTTTGGTTGACGGAAGTAAGGATTATTTTCATATAGAAAACTGATCAAACGTTCAACAAGCCCTTTCTTCTTGTCAAATCCCGAAAAAGGAGCCAGTCCCATATTTAAAAAAGAATAACCTTCCTCTTTGCAATACGCTAAAAAACGGATAATCAATACATCCATATTTCCCCCTGGTGCATCTTGCAATTTCCGGATAAGATCATACGTCGCCTCGTCTGGAGCATAATTGGGAATGATATTCAAAAAGGCCAAAATGCGCCCTTCGTTATCCTCCAAAGTAATTACATGGCTATTTTTAATCTTACCAACGTCGAACATACCTTGAGAAAAAACACGTTCTGAACGCTTCATGTCTCTCAACCAATGATCAGACACAACCTGCAATTTCTGAAGCAAACCATTGGATAACGGTGCGCGATATAAATTCGAAACAAAACCTTTTTTTTCAATGCTATTCACCGCATTTCGAAGTGATTTACGTTTCTTTCCTTCCAGCGAAAAATTATCGACATTGACAATAGCCTCTTCTCCGATCAGAAAAGATTTTTTGCCCAACTGCTTGAAAACCCCTAGATGTCTACCATCAACGCGGTAATAGGCTGTTTTTAAACTCGATTTGCAACAATAACGTTCAAATGCATTAATCAGTTCTTTCATCGCATCTTCAGTATCCTCACAAACGGGTCCTTCGAGCACCATAGCAAAACCATAACATTTTTTATACGCAATAAAGCCCGTCCGCTCCGTGTTAAAGAAAAGATCTTTATCCCCATACGTCTTAAAATAATCAACAGGTGATTTACCATAACGCTCCAAGAGGCGCTGTGCAATTTCAATCTGCCCATCAACCTCTTCTTCCGCTAACTGACACGGATTGACCATCCAGTAGAACAATGCAGACAGACTGATCACACTAAAAAAATTAATGGAATACAAAAAATACTGTCCTATCGTTGTCTGAGGTTCCGCAACATCACCATTAAGTAGCACAAAACCGTGCAGCGTACTGCTTACCGCATTTAAAATGGTAAAATCCATGTTAAAATGCTTCGCATTCAGAAAATAAAACCCAGTAATTCCATACAGCAGCACGACCCCAATAAGCCACAAAACCAAGCTGAGATTTAAGGAGCTGAATCTTCTATTACTTTGTACAAAATAGTGTTTTGATGAATAAAGAAGCATCAACAGCACCAAAAAGGCGAACCAGGCTTCTTCAAAATCCAGCCCTTTGGAAAGATTAGCAACAATGGAAAGCGAACATAGCACAACCGCAACATACCAAGCCATACGTAGCCCCTTCAACAGAAAACCCGAACACATCACCAATAATATACCGAAGAAAAGTACCGCTGCATTTGAGAAGTTTAAAGCATCATAAGATATAAATTGCTTTAATGCCGTGACACGGCTATGAATCGCCGGCGTCAAGACAGAGATGATATTAATAAGCCCCATCACGAAAATAAAAACAGATGGAAGTATCCGAACAAAGATGTTGTTTTTATTCACGAAGAAACTAATTCCACCCAATGCCAATGGCCCCCAAAACTCAAATAAACGATATAAAAGGGATATAGAAATAGCCTGTTCTTCGCTGTAGCCAAACTTACACAGAATGACAATCATAGATACTTCGATCAGTCCCACCCCCTTCATCAATGGTGAAAAACAATAGACCAACGTTCCGACAGCATAGGTTACTGTACAGGCCAATAAAGATGTTTCAAAGCCTAAAGCAAGCATAGCAATATAGATATGTAAAATCCCTACTAGCTCAATGACTGTCGCCCAAATGAGACTTTGCAATACAGCCCAAAAATCCACACCCTTTTTATGGAGTTCATCCCAGATACCTGCAACTGAGGGGAAATGCCGTACTGTAAAATTGTATGTTACTCCCCCACGGTAAAATGATCTGCAGTACCAGCCAAACCCCAGCAATAGCACACTAAAAACAAGCATAATCCCGATAATCTGCACATCAAGACCTGCGATTCCTACAAACAGAAAAACAAAAAGACAGAGTATAAATAAGGACACTAGGCTAATGACTGCGTAGATAACAGAAGAAAGATTGGCGTTTGCATCATCAATTCCCTCTTGATTAACTTCTTTCTTAAAGAAAGCCAGTGAGGTAAATCCACCTACCGGAAGAAAGACACTGATAAAGTTTCTCTTTAGAAATAAACGGGTAGCTCCACCCAGTGATAACTTTTGTTGCAAAGACCTAAAACTATAGACATAGACCAAACCTTGCATGGCGATGTATGCCAAAGAAACCACGATCCCGATTGCCACCCAAAACAACGAACTTGACTGGATAAGCCCTACCGACGATGCCAGCTCCTGTCTCTGATTTGCAAAAAAATATACGGCACCCAAAATGACCAATAGGCCCAATAAGGATTTCCAGATCAACATTTTGTTTTTCATCAGCATAATTACCTCTCAAATTGACAAACCCAATTATTTCGTTTTTCTAAATCACTTTTACTAATGACATCATTACTTTAAAATAGTCCCAATCCGATTTGTTTTTTTAGGCATCAAAAATCAATACCGATCTTTGCCCTGATACCCCATGGAGATACACCGGGATTATTCAGGTACGTAAAACGGCGAACCAGATCGACACGTAGAATTTTAAAGATATTACTCAAGCCAACACTCCCTTCTATATAAGCCCCATTATTGAGGGAGAACAGTTGCGGTTCGCGAGGATCCTTGGGTAATTCATCAAAACTTTTCGTGTATCTGTTGGAGGCATCGACAGCTCCATACAACATTTTTACAGAGGCGATCTCCCGGAGATCCAGTTTTTTCAGAAGCGGAACTTTATTCAGGAAAAAACCATTAAATGAATGTTGAAGCAATAGTGACGTGTACTTATCGCTCATAAATTCCATTGAATTCATCAAATTGTATGAGTTGAGCTGATACGAATAGGTTTGATTTGCCCGGTGAATAATCATCAGCGGATAGGGAACCTTTCCAAATTGGATGCCCGATTCAAATACGATATCGGCAAAACCAAATTGGGACGCAAAAAATCGCTTATTGGCATTTAATATAAAACGTTGGTAGTTATAATCTCCACCCAATAAACCTTTCACGCCAACCTGTGCGGCTAAGGTAAAAACAGGCTGACCTGTATTAATAATACGTCGATAACGTTTCCCCTGGTATAATTTCTCATGTGGAGCCCAGCGAATTTCTCCGGTGAAAGCAGAGGTCCACAGCTCATTGCCGTTACTTCTTCTAAAAGCTCGGCGGTCAAACTCCAATATGCCACCTGGGCTAAGGATTTGATTAAAGAACCCTACTTTAAAGGATAGATGGTTTTCAAATTCCTGCCAGTATTCGATCTGCCTCCGCTGTAGATAAAACATTTTGTCATTTTCCCCTCTTCTGAATGAAAGCAAAAAATTGTCATTATCAATAAAATTGAGATCCTGTCCCGGCACCTGCACCTCTTTACTAACCTTAGCAGAGACTAACTTTACAGGAAATTTATAGACCGATTCTCCGTTAAAGGAGTAAGTGGCACCCATGTTATATTTCCATTGCCTATCTTTCGTCCCATAGGCACCATAACCATCCAGGACCAATGTCTTGCTAAAAATATCCGTCGTGTTGCCACCAAATTTAAATCGGCTTCCTTCTACAGGGTTAAAACTATAAAATGAAGGTACTGGCCCTATTTCGATAACACCGCGCCCATAATAACCCGACATAATGAAGGAGCCCAAAGCCATCAAATTTTTAAAAGATTTTGACTGTTTTAAGCTATCAATATTCGTAAAAGCCTGCTCCTCCAGCCTACTCAGTTTCTCAGGTCTCGCAAGATTCCAGTCAATCCCATTCGGATTCTGTGGCCCTGTCCGTGTCAATGCTTTACCATTGACAGCGAGCTGTGTTTCATTGGAAGCTGATCTGCTGGTCACTTTCTCCCCAAACAAGCCCATACCGTCCTTAAAAATCCCCATGTCTATCGTCAGTACTCCCCTGCTCAGAAAAAAACGATGCGCTTGATTTTCCGAATAATTCAAAACAATATTTAAACCCTTTACCCAGTTGATATTGGTCGCTTCGTTGATGGTCAGCTCCGCTTGATCCAATGCATAACTTCCGTCTAAGCGGATATAGATGAAGCCTGAAAAAAGTGCATCCTCCCTATTCCTTGGCTCTACGCGTATTTTGGCATGCCAAGGTTTACTATCTTTCAAGGTATCAACCAAGTAATATTTATAAAACGAAGGTCCCAACGTTGCTATAGGGCTCAAAAAACGTCTATTCCCAATAGAGACATCCGTATCATAGATATTTGTTTCACCATAGATTTTATCCAAATACTCATCAATACCGTCTTCATCCAGGTACTGATCTACGCGCGACTGATTCTCACCCAGTAAAACAAAGCTGTTACCTTTAAGAGCATCCAATTTTCGCTGACCAATTTTCTCATCCATAAATATCGGGACCAGCGACCTACCGGGATATTTTAGCGTATCCATCCCCTGTTTTAAAAATCCGAAACGTTTGAGCAAGCGGGATTTATCCACCTTTTGATTTTGGATAGACAAGGACATCGATAGCTTCTCATATTCTTGATAGCTACCGGCTGTTCCATTTAACGCATTATTTTCATCTCTTTTTTCAATTACTTTACGGATTAAATCTACTGTTGGATTATGTTTATTCGTGTATTTTCTTTTTTTAGGCGCATTCACGACAACTTCATCGAGACTTTGTTGTTCATCTTCCAAACGAATAATAAGAACTTTCTTGCCCTGTGCGACACTCATCGGGAATACCTGTTTTTTATAGCCAACGGCACTAAATAGTAACTCCCAATTGTCAGGCACGGATGGTAACTGGAACTGCCCCTCCTTATTTGTTGCTACAGATTTTGCCGTATTGGAAAGCTTTACAGTAACACCTTGTATAGGTTTTGCCGTTGAGGCATCGAGGACAATCCCTGTTAATGAAGCTCCTTGTCCAAATAGTCGAGAAGTAAAGAACAGTAAAACCAATAAAAAACGATATTGCATAAAAAAACCTTGCATCTAAATTCAGTAGGATGACAAGGTTTTTATAAAAAAGTCCTAATATGATTGCTATCTTAATCGAATTGTGTTATAGATAGTCTTGAAATCACGATTATAATTGTGCGGCCCCGCCAGTACATCGACCTTTAATCCCGCATTACGAAACATTTTCACGAGATCTTCTTCGCCCTCTTTACAAAAGACATAAGTCGAAGGGAATTGCTTTAGCTTCAAGACTTCAGCTAGTACTTCGTAGCCATTGGGCTTCTGTTTCCAGTTAAGCATAGTCGATACGGTCACCTCGAAACTCGCATACTGATCGGGCGACAAATAAGTAACATGCCGGATTGACTTTTTCAACGGATCCGAGAAATTATTCAGAACAAAAGGTAACACTCCGGCAGAAAATGAATGTCCTATCAAATAAATTTGGTCGCAGTCCCATTCTTTCCTGAAATGGTCAATATACCGTTCGAATTCCCTTCCCGCTTCTTGCGGAGTTTTCTTTTTCCAGAAATATTTTTTTGCATCGATGACCAAACGAGGATATCCATCGAGTGAGAAGTAAGATAACAGGCTTTTACTAAAATCATTATAACCACCATCGCCCGTAATAAATACAAGCATTGTCTTTTGTTTGTTATTGGTATCTTTAAGTGGAATAACGTAATTTGGCAGTACTTCCGCCTGTATTGGTCTTAGGGCCAAACATAACCAGAAAAATAGAAATAGCAATAATCTATCTGCTTTATAATGTGCAGTGTTCATGTGTATATATTATGTGTAAATATTTGCTTTGAATAATAACAATGTCTTTGACCACGTGGAGCGATTCATCAGGAGCGATTCATCAATAAATAAGCTCTGAAATCCTTCCCTACGGACACTATTTACTGGTTCTAATGTCCTTTATTGGAATTGATTTACGCACACCGTCCATCACATAAAAAAAGCCAAGGGCATTATTCGAAATATTACCTTCAACATTGGCAGGTACTGCAGACAATAATCCTTTCCATTCAGTCTCCTGAAATAGATTATAAATAAAACGGGAGTAACGTGGCGATTCAGAAAACTTAGAGACGATTAAACTGTCCTTCAACGAAACTTCATAGTTGTAAGTCTTCCCAAGTAAGTTATTCAGTACATTAGGTGCCCCCAAACGATAACTGTAGCTAAAAGGAGAGCGAAAAGAAGAAATATCATCTTCAGAAAAATCCTTCTGCGGCATAATAAGCCATTTATTGGAGGTTCGCATCCCGAAGAGATGTTTATTAACCTTTACCGTCCATTTGTTATTCAAATTACTTTTTTCGACCGGTAGAAAGGCATTTTCAATTGGTACCACAGGTATCAATTGATCTTGTGCTTCATACAATTTCCCATTCAAAGTAATCGTAAGCTGAAAGACATTTCCTACCGTGTCCTTCAGATTGAACAGCTCACCATAATAAAGCCCCTCACCCAAATCATTGAATTCAATCATATTGGGACCATTGGTTACACGTACGGTGGCCCCACTAATCCCGATAGTCCCTGAATTAGACTTTAGCCCGTCCAATTTCTTTAATTGGATATACTGCTCTTTGTACATCGTATTAATCCCACCTTCAACAATCATATCGTACGATTGTCCTTCGTCTACAGCCGATTTCTGACAAGAAACCGCTAGGAAGCAAGTAACTATAATCAATAAGAATCTCATATCAATCAAAATCTCATTGTGTAACTAATTGAGGGAACTCGCCCAGAAAATGACGTTTTCTGAATAGCTAAATTCCCATTGCTATCTTCGGAGAAACTATAATAAAGTGGATTGCGCTGATCAAATACATTATATAATCCAAAATTCAAGGTATGTCTTCTTCCTCGCTCTCGTTGCTTTATCGTTTCCAAATCTACCGAGCAATTTAAATCAAACCGACTAAATGTAGGCATACGATGGGAATTACGGCTTGAATACACCGGAACATATATACCCTCATATTCCATAAATCCTATTGGATAGGTTAAAGGCCTTCCCGTATGAATTGTATAAAAAGCATTGAGATGCACCGACCTCCCCAAATCATAGGACAAGTTGCTCTTAAGCACATGTGGAATATCGAAATTAGCCGCATACTCTTTTCCTTTATTGATGCCATTGATCTTACGAAAAGATCTCGACCAGCTATAGAAGATACTGCCCGTAAACTCACCGATACGCTGATTGACAGATAATTCCAGTCCATAAGCATGCCCCTTCCCTTGTCGCAGCTGTGTTTCAATAAATGGGTTAAGTATCAGTTGCGCATGATCGATCAATTCGACCTGATTGCCCATCTTCTTCCAGTACCCTTCCAGTCCAATATTTCCATGATACAATAACCTGTTGATACCAAAAGAAATAGCATCAACATATTGTGGTTTAATATTTAATCCCGCCGGCACCCAAGCTTCCAATGAGGAAAAAGCAAGTTCATCATTCTGTAATAACTGCAAATATTGATAACTCCTATTATAAGCCATTCTGAAAGCATAGTCATTGCCCATTTTATATTGCAAAGACAGGCGTGGTTCTAAACCATAATACGACTTTTTCTTGTCGGCATCGTTCGACAATGGCTTATACGAGCTGCCATCCAATAAATAATAGCGTCCGAAGGAAGCATTAAAAAAGGCATTCGCCCGTATTCCCGCAACAATCCGGAAGGCTGAATCGATCTTCCAATTAAAAGAAACATACCCCGTATAATCATAAGCTTGCGCCCTAAAAATATTATCTTCCGTGTTTGAATTTATCGGCGATATCTCCCCGGGATTAAAACGATGCAGGGTTCCCTGAAGACCAAAATCCAAAGTGCGGTCTAATCCCATAAAATACGTAAAATCGGATTTCAAACTAAAGTCACGTATCCGTGTCAACCAGATTTGATTATCACTCGATTCGGGTTTACTGACATCCAATTTATTATGATAATCACTGAATATGGCCGAAAGGTTCATAAACAACCGATCACTATGCACATGGTTCCATCGCAAAGTAGAAGTCCAGTTGCCCCAACGATTGGTATTCCTACTCGGTGAAATAACCTTATCTTCCCCATAGTACCCCGAAAGGTAAACTCGATTTTTCTCGTCAAATGTATAGTTGAACTTCACGTTATAGTCACTGTACCTACCTTTGACATTAAACAAGCGATAATCCGTATTAAAAGCATTCAATATACTTCCCCGTGCAGTGGCAATGAAAGCACCTTTTCCCTTTTTTATAAATGGCCCCTCAGCACCTACCCGAGCAATCAATAGACTTGACCCACCAAAAACATGAAAAGCATTGGCATCACCGTCTCTGGTACTCATATCCATGATGGAAGAAAGACGCCCCCCTAGATTTGCAGGAATAGCATCCTTATAAAGCTGCGTATTCTTCAAGATGTCCAAATTAAACACGGAGGTTAAACCGAATAGATGCGATGGATTATAAACAACAGCTTCATCAAGCAAAATAAGATTCTGGTCCTTACCGCTCCCCCTTACGAAAAGATTACTGCCGCCTTCTGTTAATCCGTTAATCCCATTTTGCATCTGTAATACCTTCATGATATCAGCCTCACCTTTATAAAAGGCATTTCTTCGTGCTTGGGTCCAATTGACTTTATCTGTGAAACTTCCCATGTGCTGCGCTGTGAAGGAAGAATCAACATTAACCACCACCTCACTCAAGTTAAAATCCACTGGAGCGAGCTTAATGACCAGGTAATTATTTTCTAACTCAGCATTTAATGAGACCAACCTTGTCTTATAGCCCAGATAACTTACATAACAACTGTATTCGCCCCGTGGTAATGTCAGTGAGTAAAACCCATATTTATTACTTAAACTACTTTTACTTTTCTCCGCGATCAACAAGGTGGCACCAATCAGGTTTTCGCCACTTAAACTATCCACAACACGCCCCTTAACGGTAAAAGTTTTATCTTCTTCATAGAATATCAGCGCTCTATTGATCATTGTAAATCCAACATTGGAATCTTTCAACAAATAATTTAGAACCTCTTCCAGACTGGATTTGTCAAACGATCGGCTATAAATAATCTTTTTATTAAAGACCTGCTCGTCATAAGACATGGATATATCGTATGTATTATGAATTTCAGCAAGTATCTGAAGAATCTGTTTGTTATGAGTGTCAATTGAGATCCGAAATTCGGCAGGAGAGTTCTGTCCCATGGCTTTCGGACACATCGCTATAACCCACCAGCAGAAAAAAAGCAAACGATACAGAATCCTATCTTTCATATCAGCAAAGCGAAGAGCCTATTCGTAGATACTATATCCCTTTTTACCGGCTTTCCACTTCACATTTAAAGTTTTGGAAAGAATCTGAACAATCTCGTTAAGCGTTTGCCCATCAAAGTACATGCTGAGCTTGCGTGCTTTTAAACTATCTCCAACGACAGTTATATTCGCCCGAAAATGCTTTTCCAGATCTGTACAGATACTATCCAACCGAACATTTGAGTAGCTCAGCTTTTGTGCTACATCAATATCATTATCTGCCAACAGGTCAATTTTAGATAAAGACGCTGTTTGTCTTTTATACAATCCCTTTTGATTTTTCTGTAAAACAAGTTCTTTTGCATGATCTCCTTTTCCACTGCTCAAGGCTACACTTCCCTCCTTAACAAGGACTTCGACATCATCTTCCAGTAAATTGACTTCAAAGGTAGTGCCGATATCACGCACATAATTATGTTCAAGATCGACCATAAAGGAGGTCCCTGTCTGATGTTTGACATCGAATAGTGCTTTTCCCTTTTTTAGCTCGACAGTTCTTTGCTGTGGAAATGTTCTTTTGTTGAACATCGCCTCGGCTCCTGCCTGTAGTGTCATTACCGAACCATCGGGAAGTACTGTAGGCTGCTGTGTTTCCGATCCGTATAATCGGACTTCATACCCCATCCAACGGTCAAAGTTCAGGTAGCCGGCAAAACCGACCACGAACAATACGGCTGCAGCCACAAATTTCATCCAGGGTTTCCAGATTGCTCGTACAGGTGTCTCGATCTCCGCTTCTTGTTGATCCCCTGTTTTATCCAACTGATTTTTAAATTTTTCCCATTGGTTACTGGCATCTACCTTTTTATAGCATTCCAGTGCTCTAAGATCATCAGCTATACTTCTAACTTCATGGTATAGCTCGTAGTTCGCCACATCCTCCGAAATCCAACGCCCAAGCAACACTCCTTCCCTTTCGGAAATAGTCCCATCCAGCTCTTTCTGAATCAAGTCATAAGGAATAAATCTTGAAGTATTGTTTTCTTCCATAACTATAAGATAATAAACTGGACAAAAAGTCCCAATGAAAAAAATAAAAAGCCGATTAGAAGCAACAGAAAAGTTTTTTGCTTGGCCAATGCGATCCGAATTTTATCGTAAGCAATGGTCAAATGATTTTTAACCGTTTTTATTGAAATTCCCAATTGATCCGCGATTTCTTGTTGTTTTATCTTATCGTACTTACTCATAAGAACGATTTTACGACACTGCGGCGGTAGCCCTTCCAGTATACTTTCGATCATCAACAACTTGGATTCGTAAAGTGCGGCGCGATCAATTTCATCTTCATCATCCGTCAGATCCAGTTCTTTACTATAATCGTTATTCCGATCCAATAAACGTTGATTCTTTTTAAGATAGGTAAGCGAAAGGTTGATAACACTGCGTGATAGGTAAGCTCCCAGAGATTGACTAATGGCCAATTTGCCTGCATTTTCCCATAACATCATAAATACGTCGTTGGTGAGCTCTTCAGCAATTGCTTCCTCTCGCACATACCGAAAAGACAAGATATACAATTTACGGAAATGGCCCTTATAAATAGCTTCAAAAGCATTTCTATCTTTTTGGACTATCTTCTTAAGCAGGTCAACGTCATTTGACATAGGACTTCGGTAAAGCTAATAATAAATGCATGTAAAAATAATCAAATTCATCGGACATTTTATAACATCTAATTAATTTTCAAGCTATAAACGCTTGCCGACAACCTATTATCTAACGCAACTAAAAAGTGAAACGCCACACCACACAAAAGTTTCTCGCATTTTTTTCTATTTTTGCAAAAACATAAAAATAATGTTAAAAAAATATCTTTTAATAAGCTGCATTTCTTTTATTTTCTTTTCTTGTACAAAAGAAAATTATACTGAAACATCAGAAGTAATAAAACCTGAAGAAAAAGAAGCGGAATCTCTTACAACAAGAATGACCAAAAACATGGATGTTTGGACTGACAATAGAATTATCAATGTATTTGAACAAGGTGAAATCCGTTTATATGATAAAGAAAAACATAAGGATCATTTCACTTTTTTTCTTTGGGAAAAAGAGGTTGTTGATTCAATTGTTTGGCATATCGATGATATTATGCATTACAGTTCAGGCGTTAATCCTTTTCGTTATATGACCGGTGTCACATTCAACAAACCGGGCGATTACAAATTTAACTTATTGGTTTACAAAGACAGTAAGGTGGTCAAACAAGCCAACCTAACGATCAGGGCTATTGCTGGAAAAGATTTTTTCAATGTCAATTGGGAAAACCCACCCACAAGAAGCATTGTAGGGCAGTCCTTTTCTTACAAAAAGGGTTATCGCATCGATCAAACTTATATAAAAGGGCAATACCCCTATAGCTATGTCAATCTCTATTATGGCGATCAATTTCGAAAGCAAACACCTGAAAAAGAGAAAGAATATTTGATGGAAGTGGCACACGAATCTTTTGGTAGCCCCACACTTACCACAACAAACAATCAACAGGCTGAACTTAACGATAAGTATAGTAAGCTCTTCAAAAATAAGCTTAATCACCTGCCGATAGCAATTTGGGAAAGAGGTACATCGTCAATCGCTTTGGTTGGAACTCCGAAAGATGCCATTGAGACTTACCAGATCATTGCAGAACCCCAATATTAAAAAACACATTTAAGCCTCCATGATGGAGGCTTTTTTACTACCTTCGTCTTATGGCGAATCAATTGCAATTTGAAAATTCACCCTACCTTAAACAGCACGCACACAATCCAGTAGATTGGATGCCCTGGGGACCGGAAGCTTTAAAAAAGGCAAAAGACGAAAATAAACTGATCATCGTAAGCATTGGCTACTCGGCTTGCCATTGGTGCCATGTGATGGAGCGTGAAAGTTTTGAAAACTCAGCCATCGCCCAAACCATGAATAGGTTTTTCGTATCGATCAAAATCGACCGTGAAGAACGCCCTGATATTGATCAAGTGTATATGCTTGCTGTGCAACTGATGACCAATGCAGGGGGCTGGCCATTGAATTGTATCTGCCTGCCCGATGGGAGACCTATTTATGGTGGTACTTATTTCAAACCGCACGACTGGCAGAATATCTTATTACAAATTGCACAAATGTGGGCGGAGAAACCCGAAGTCGCATTTGACTATGCCGAAAAGCTGAACAATGGTATTCAAAGGGCCGAAAAACTTCCCATTCACCCTATTCCAGCGCAATACACAATCGAGGACTTAAATGAAATTGTTGCCCCTTGGACCGAGATGTTCGATAAAAAAGAAGGTGGTTATCAAAAAGCACCGAAATTTCCGCTACCAAACAATTGGTTATTCTTCCTAAAATATGGCGTACTTGCCGACGATCGGGAGATCTTAGATCATGTTCATTTTACGTTGAAAAAGATCGGATCAGGAGGTATATACGACCAGATCGGTGGTGGCTTTGCGCGCTATTCTGTCGATCATTATTGGCATATTCCTCATTTCGAAAAAATGCTCTACGACAACGGACAGCTACTGTCCCTTTATGCCGAAGCCTATCAACAAAGTCAAGATCCGTTCTATAAGCGGATTATCGAAGAAACGATAGACTGGGCCGAACGGGAGATGCTAGCACCAAACCATGGTTTCTATAGCGCTTTAGATGCCGATAGCGAAGGCATTGAAGGGAAATACTATTCCTTCTCCAAAGTTGAATTTGACGAGGTATTGGGCGACGATGCTCCCCTACTCGGGCAATATTTTAACATAACCCAAGCCGGCAACTGGGAGGAGGAGAAAACCAACATTCCTATTTGCGCCATTAATGCAGACCAGTTAGCAACAAAGGTCAATATGTCAGCTGACGAATGGGCAGATTTTTTAAAAATTTCAAAGAAAAAATTATACAACTATCGTGAACAACGGATCCGTCCGGGACTCGACCATAAGCAGCTAACCACTTGGAATGCGCTATTTCTAAAAGGACTAATAGATGCCTATCACAGTCTTGGAAACAGCCATTTCCTTGAACTCGCTTTAAACAATGCACAGTTTATCTGTACACATCTTATTCAAGACGATCTCCAGTTATTGCACCAACCAAAAGATAACAATAGAGCAATCGCAGGCTTCTTAGATGACTATGCATTCACTATTGAAGCCTTTATAGCATTATATGAGGCGACATTTGACCTCAATTGGCTCACAAAAGCAAGACAGCTCACTGATAAGGCCATTGCATTGTTTTACGATGGATCACAAAAAACATTCTACTATACATCGTCGCAGGCAGAGGAACTCATCGCACGGAAAAGCGAAATTATGGATAATGTCATCCCCTCCTCTTCGTCGACAATGGTTCGTCAGCTGAAACGATTAGGTTTGCTTTTTGATGATGAAAATTACATCGCCATTACAGACCAATTGCTGGCGAATGTATTCCCGCAAATCAAGACTTATGGTTCGGCTTATTCAAATTGGGCAATATTATTGCTAGAAGAAATATATGGAATCAATGAAATTGCATTGACGGGGGATAAAGCGATGGCTTTCAAAAATGAACTCGGCAACTATTATATTCCAAATAAAATTGTTCTTGGCGGTACAGAAGAAAATCTTCCATTGCTCGAACATAGAGTCGGAAAGGAGACAAAAGCATATCTTTGTAAAAACAGGACCTGCAGTCTACCACAGGATTCCATACAAGCGTTAATAAATTATATTTAATAAACGGTAGCCTCGGGCTTCCAAAAATCAAAATCAGATGGCTATAAAAGCAAACGACGTCGTAGCATTGACGTACAGACTTCACACAGTAGAAAACGGTGAAAAAGTTTTCGTTGAAGAAACAACTGCAGAACAACCTTTAGATTTCTTATATGGTGTAGGTATGATGTTACCTAAATTCGAAGAAAACATCGCAGACTTAAACGTTGGTGATAAAATTTCATTTGAATTGGCACCGGATGATGCTTACGGTCAAAAAGACGACAGAGCATTCGCACAATTGCCAGTAGATATGTTTAAAGAAACAGGTTTACCTCCAGTAGGAGAAGTATTGCCTTTACAAGACAACCAAGGAAACCAATTCCGCGCTGTAGTAGCTGAGGTTACTCCAGAAGTAGTTGTCGCTGACTTAAACCACCCGATGGCTGGCAAAACATTAAATTTCGATATCGAAATCTTAACTGTACGTCCTGCTACTGAAGAAGAATTGTCTCACGGGCATTCACATGGTGTAGACGGCACACAAGGTCACTAATCCTGACCCAAGATACAAAAAAACAAAGCCGGGTG